>JADGRE010000041.1 GCA_017881185.1 Pseudomonadota bacterium | reverse complement strand
TGAAGCAGCTGACACGCCACACCGGCGTGCTGGCCGCGGCTGCGAGCTTGTCGGCCGCCTGCGGGACGACGCAGACCGGCAGCGGTATTCCCAATCCGCAGGCGGGCGCGGGCGGTGCGGGTGGCAGCGGCGGCGTGAGCGGCAGCGACGCCGGCATCGCAGGGACGGGCGTGATCGCCGGCTTCGGCGGGACCGGTGGCTTTGGCGGCTACTCGGGAGATGCGGGCACGACCGCGGGCACCGCAGGCTACGGAGTCGTCGACCCGCTGCCGCCGCCGTACCTGTGCCCCACTTCGGGCGAGCTCGCAAACGAGGCCTCCTCCGCCACGCACGTGCAGTGGGACAACTTCTCGGTCACCCTCAGTGTGCAGCTGTCAAATTCCATGTACGCCAACGGCACCTTTCTGCAGTCGGTGAGCAACAACGCCAATCTGCCCGTGACGGTCACGTCGTCGGCGCAACCGGCGAGCGCGACCATCCAGGTCACTCAGGGTAGCTGGCCCGCGAGCGTGCAGGTGATTCTCTCGTTCTCGTGCAATAGCGCGAGCGGTCTCATCAACTACCAGTACATCATCGACATGAACACGAGCCTGCCGGCCGCGACGGGCGACGTGCCGTACACGATCGTCACGGGTGATCAAGATGCCGGGTTCGGCGGCTGAGGCGCTGCACCAAGAGCAACGGCCGCCCAGCGTTGCAGCGGGGCGGCCGTCGTGTGTGTCGTGTACTTCGTGTGAGCTGTGCTACGGGCTCACTGGATCGGCACGTTGATCACGTTGCTGCGGTTGTTCCAGTCGCAATTGCCGGGAGCGGCCGAGGTGCACGCCGCCTGAGCAGCCGGCGCCTGGTTCACGAAGCCGATGTTCGAGAGCGTGCCGACTGCCGTGCGGAGCGACATGGGCACGATGGCCGTCACCTGGGTCGAGTTGACGAAGGTGGTGGCAATGGCTTGGTCGAGCGTCACGAACACCGAGCCCGTGGCCGTGAAGCCGCTGCCGTTGAGCGTGATGATCTCGTCTGCAGCGCCGGTGGTGAAGTTCGCGGGTGTGTGGCTCTGCACGAACGGCGCCGAGCCGATGCCACCGGCCAGGTCGCAGTACGTGTTCTGCCCGCCATTGCTGCCGGTACGCAGGTAGGTCAGCTTGAGGTTCGCGTCGCCGAGCTGGCAGCCGGTGTTCGTGTTACCAGGCGCCACGCAGCAGTCGGCCGCGACGATGTAGCAGAACGTGTAGGCCTTGCAGCCGTAGCTGCGATGCGTGGTCGCGCTGCCGCTGTTGCCGCAGGACTGTTGATCCTGGGCGGTGTCGATCCAGCCGCTGGTCGAATTGCAGGCCATGGCCGGGTCGACGACGCCGAGGGTTGAGAAGTGCATGAGCTGCAGGCTCTTGCCGTCGGCCGAGAGCAAGAGCGGATCGCCGGGCTTGGTCGGATCACTGTAGTCGTACACCATGAGCGTGCCCTTGCCGACCGTCACCTTCACCGGGGTGGCGAAGGTGGTGCCTGCGGGTCCGAGCTCGATCACATCACTGAACGAGTCGCGGATCGCGGTCGCCGCGAAGGTGACGGTGGTCGGGTCCACAGCGGTGATGGTGATGTCCTTGCCGGCTGCGCTCGCCGGGAAGTCGAAGGTCATCGGGATGCCAGTCGATGAGGTGAACATGAACTTTCCGCCGCCGGCCGGCACATGGAACATGTGCGTGGTTCCGCCGTCGTCGCCGGTGCTCGCGTCGTCCGCCGTGGCGGCGTCCTTGCTGCCGGTTGCCGCGTCTTTGCCGCTGATGGCGGCATCCTTGCTGCTGGTGGCGGCGTCATTGCCGCTGGTCGCAGCATCCTTGCCCTTCTGCGCCGCGTTGCCTGTGCTGCCGTCGCCGCCGCCCGCGTCGGAACCCGACGCCGACTGCGAGTCGATCTTGCAAGCGCCCAAGCCCAGGCTAGCAACTACCATCAATGCATAAGCCAATCCGATACGTTTCACGTCATGCCTCCTTAAGATTCTCTGCGACCACGGTGTGTTGCAGCGGAAGAACCACTCCCCCCTGCGTACAAAGCCCACACCCGTGGCCTCATCGCGAAGCTGATACCGTCTCATGAGCAGGGCGGCACTGTCCATGCTCGGCGGCGCATGGCGCTGCACGCCGACGGGATCTGTGCGGCACCATCGGGAGCTGGGGCAGCGCAGCTCACCAGCGCATGGCACTGCGAAAGCAATCGCTGCGTGTGCAACTGTGTGCTGCCGCCTGCAGTCGGGTGGCAAGCGCGCTGTCGTGCAGCTGGGTCGCGATCGGCAGCAGCATGGCAACGGGCGCTGGCTGCGCTGGGTCTTCCACGGACATCGCGACGATCGTCCGGCGCGCGGCGGTCAATGCCAGCTGTGGTTGGCTTGCCAGCAACGCGAGGCCGATCAGCGGCATCCACTGTCTGTAGGTGGCCTGATGTGTCTGTAGCCAGTGGCCGTAGAGTGTGAGGCCCTCGGTCGCGCGACCGCTGCGCGCCAGCAGCATGCCGAGCTGTGCGTGGGCACGCCCGCCGTCGTCCACGGGTAGGGCGCGACGCAACAGCGCCTCGGCTTGCGAAGGTTGGGTCTGCATGAGCCGGGCGCCGAGCTCCGCGAGGCAGTCCGGATGATTCGGTGACAGCTGCACGCAACGCGACAGCCAGCCGATGCCTTCGACCGGTCGCTGCTCGAGAAATGCCGCGAAGCCGGCCTGCCGCGCAAACTCTGCAACCTGCGGATAAGTCTCTGCGCTCGCCGACCACAAGGTGTAGCTGTCGCGCCACAGACGGTTGTACGCGACCAGCGACAGGGTCCACACGCTCGCTATGAGCACGCCCACTGCGACGACGGCAGGGGCCATGCGTTGCGCACGCTCGTGCAGCCAACACAGCAGCCACACCAGCGCGAGAATCGCAAACGCCACCGCCACATACAGGTAGCGACCAGCGACGTACTGCGCCCAGGGTGGGAAGAGCAGGATGGGCAAGAGCGACAGCGTGAAGGCCGACAGGCAGAACGCCGGCAACTGGCGCCGCCAGCTGCCGAGCGCGCCATAGAGCAGCGCCGCCGTCAGCAGCAAGAGCCCACCCACGCCGCGCACGCTCCAAAGTGCCACGCTGAAGATCGTGGGCGGATACAGCGGGACGAGCTCGCTCGGTGTCGCGCACAACCCAAGGAAGGCGCCCAGCTGCTGTCCCCAGCGCAACCAGCTCGGCCCGCGGTAGACCCGCCATTGAAACGCCCGGGGAATCTCTGTGTGCAGCCCGCCGGTCTGATGTGCGTAGAGCAGCGTGAAGCCGAGCACCAGCGCTGCGGCACCGACGTATAGCGCTGCGCGGCGCCGCAGCACAGCTGGCCAGCTGCTACGCTCGTGCAGAAGCAAGTCTTGCAGCAGCAAGAGCCCAGGCAAGCTGACGGCCATGGGCTTGCCGAGCAACGCCAGCGCCGTGCAGCCCAGCGCGCCGAGCAGCCAGCCGGTCTTCTGTCGCAGCCCGCCAGGCCAGCGCAGCGCGCACAGCATGGCGGCCCAGCTGAACGCTCCAGACAACAAGTCTTTGCGACCCGAGAGCCACGTCACCGATTCCGCGTGCACGGGGTGAAGCGCGTAGAGCAGCGCGCTGAAGAACGCGAGCCAGGGCGCCGCGCCGTCACGCAAGCCGAGCCGGCCCGCCGCCGACAGCTGCGCCAGAAACACGCGCAGCCAGCCCCACAAGAGCAGCGTGGTCAGCGCATACCACAGCCACTGCTGGGGCCGAAACGCGCTGGCCGAGCCGCCGAAGAGTGCGTAGTCGACCGCGTACGACAAGTTCTTGAGCGGCATGTACTCGGGCAGATCGGGCCGCGGCGTGGGCGTGAAGATCTCCACGACCGCCTGCAGGTCGAGCTTGCGGATGAGCGTGAGCTCGACGATGGAGTTGTAGTCGTCGTAGCTGTTGAAGTGATAGCGAAAGCTCGGCAACTGCGGCAAGACTGCAGCGCCAAGCAAGAGCGCCACTGCCAGGCTGTTGGGCAGTGCGCGCCGACGCGCACTGGAACCGGGCTGGTCAGGGACGTGCATGCCGGCTCGATTGTAGCAAAGTCGGAGCCGGCTCGCGGCAAAGCTGCGGGCTAGCGCGCTTCGCCGTCCAGCGCTAGCTCGCGCCGCAGCCGGCCGAGCACGGCAGGCGTGGCACGCACGCGCACGTGGGCGCCGGCTTCGTCGTAGCGCTCTTCGAGCACGCGGCAGCTCTCGTGCAGCACGGCAACGTGGCGTTGCTGGTCGTAGCCGATCACAAACTCGTGCTCCTGCATGCTCTGCTCGAAGAAATCCACGATGCGCGCGTACAGGCGCTCGACCTCGACCTTGTCGCGGGCCGACATGATGATGGCGTCGGGAAGCTCTGCTGCGAGCGCGGCGTGTTGCTCGGGTGTGAGGCGGTCGGCCTTGTTCAGCACGAGCAGGGTCGGGTGCTCGCCGGCGCCCAGCTCGGTCAACACCTGGCGCGTGACTTGATGTTGATCGCGCCATGCGGGATCGGAGGCGTCCACCAGGTGCAGGAGCAAGCTCGCGTCTTTGGCTTCTTCGAGCGTGGAACGGAACGAGGCGACCAAGTCGTGCGGCAGCTTCTTGATGAAGCCGACCGTGTCCGACACCAAGATGCGCGGCCGGGTCTCCGGCTTGAGCACGCGCACGGTGGTGTCGAGGGTTGCGAACAGGCGGTCCGCGACGTAGACCTCGTCGCCGGTGAGCGCGCGCATCAGCGAAGACTTGCCCGCGTTGGTGTAGCCCACCAGCGCGACGGTGCTCGTGTCCACCCCGGCGCGGCGGCTGCGGCGCGTGTCGGCTTCGCGCTGCACGAGCTCGAGCTCCTTGCGTAGCTCGGCGATGCGATCGCGGATCTTGCGGCGGTCTAGCTCGAGCGCAGATTCGCCCGCACCTTTGCCGCCGACGCCGCCACGCTGGCGGTCCTGACCGGCGCTGGCTTCGCGCAGGCGCGGAGCCAGGTAGTTGAGCTGCGCGATCTCCACCTGCATGCGCGCCTCGCGCGTGCGTGCGTGACGCTTGAAGATCGAGAGAATAACCATCGCGCGGTCGAGCACCTCGGCGCCGGTGGCCTTCTCGAGGTTGCGCATCTGTCCGGGCGTGAGCTCGTGATCGACCAGCACCAGCGTGGCCTTCGTTCCGGGCGGCGGCTTGCTGGCGTCGTCGTCTGTATCGTGCGCATCGTGCGCGTCGTGCGCGTCGTGCGTGTCAGGTGCTTGCGCGGGCTCGGCGTCTGCTTCGTCAGCCGACTTCTTGCCCGGAGGTGAGTAGGGAAGCAGCACACCGCTGCCACCAGTCAGCTCGCCGAGTTGCTTCAGCTTGCCTGCGCCGAGCACCGAAGCGGGCGCCAACGCCGAGCGCTTCTGCGTGATGCGGCCCACGACCGCGAGGCCCAGCGTGTCGGCGAGGCGCTCCAGCTCCGTGAGTGAGGCCTCGAACGCCTCGCTCGTGACGGAGGGCAGCTGCACACCCACGATCACGGCGTTGGGCCGGGGGCCCGCACTGTCCGCTGTATGCGAGAGCTCCAACATGGCTTCCTACGCTCGCGCGCTCACTTTCTGCGCGTCGGTGTCGACACGCAGCGGCGTCCAATTGAGCTTCTTGTTCAACCAGTAGTTCCAGCCCGTGACGATGCCGATCGCGATCAAGTTCGCGACGTAGCGGTTAATGTGCGCCAGGTTGAACATCAAGTTCAGCAAGATCAGGTTCAGCCCCAAGCCGATCAGGCAGATGGCGTTGAAGCCGAGGAAGCGTCGCAGCCGCGCGCGCACGCCGGGCTGTGCGCGCGCCGCATCGCCGAAGGTCCACAGGTCGTTGAAGATGAAGTTGGTGATGATGGCGGTCTCGGCGGCGATGGCTTTGCTGCGGGTCAGGCCGAGGCCGAGCATGCTCGGATCGCTCAGCAGGTAGAGTAGCCCCATGTCCACGAACACGCCGCTGCCGCCCACCACGCAAAAACGCAGGAAGCGCGAGTTGATGGACATGCGCAGCTTCAAGAGGTGCTTGAAGTACTGCACGTACAGGCGCCAGGTGACTTTCGATTCGCCCGTGACGCGCTCGCGAAACACGTAGCCGGCTTCGCCGATCCAGCGGATGTCGCCGCGCGCGACCACTTCGATGAGGATCTTGTAGCCGAGCGGATCGAGCGCTTTGCCCGCGAGGGCCGCGCGCCGCACCATGAAGTAGCCGCTCATCGGATCGGACAGGCGTCCGAGCACCTCGGGAAGAATGAGCAAGCCGAGCAGCTGCGCACCGCGCGACAAGATGCGCCGCGCCATGCTCCAGTCGCTGACGCCGCCGCCTTCGACGTGACGACTGGCGGTTGCCAGGCTCGCGCCGCGCTCCATTTCTTCGAGTAGCTTGAGGTTCACCTCGGCGGGGTGTTGCAGGTCGGCGTCCATCACCGCGAGGTACTCGCCGCGCGCCGCTTGCCAGCCGCGGATGACCGCGGTGCTCAGGCCACGCTCGCCTTGACGGCGCATCACCCGCAGCCGCGGATGGCTTTGCGCTAGCTCTTGCGCCACGGCCCAGGTGCGGTCGGGGCTGTCGTCGTCGACGACGATGAGCTCGTAGGACTCGCCCAGCACCGGCGTGAGCAAGCCTTCGAGCTGCGCCACCAGCACCGGGATGTTGTTCGACTCGTTGTAGCTCGGAATGATGAGCGAAAGACGAACAGTCGGGCCACCTTCGGGTGCAGCCGCGGGGATGACCAGTGGACCGGTAGGCGTGGGGACTAAAGCCGCAGTCACGGCGCCGGAGGTTCCCATACGGCCCGGAACCACGCCAGCGAAAATGCATGGTATCGGTGCGCCCATGCCCGGTGCCGGCCAGACGGACTTGCCAGCGCATCTGCGCCCGATGGCGTGGCCGATCGGGCTCGCCTCGCTAGTGCTCTGACTCGGGTTTCGCCGTCTTCTTAGTCTACGCGTCGCTCATGCTGTTGCTGGGCGTGACCGCGCTGCGCCTGCGACACTTGCGAACGCCGCTGCCGTGGCGCTGGGACTCGCGTGCACCGGGTGGCTGAACTACGCTCGGCGCCATGGGGCGATCCTGTGTGCTGCCGCTGGTGTGCTGCGCGCTATGGTCGAGCGCGCTGGGCCCGAGCTTGCCGGTCGCCGCACAAGACGACGACGACGCGCTGGCGATGGACGCGCCCGTCCGCCACGCGCCTGACCTCACGCCGGCGCGCGCATTCGCCGCCGATGCCGACGCCGCCGCGTTCGGCATGCTGTACCGCGATTCCGTGCGTGCGCAGCTGGGCGCTGCGCTACCGCTGTTCGGCGATGGTGCGCACGACGGCTTGGGTCTCGAGCTTGCGCCGCTGGTGGAGCTGCACGAGCCGCGGCATTCCACGCAGCCACTGCCGAGTCAGTACTGGCGCGCGCGTCTTCCGCTCGAGCTGAGCTGGGGCTGGTCGACAGTTTCCACTCGCTATCGCCTGGGCGTGGTGCTCGAACACGAAAGCGATCACGAAAGCTCGCACGCCTATTCAAAGGCGGGATTTCTCGCGCTCAACGACGCAGCGCTCAGCCTGCGCGCTGGCTACGCGTTGGGAGACTATCAGCTCTTCGCTGGCGCCCGCGCCCGCCTCTACGTCGTGTCGTGCACGCGCGCGCGCAGTCGTTGCCAGAATTTTCGTGGCGACAGCAGCGCCGGCGCCCAGCTCGACCTACTCTTGCTCGGCCCCAGCTGGGGCCGCTCGCGGCTACGGCCGCTGCTGGCGGCTTCGGGCTTTGGCATTCTTTCGAACGCTGGCGTCGCGGGTGAGAGCCACGCCGAGCTGCACCTCGGCATCGCGCTGCCCATGCGCTGGCTCGACTTGCAAGCGTTCCTGCTCGCGTACACGGGCAACGACGTGGGCATCTTGCGTGGTCTGCGCGTCACCGAGCTCGGCGTGGGCATGCGCCTGTCACTGGCACAACGCCCGTGAGCCAGCGCGCTGCGCGCTCAGCCCCCGATGCAGAAGCTGAAGACGGTGGAGTCGCTGAGCTTGTCGGTCTTGGCGTCGATCGTCACTTGCCAGATGCCGCCCATGAAGAGGTAAAGCGGCGTCACCGTGTAGCCTTTGGCGCTCTCGCTGATCTTCGCCTTCACCGCGGTACCGTGGCCGTGGTCGGGCATGAAGGGCGTGACCCTGAGGGTTGCACCTGTCACGGCGTTGCCGGACGGGTCGCTGATCTTCACGAGCCAGCTGTTGTTGCCTTTGACTGGTGGTCCAGGGTCGCTCGTCACCAGCTCGAACTTCAGCGTGCTCAGCTTGCCCATCTGCGACATGCCAGGCATGTAGGTTTGGCCGCGCGCGTCGTCTTCACAACCCACTCCACCATCGAGGCCACCATCGAGGCCGCCATCAGCGGCGGCGTCGGCTGGGGCTGTGCTCTTGGCTTTGTCCGCCGGGCAGCCGCCGAGTATGCAAGCGCAGGTCGCGAGCAGGCCGCCGAAGGTGCGCAAAGTTGGACGCGCCAGCGAATTGCGTACGTGGATCATGGGATGAGGATGCCTTGGGTTCTGCTCTTAGTCGAGCCGAGCGCGGTCGCGAGCGGGAGCATTCCGCTGCAAGCTTGGGAGTCGTGAGGCATGCTTGTGGCGCCCGCGCTTACAGCGTAACTATGCAGAACTTTCGATGTTGTCTCGGCGAAAGATCCACGCCACGCCTCACACCCGAGCCTTGGGACAGCGCGCGATCATGCGTTCGCTTTGCCGGGCCGTGGTAGCTGCGCTGGTGGTGGTGGGCGTGGGTTGTGGCGGTTCTGCCGGCGCTGCGACCGACGGCGACGCAGGCGCAGGCACCGGCGCCGCCTGTCCTCAGAAGCTGCCGGCCAGCTGCCCAGCGCAGCCGCCGAGCTACGCAGCTGACATCTCGCCGCTCATCGCCACGCGCTGCCTGCAGTGTCACGGTCCGGGCGGCGTGGCCTATCCCGATCGCGACTTCAGCAGCTACACGAAGGTCTACGCGCAGCGCCGCAACATGCTTGGCATGGTCTACGCGTGCAAGATGCCGCCGCCGGGCGCCACGCCACTGAGCGTGCAGGAGTTGCAGGACTTGCTCGCGTGGTTCGTGTGCAACGCGCCGAACAACTAAGAGCCGACGGGTATTGAGCTCGGCTCTAACTCACTTCGAGCTGCTGCAACTCGGAAGATCCGGATACAGCAAGCACTGCACGTCTTTCGGGCAGTCCAGGGTGTTGGGCACGGCCGAGGTGATAGGGTTGTCGCCGTCTTTGCTGGTCCACTCCAGGATGCTGTTCTCCAGCGTCAGCGTGGGCATCTTGTCGGCCAACGCCGGATCGAGATCGCCGCTCGCCACCAGCGAATCGAGCACCTCGCGCGCCACCGGTTGCACGTGCACCTGCAAGCGCAGTCGCGCCGTCTTGTCGCGCGCAGGCACGTTGCCGTACGACTTCTCGCAAGAATGCATGGTCACGTTCTGCGCGTTGGTCTCGGGTAGGGTGTCGCAGTTGCTGGCGTTCGGATCGGGAGGTTGCGGGACGGCATCCCAGAACATCAGCGCTGGTTTACCGTTCTTGTCGTAGACCTTGTCGCGGAACACCCAGGGGTTGGGGCCGTTGCTGCTGGGCTTTTCTTCGACCTTGGCGCCCGGTGGGATGTTGCCGTTCTGGTAGATGATCTTGTCGTTGGCATCGTAGGCGGTGAGCTCGACCCAGGCGCGTCGGTCGTGCGCGGCGCCGCTGGGGAAACGGTGGCCTGCGTTGGTCTCGAGCACGGCGTGCACCGGCATCTCCGACAGGCCGGCGAGCAGTTGGTTGGGCGCCGGTGGGCCCAGCTCGAACACGAGCACAGCCGGGGCCAGCTCACACTGGATCGCCTTCTGTTGAACCTTCTGGCCCTTGGCGTCGGGGAACGGCGTGAGCGCCGAGTCGACGCCGGGGAACAAGTGCATGTGCACGGTGCGCGTGGGCACCTGCACCTCGGGGTCGTCGGCCGCGATGGCGTTCTGGATAGTGTCCATGTGACAGCGGTTGCAGGTCTGACCGCCACGCCCGTTGAACACACTGGCTTGCCACTCGGCGTAAGTGCGCTCGAGGTGCACCCCGCTCGGCGTCACGATGTCGTGACAGCTGCCACAGAGCTTCGAGGACTCGAGCTGGTCGCCGTCGTGCAGCTTCGAATACGCCACACCATGCACGCCAGGGTGCTTGGGGTCCTTGATGCCACCGCGCATGATGGTGTCGTCGGCGAGCTTGATGGGATTGTTGTGGGTGTCGGTGACTTCCTGCGCGTTGTGACAGAAGTAGCAGGTGACGCCGCGCAGCGATGCGGGCGCGTTCTTCATGTTCAGGCCGTCTTTGGTGTAGCCCTCGCGCACGGCCATGGGCGCGTGACACTTGATGCAGAACTCGCCCAGCTTGGCCTCGCGTTGCCCGCGCTTGTTCATGGCGATGAACACCGGGTCGTCCGAAGCGTAGGCGTGCATGCTGCTGGCCCACTCGCGGTAGTGGTTGGGGTGACAACCCTTGCAAGTGTTCGGGTCCATCAGCTGCTCGCGCGTGAAGGCGGGCCGCGTGGCGGCGGTGGTGCCGCTGTTGCTGCAGCCAGCGACGACGCACGCGAGCAAGGACCACATGAGGATGGGCGTGAAGGCACTGCGCATGGGGAGCCAGCTTACAGTAGCGCGGACGCGGGCACTTGCGTCAAGCGGCGGCGCGGCCTGGCGTCGTGCCGCGATTGGGGATGTCACGCGGCGGGGACGGCGGGGACGGACTGCGCCAGGTGTTTCTCAGTTGTGAATTCGGCGGGATGGCGTGTGGCGAGCAGGCCGCGCTGGGCGCGAGCGTGCTAAGTGGCGGGAATGTCGCCAGTCGCAGTCTCGTTCTTCGGTGGTAGCAGTGGTCTGTGGCGCGTCGAGGCCATGAACACCATCGTCGGCGAAGCGCTGCCGCAGGTGGCGCGGCTGGACGTGCGAGAGGGCTCGCTTTCGGCGCTGGAGCCTGCCGGTTGCCGCTTCGCACTGCGTGGTAGCACCGGGCATCTGCGCTATGTGCTTGCGCACGAGAAGGGTGGGTTGGCTGCGGTGACGCCGCCGCTCGGACGCGACACGGCCACTTGCGCCGCGCTGATCCCGATTCGCAAGAGCGCCGCGTGGTGGGAGCTGGCGCAGGACGAACGTCGCGTGATCTTGCAGGAGCGCTCCAAGCACATCTCGCTCGGGCTCGGCTATTTGCCCGCGGTCGCGCGGCGCCTCTACCACTGCCGCGAGCTGGGCGAGCCTTTCGACTTCGTGACTTGGTTCGAGCACGCGCCGGAAGACAGCGAGCGTTTCGACGAGCTCGTGTATGCGCTGCGGGCGAGTGAGGAATGGCAGTACGTGGAGCGCGAGGTCGACATTCGGCTGATGCGCTGAACGCGCTCGCCGTCAGTCCGGGACCGGGTTCTTGCGGTTGGCGTGCGCCAGCGCCTTGAATGCCAGCAAGTACGCCACCGCCGCAGCCCACAGCACCACGCGGAACCCGAAGTTCATCGAGACGATGACCGTGAGCACGGAGCCGACCACGCTGAGGCAGCCGTTGATGGCCCAAGCCCAGGGGCTCAGCTCGGGCCGCGCTTGCGCCATCACGCGCAGCCCGTGCGAGAAAGGCACGCCGAGCAAGCAGCCCAGCGGCGCGAGCATGCCCACGGTGAGCGCGATGCGCGAAGCGATGGGCAAGTCGATGAGCTTGGTGACGAGCAGCGGTGACAGCTGACAGAACAGCACGAGATAGAGCGCGACGAGCGCGGGCACCCACCAGATGCGCTTGTCGTCGCGCGCGAGGCGGCCGCCGAAGATCAGACTGCCCATGCCGGTGAAGACCAAGAGCGAGAACAGCGTGACCGTGAGCGAGTACACCGGCTGTCCGAGGAAGAGCGTGAGCTTCTGGATGACCGCGACCTCGATGAAGATGAAGCCGAGGCCGAGGCCCGAGAAGAACCACAGGTAGCCGCCTGCACCGCGCGCCGGCAAGCCGCTCACGCCCACGGTGGGCGCCACAATCAGCAACACCGAGAGCACGATGCTGATCAGCAGCTGACTCAAGATGAAGAACGGGTTGCCCTGCGAGACCGAGGGGATGTCGCCCAGGCTGCGCATCGAATCGATCGGGTGCTGCCACTTGGTGTAGTTGAAGAAGTAGGGCCGGTCGTCGTCGGTCGGCGCGATGTTCATCGGGAAGCGGTCGATCATCCCGGCCTTGTCGGGCGAGCGGATGAAGTCGTCGACCAGGCCCGGGGTGGCGCGGCCCGGCAGGTACAACACGGCGATGCCGGCTTCCTTCGCGTAGCGCTCGGTGCTGGCTTGTTCTTCCGGCGTGAAGCTGCCCTTCTTGAGCTGCACGGCCATCATGCTGTCGACGGTGGCGAGCACGCTCACCGAGTGCTCCATGTCGCCCACGTGTTGCGACTGCAACGCCGCGTGCATGTTCGACAGGAGGCGCAGCGCTTCCATGGTGGCGGAGAAGCGCGAGATCTGCAGGATGCCGCCCGGACGCAAGCGCTGATACATGGAAGCGATGGCTTGCTGCGTGTACAGGTAGTTCTCCGCGAGCACGTATGCACCGGAAGCGAGCGCGGTCCAGGTGTCGATGCCGGTCATCTGGATGACGTCGTATTGGTCGCGGTCGCGCATGAGCATGCTGCGGCCTTCGCCGACGATCAGCTGTGTGCTCTTGCTCTCCACCAGCAAGCGTGAGTAGCGGCGCATCATGCCGCGGTGGATCTCCACGATGGGCCAGTTGAGCTCCACGGCTTTCACCGAGCTGACGCCGTTCGCGAATGCGGCCCAGACGTCGTTGCCGCCGCCGAGACCGATGACCAGCACCTTGGGGTAGGACTTGAGCCGGTACGCGGCGCAGTACATGGAGCGGCGCAGAATGCTCACGGCCTTCGGGTGCTCGGAGAAGTCGACCAGCGAGGTGCCGGCGAAGGCGTCTTGCGCGATGCCCGCCATCTCCGGCAGCGGCGGCAAGTCGGCGACGTTGGTGCCGCGCATGAAGATGCCCGCGCTGTACTCTCTTGGAACACGCACCAGATCGATGCGGCTGTTGCTCGTCCACACGCTGTAGGGCGCACCGAGCTTGCGCTCGTTCTCCACCTTGCGAGCGAGGTCGACGAAGCCCTTGCTCGGCACGGGGAAGCGTTGGTCGAGCGTAGGCAAGAGGTAGAGCCCGAGCGCGCCGAGCACGGCGCCTGCTGCGAGCACGCGCCCACCCCAGCGCTCATGCCACAGCACCACGCAGCCGCACAGCGCGAGCAAGCAGATGCTGATGAACACGCCGCCGGCACCGACCCGGGGCAACAGCAGCGGGCAGGCGATGCAGCCCATGGCGGCGCCCGCGAGATCGACCGCGTAGAGCTGGTGCGCGTGCTCCACGTTGAAGGTGAGCAGCATGCCCACGACCACGCCGCCGAACACGAAGGGCAGGGCACCGGTGAGGTTGAACGCCGAGAGCGTGAGCAGATTGCTCGGGTCGGAGAGCACGAGCGTTGCGGGGAAGGTGAAACGCAGGAGCGCGATGTAGGTGCCCACCAGCGACACGAAGTAGGCGCTGCCGAACACCGCCAGCCACTTGCGCTCGTCGCGGCGGAAGGTGCCCTGGAAGCGCGTGAGCAGGGCGCCGCTCGCACCCAGGCCCAAGAGGCAGTTGCTGATGACCAGGAACGCGAAGTGAAAGTACAGCCGCAGCGCGCAGATGCGCGTCAGCAGGATCTCGTGCATCAGCATGGAGCAGGCCACCAGGCCGATGCTGGCGAGCTTGTAAGCCGATGGGCGAGCGCTGACCATGCGAACCCACGCATCTAACGCGAAAGAGCTTGCGCGTGAAACGTTTTCGGGGGTCAGTACGCCTTAGCGGTGAGCCATTCCGTTCCGGGTGGCGTTCCAGAGGGTTCTCATGCACCAACGCAGCGTTCTCGCCGTTACCCTGCTTGCCGTCGCCGCTCTTGGCGTTACAGAGGCTGTGACGCACGCGCATGCGCAGCCGGCCGCCGCCGCGCCCGAGAAAGCCGCAGTGTCCAAAGGAGCCAACATGCCCAATAGCCCCTACAAGAAGCCCAGCGCCGCAGAGCTCCAGAAGCGCTTGACGCCCGAGCAGTACGAAGTCACGCAGCAGTGCGGCACCGAGCCACCGTTCCGTAACGCGTACTGGGACAACCACGCGGCGGGCATCTACGTCGACGTGGTCACCGGCGAGCCCTTGTTCAGCTCGCTCGACAAGTTCGACTCGGGCACCGGCTGGCCGAGCTTCACCAAACCCATCGACGTTGCCGAGGTGGTGGAGAAGACCGACACGGCCCACGGCATGCGTCGGGTGGAGGTGCGCTCCAAGTCCGGCGACTCGCACTTGGGACACGTCTTCGACGACGGCCCTGCACCCACCGGCCAGCGCTTCTGCATCAACTCGGCGTCGCTGCGCTTCATCCCCGCGGAGAAGCTAGTGGAAGCCGGCTACCCGCAGCTCGCCAAGCTCTTCCCCAACGCGAACCCGAGCGCAGAGCCCAAGACGCAGCTGACGCGAGAAACCGCAATCCTCGCCGGTGGTTGCTTCTGGGGCATGGAGAACATCCTGCGCAAGATCCCCGGCGTGCTCGAGACCGAGGTGGGCTACACCGGCGGTCTCATGGCCGACCCGCATTACGAAGACGTGACCAGCGGCTTGACCGGACACGCGGAAGCCGTGCGCATCGTGTTCGACCCGAAAGTGCTCAGCTACGAGGCGTTGCTGGGCTACTTCTTCCGCATGCACGACCCGACCACGCTCGACCGCCAAGAGAACGACGTGGGCACGCAGTACCGCTCCGCGATCTTCTTCACCAGTGAAGAGCAACACAAGACCGCAGAGGCGGTGAAGAAGAAGGTCGACGCCAGCCATAAATGGAAGCGTCCGGTGGTGACGCACATCTCGCCCGCCGGCAAGTTCTACGCCGCCGAGGACTACCACCAGGATTACTTGGTGAAGCACCCGGATGGTTACAACTGTCACGTGTTGCGCGACTGAAGCGCTGGCCGGATACGACCGCTACGAGTCGATGCGTACCAGCAACGCGTCGTAGCTGATGCTGCAGCGCTGCACCTTGCCCTGCACAGTGGCGTTGTAGCTGCGAGCGCCGCGTCCCTTGTAGCGCTTGGCGTCGCGCTTGAGCTCGAAGTGCGACACGGCGGCGTCGGGGCCTTTGGCGCCGTCTTGTTGCGCGTCCCCTACGACCTCGCCGCTCGGGCTGACTGCGAGCGTCCAGAACTGATGGCTCACCTCGTGGTCGCGACCGGTAGGTCGGACGCTGCAGGCAAGCTTAGCGCGCTTCGGCCGTCCCTTGCTTCGCATCGGTGTCAGCCACTTTGCGCAGCAGGTCCCGCAGCTGCTTGCGCTCGGCGTGCGAGAGCCGTTCGAGCGAGTGCTGCACGGCGTCGACCAGGTGGGGTCGGTACCGCTTGTGGCGGGCTCGGCCCTTGCCGGTGAGACGCACCTGCATGCAGCGCCGGTCGGCGGTATCGCGCACGCGCTGGATGAAGCCGCGCTGTTCGAGGTCGTCGAGCAGACGGCACACCCCGGCGGGGTGCTGGCCCATGGAGTCGGCCAGGGCGCGCTGGGTGACGGGGCCGTCGGCCGCCAGACGCGTGAGCATCTGCCACGACAACAGCGACTCGCCGGCGTCTTGCCCGTGGCGGTCCAGGTTTCGCGCGGCGTTTTGCCAGATGAGGCGCCGGCTGCGCGCAATGAGCATGCCGATTTCTTCCGCCAACGGCTGCGCCTGTTTGGCTACCATCGCGCTTCAGACTAGACCCTTTGATTCACATGCGCAATGATTGCGAATCGCAATGATCGTGGTAGCTTTTCGGACCTTCATGTCTTCTCGTAGAACGATCCGGCACTTGGCGCTCGGGCCCGTCGGCGCGCTCGTGCTCAGCATGCAAGCTTGCTCGGGCGCGCCACAAGCCGCAGCGCCCAAGCCACGGCCTGCACCCATGGTCATCGTCAGCGCCAGCGAGCGGCGTGACGTACCCGTGGAGGTGCACGCGCCGGTCGACCTGCGTCCGCTCGAGCAGTCCGACGTTGGCTCCAAGGTGCTCGGTTACGTCGACGCCGTACTGGTCGATCGCGGCGACCGCGTGCGTCGTGGTCAGGTGTTGGCGCTGGTGCGTCCGAGCGACTTGCCCGATCAGCTGGCAGCTGCGCGCGGCACGCTGGCGCAAGCGCAGTCGTCGTTGGCGCTGGCGCGCGTCAACCGCGATCGCGCCAAGCTGCTCGCGCCGACCGGCGTGATGTCGCAACAAGAGCTGCAGCAAGCTGAAGCTGCGGTCACTTCGGCGGAAGCGTCTTCCGAAGCCACGCAAGCACAGCTCGGCTCGATCGGCGTGCGCCTGGGTGAGACGCGCATCGAATCGCCACTCGATGGCGTGGTCGCCGTGCGTCGGCTCGACCCGGGCGCGCTCGTCGGGCCGCCCGGTGGTGGCGCCATCCTCACCATCGTGCGCATCGATCGCCTGCGCGTGTTCGTCACAGCCAACGAGCGCGACGCCATGCGCGTGCAACTTGGGCAAGATGCGCACGTCGAGCTCGACGGTCTGCCTGGCCAGAGCTTCTCCGGCAAGGTCGTGCGCATCGCGCCCACCTTCGATCCGGGCACGCGCACGCTCGAGGCCGAAGTGCAGCTCGACAATCCGGGCGGCCGCTTGCGTCCGGGCATGTATGGCTACGGGTCGATCCAGATCGACATGCATGCGAGCGCCACCGTGGTGCCCAGCTCCGCGGTGCAGTTCAGCGGCGAGAAGAAGTACGTGTTTGTGCTCGACCACGAGCATGACAATAACGTGGTCCTGCGCACGCCCATCGAAACGGGTGTCGACGCGGGTCCTTGGATTGAAGTCACCGCCGGCCTGCGCCCGGGTCAAGACGTGGTCACAGCGGGTGCCGATGGCCTGGCCGATCACGCCAAGGTGCGCGTGACGCGCGACACGAGCCCTTATACGGGCCTGAAGGTTGCGCTCGATCGCCCTGCCAGCACAGCTCGCCCGACCGGCTCAGGTCAGAACTGAACGGATCGACCGATGTGGCTTACGAGACTCGCGCTGCGCAACCCCGTGTTGATCCTGATGCTGTCGCTCATGACCATCGTCTTGGGCTCGGTGTCGTTGCAGCGCTTGAGCGTCGATCTATTCCCGGACATCACCGTGCCGGTCATTCGCGTGGCGACTTTCTACAACGGCGCTGGGCCCGGCGACATCGAGAAGTCCATCACCCAGCCCCTCGAACGCGCCGTCAGCGCGTCGCCAGGCGTCGATCGCGTCGAGAGCTTGTCGAAGCAAGGCGTCTCGGTCATCAGTGTGTGGTTCAACTACGGCACGAACCTCGACAACGCGCAGTTCGAGGTCTCGCAGCGCGTCTCGCAGATTCTCAATACCTTGCCACCCGGCATCGCGCAGCCGTTCATCATCAAGTTCGACATCACCAACATCCCCGTCGTGCAAGTGGCCGTCTCCGGCACGGGCATTGACGAGCGGCAGCTCTACGATCTCGCCTACAACACCATCGAGCCGCAGCTGGAACGCATCTCCGGCGTGGCCAGTGCCACGGTCAGTGGCGGCAAGATCCGGGAGATTCAGGTGCAGGCCAAGCGTGATGCGTTGCGCGCGCGCGGCCTGGGCATCCTCGATCTGGTCAACGCCGTGCGCGGCGCGAACCTGCTTCTGCCGAGCGGCAGCCTGCGCGCCGACGACCGCGACTACAACGTCTTCGCCAACACGCAGGTCAGCCGCGCCCAGCCGCTGGGCGACTTGATCTTGCGGCCCGGCGCCACGGCTGCCGGGTTTCGTCAGGTGCCGCCGGTGCGCGTGTCCGATGTGGCCGACGCCATCGACGGCGAGGCCGATCAAACCGAGATCGTGCGCATCAACGGCGAGCGCGGCGTGTACCTGCGCGTGCTCAAGCAACCCGGCGGCAACACCATCGAGGTGGTCGACGCCGTCCGCGCAGCGCTGCCGAAGCTGCGTGGCATCCCGCCGAACGTCAAGCTCGCGGTCTCGTTCGACCAGTCGCAGTACATCCGCTCGGCCGTGGCTGCGCTGCAGCACGAGGCCTTCCAGGGCGGTCTGCTCGCGGTGATCGTGATCCTCATCTTTCTGGTGAGCTTGCGCGCCACGGCCATCGTCGCGGTGGCCATTCCGCTCTCCATCGTGGCGACCTTCGTGCTGCTGTACTTCACCGGTCAGACGCTCAACGTGTTCACGCTCGGCGGTCTCGCGCTGGGCGTGGGCCGCCTGGTCGACGACTCCATCGTCGAGCTGGAGAACATTCACCGTCACCTCGGCATGGGGCAGAGTCGCAAGCAGGCGGTGCTCATGGCCGCGCAAGAAGTGGCCATGCCCATCCTGGTCTCGACCATCACCACAGTGGTCGTGTTCTTGCCGGTGTTGTTCCTGCAGGGCATTGCACGCTATTTGTTCTTGCCGCTGGCGGCGACGATCTCGTTCGCGCTCGGCATGAGCTTTCTCGTCTCGCGCACGGTTACGCCGCTCTTGTGCTTCTACGTGATGCGACCGGAGCACGACACGCAGCGCGGTTGGCTGTCGAAAAGCATCGTGCGCATGCTCGACGGACTCGACGCCGTGTACGCGCGCCTGTTGGCCTTCACCTTGCGCCACCGCATCGTCACCATCGTGGTGATCATGGCGGCGTTCGCGGGTTCACTGCAGCTCAAGTCGCGCATCGGCACCGAGTTCTTTCCGGACACCGACGAGTCGCAGTTCACCGTGAACTACAAGACCCCCATCGGCACGCGTGTGGAGCGCACCGAACAGGTCACCGACCGCCTCGAGCACGTCATCGACAAGGTGCTGGGCGCAGGCCCAGGCAAGCAGCGTCTGTTCACCACCATGATCTCCGACACCGGCCTGCCGGGTGGCCGCACGGCACTCTTCACCACCAACACCGGCTCGCACACCGGCAACTTGCAGGTGAACTTGGTGCCGCACGTCAAGCGCGACATCTCCGACGTGCAGGCCACCGAGCAGATCCGCGCGGCCGTGCGCGAAGGCTTCCCTGGCACGCAGATCTACTTCTTCGTCGGTGGCATCGTGAAGCGCATCTTGAACTTCGGCTCGCCCGCGCCGATCGACATCGAGGTGCTGGGTTACGATCTCGACGACGGCTCTGCCTTCTCCAAGCGCTTGCTCGCCAAGCTGCGCGCCGTCACCGACAAAGACGGCAGCCCGTTGCTCACCGACGTGCAGATGTCGCGCGAGGAGAATTCGCCCGAGTTCGACGTGGTGGTCGATCGCCAAAAAGCGGGCGTGCTCGGTCTGTCGGAGCAAGACGTGGCGCAGACCGTGCTCACCAGCCTGCACGGCAACAGCGAGTACGCCCCGGTGCTCTTCACCGACCCGAAGACTGGTAACTCCTACTTCATCAACGTGCGCATGCGCGACGACTACCGCAGCCACGTGAGCGACCTGCGCGACATCGCGCTGCGCACGCCCTCGGGCGCCATGGTCTCGCTCGAGACGGTCGCCCAGATCAAGCGCGGCAGCGGGCCGGTGCTCATCGACCGCAAGTACCTGCAGCGCATCGTGCACGTCACCGCCAACGTCGCGCCGAACAAGAGCCTGGGCGCCGCCAGCGATGCCGCGCAACGCGTGGTCGACCAGACTCCGCCGCCCGACGGCTTCAGCGCACGCCTCGGTGGCCAGACCATCGAGCAGCAGAAGGCCTTCCGCAGCCTGATGTTCGCTGCGCTCATGGCCTTGGCGCTGGTGTACATGGTGCTGGCGTCGCAGTTCAAGTCGCTCATCGACCCGCTCGTGATCATGTTCAGCGTGCCGCTGGGCATCTCGGGCGTGTTCCTCTCACTCTACCTCACGGGCACCACGCTCAACGTCAACAGCTACATGGGCATCATCATGATGGTGGGCATCGTGGTGTCCAACGGCGTGCTCTTGGTCGACTTCGCCAACGTGCTGCGCACGCGCGGCGAGCCGCTCATCGAAGCCATGGTCAAGGCAGGGCGTACGCGCTTGCGCCCTATCTTGATGACCACCATCGCCACGGTGGTGGGCCTCATTCCCATGGCTGCCGGCATCGGCGAAGGCAGCGAGACCAACTTGCCCCTGGCCCGCGCGGTCATCGGTGGGCTGATGGTGTCCACCGTGTTCACGCTGTTTCTGGTGCCGTGCCTCTACACCTTGCTCGATCGTTTCGCCAAGCGCGCCGCGCCCGACGATGACGACGCCGAAGTTGCGTTGGGGGCGCCGCATGCGAGCTGAGCGGGCGCTCATTGTGGGTACCGCGGCCGTGGCTTGTGTGCTGCAGCTGTTGGCTGCGCCATGCCAGGTGGCAGCGGATGAGCCGGTTGCGGCCAGTGCGCCCGCCAGCTACAGCCTGCAACAAGCCATCGAGGTGGCGTTGCGGCGTGAGCCGCGCGTGAGTGTTGCGATGGCGGAGATCACCCGTGCCGAGGCGCTCGTGAAGGAAGCACGTTCGGCCGCATTCCCCACCTTGGTAGGCAACGCGGCATACACGCACCTCGACCACGATCGCCAGCTCAACGGTCGCGTCTTGTCCGCTCAGAATCAGCTGGGCGCGAGCTTGCTCTTGAGCGTGCCTCTGGTCTCTGCCCAGCGCTGGGCGCAGACCAGCCACGCGTCCGACAACGTAGCGTTGTCGCGCTTGAGCGCGCAGGACGTGCGACGCCAGGTGGCCGTGGCGGTGGCTCACAGCTACCTCGCGGTGGTGGTGCAGCACCGCGCGGTGGAAGTGAACGAACGCGCGCTCGAGAATGCGCGCGCGCATGCCGACTACGCGCACACGCGCTTCGCAGGCGGCGTGGGCAATCGCCTCGACGACGTGCGCGCGGCCCAAGAAGTGGCCACCACGCAAGCGCAGCTGGAGAACACACGTGCGTCGCTGGCACGCGCGAGAGAAGCGCTCGGCGTGTTGCTCGGCCTCGATGGCCCCGCTGAAGTGGCCGACACCGTCGTGCTGCCCGAAGCCCCCGCGCTCGAACCAGGCCTGTCCGACGCGACCACGCGCCGCACAGACGTGGTCGCCGGCAGTGAACGCGTGAAGACGAGCAAGCGCGTGGTGAACGACGGCTGGACCGACTACGTGCCGCTGCTCACGGCAACGCTGCAACCCTTCTATCAGAACCCGCGCTCGCCCACGCTGCCGCTGACAGGCTGGCAAGCGCAACTGCTCTTGTCGGTGCCGTTGTACGACGGTGGCTTGCGCAGCGCGACCGCGAGCGAGCGCGAGATCGCCGTGGCCGAGAATCAAACGCAACTGGAGGCGACGCTGCGCCAGGCCAAGTCGGAGGTGCGCGTGGCGTTCGAGGTGCTGCAACGCGCCGATGCAGGCCTGCTGCTTGCAGCGCAGGCTGCGAAGCTGGCAGCGGACGCGCTGCAGATGGCCAACCTCGCGTACAAGGCCGGCGCCACCAGCGACATCGAAGTGGTCGACGCAGAGCGCAAGGCACGCGACGCCGAGACGGCTGCCGTGGTCGCCGAAGACAACGCACGCCAAGCGCGGCTCGATCTGCTCGCGGCGACCGGTCGACTGCCTTACTGAGCGCGCGCGGCGCGCAGAGTTACAGGTACGCAGAGTTACAGGTACGGACCGCAGCGCCCGGCCGACCTGTGACAAGTGTAGTGATGGCGGTGAGCATCAACAGCGCACCTCCGACAGCTGCTGCGCTCGCGCCTCAGCGCCCCGCGTACACCGCACCCGGCGTCGCGCCAATCGCAAGAATCGTCGCGCCCGAATCGCCGGTGATGATCTTGCGCGTCACCGATGGTCCCACGCGCACGAGCACACCCGGCTTCAGCACCTGCGTCTGCCCACCCACGACGAGCGTCGCCGTGCCTTCGAGCGCGGTGTAGACCTCTTCTTGCCCGTCCTTGGCGTGGTCGTGCTCGGGGTAGTTGGTGCAGTGCGGCGCGATCTCCAGCACGTTCATGCCCCAGGCGCTCACGCCCAGCGCCTTGCCGGCATAGCGAAAGCGAATGCCTTCGCGCGCGTGCGGGCCTTGGTAGAACTCCAACTCGGACACAGACTTGACGGTGAAGTCGGACATGCGGGCTCCTGCGAACGGGTGCGCGTTTTGGGGTTTCGCAGCTTAGCTCGTTTGGTGCGAGCATGGAGCGGGCTCGGTGTCGCTGCATGGACTGCCATCGACCCTTTCTTGGCTCGGCTGACACCTCTGCCCGTGTCCGCTAGAATCCGCCACATGAAACACGCTCCGCGTCTGCACAGAATGACGAGACTCGTCCTCGTAGGCACGGCCAGCATCACACTGTTGCTGAGCGCTTGTTCGAGCAGCAGAGGCCCCGGGGCGACCAACGGCGGCGCAGGCGGGACCGCCTCGGGTGGCATTGACGGAGGCTCAGTCGGCGGAGCTGGCGGTGGAACGGCGAGTGGCACCGGCGGCGCAAGCTCGGGCGGCACTGGCGGCGCAAGCTCGGGCGGCAGCGGTGGCACAAGCTCGGGCGGCAGCGGCGGCGCAAGCTCGGGCGGCACCGACGGTGGTTCCGCGGGGAGCACCGACGCAGGCGGCGCCTCGGGCGCGATTGCGATCGCCGTCTGGACCGACGGTCCCGGCGTGTGCCCGCCCAGCGCCACAAAGTTCGACGTCACCACGGTCGCCGATCTCCAGAACGCGTCGCGCGGCGAGGGCTCGCACGCTGCGGATCCTGCCGACGCCTGTTACTTGATCCACGACGGCACCTACCTCCAGTCTGGCTCCACGCTGCCGGTATACGTGAAGAAGGGCGGCACCTCGGCGGCTGCCCGGCGCGTCTTTGTCGGCCAGTCGCGCGCGGGTGTCGTCATCCGCGGACGCGCCACACTCGACGCCGGTGTCAGCCACGTCCGTCTCAGCAACATGACATTCGATCTTACCGGCTACACCCAGAGCGGCTCGTTCAACACGCTGACGCTGCTCGCCGGCTCGGACCAGCGCATCGATCACGTGACCTTCACCGGAGATTGTGCCACCGGCCTGGCGGGCGGCGCGGTCGAAGTCGACGGCGGCAAGGACGTGGCCGTCGAGGATTCTCTGATCGAGAAGTTCGGTCACTGCGCGGGTGGCGGCCACCTTGACCACGGCGTCTATCTGGCTAGCGGCGACGGCATCGTCATTCGCAACAACGAGATTCGTCTCAACTCGTCGCGCGGCATCCAGTTCAACACCGAGCAGGGAACCTTCGGCACGCTCGCCAACGTGCTCATCGAGCGCAACCGCATCCACGACAACGGGCACGCCGACTACGAGGACGGCATCGTCCTCAACGGCGGCGGCACCGGCACGATCTCGAACGTGACGATCACCCACAACCTCATCTACGGTAACTACTACTCGGGCCTACGCATGGTCGACGTCGCTTACACAAATGTCGTCATCACCAGCAACACGTTCTTCGGCAACGGCGCCGCCGCGGCGGCGCCGGGCAAGTCGGAGCTGAACCTCGATTCGTCCGGCTCTGGCGCCAACACCAGTGCCACACGCAACATCCTCGCGGCCGGGACCCAGGTGCTCAACAGTTGCTACGACGCCCTCCCGCGCAAGTACACGTTGGTCGACAACGTCGTCCAGGGCACAATGCCCGCGGGTGCTGCCGGAAACTGCATCAGTCAGTCTGTGGTTCAGGCGCCGATGTTCGTGGGCCCCGCGGCCGCCGACTTTCACACCCAGAACGCGGCGGTCAGCGGCTACGGCGCCTACGCGCCTTAGAGCCGATCTCAATACCCGTTCGCGGCGGCTTTCGGGCGGGCAGCGTGGCGACCGGATCGGCGTGCAAGGCGCGCTCGGCAGCTTCGCCCAGCAGAACTAACCGCCGGTCGTGCTTCTCGGAAAAGCGAAATTGCTGATGGCGACCTCTGCCACAGGGCCGCTACAGCGAGCCGCGCAGCTTGATTCTGGACCGTCCTGGGCCACAAGTGGCACATACTGCGGCCGAGGTCTCGATGCAACACGCAGGCAACAGGTGGTTCGGTGCATGGCTGGCGGTTTGGTGTGTAGCGAGCGCATGCGCTGGCTCCGCCGCAAAGCAAGGCCAAGCTGCCGGCGCCGGCGCCAGCATGCACGACGCCAGCATGCACGACGCCGGCGACTCTTCGTTCGCTGGGTCGAGCGGCGGCACCGTAACCGACGCTGGAGTCAGCGCGCCGCTGCTGATCACGCCGACGGATCCGGTGATCAAGGTCGTGAACGGCAAAGCGCAGTCGCTGAACTTCAAAGCCACGGCCGGTGGGGTCGTTGCGATGCCGGTCTGGTCGATCTCGCGGGCGGAGATTGGCACCATCGATCCGAAGACCGGTCACTTCGTCAGCGGCAGTGTCGGTGGCCAAGCAACCATCACCGCGGATACCGGCAAGACCAAGCTCGCCACAACCATCACCGTGAGCTTCGTGACCACCGACAACGGCGCCGGTGCGGGAGGCGCTTGCGGCGTCGGCGGCTGCGGCGGCGTCGGCGGTGAAGGCGGTGGTCCCGCTGTGAGCGCGGCGCAGAAGAAGGCACTCGATGCCAAGCCGGCGGCAAGCACCAAGCTCGCGTGGCTCTATCCGTACGATCAAACGGTTTGGCCTCTCGGCTTGCTCGCGCCGCTGTTGCAGTGGGATTTCGATCCTGCGACGCCGGCCGATGCCATCAAGCTGCAGCTCGACAGCCAGTACTACACGTACACGGGTTACTTCGCGCGGCCGGCGGCGCTTACCGCAGGCGCGCCGTTCGTGCGTCATCCAATTCCTCAAGCGGTATGGGATGCCGCAACCCGTTCGTCGGCGCGCTCCACGCTGAAGGTGCAGCTGACAGTGCTGACGGGGAACAAAGCGTTCGGTCCGATCACGGAGACTTGGCCAATCGCCGGCAGCTCACTCAAGGGCACTGTCTACTATCAGTCCTACGGCACGGAATTGGCGAAGAACAACACCGGGGCGATCGGCGGCGACGGCAAGTTTGGCGGCGCAACGCTGGCGATCAGCGGCGGCGACACTTCGCCCAGCTTGGTCGCGGGCTCGGATGGCGATGGCAATCAGTGTCGCGTGTGTCACGTCATATCGGCCGACGGCTCGCGCATGATCGTGCAGCATGGCATTCCTTATCCGTATTTCGACAGCTCGTCGTACGCGCTCAACCTCACTGGCTATCCGGAGACGCCGTACGCGGCAGCCACGTCCGGAGTGATGGGCTGGGCGGGCCTATCGCCCGACGGCAAGCTCGCGCTTGGCAACGCAGGTCCATTGGAGGGTAACGCAAACAACAACGGCAGCGCCGGCAGCAAGCTGTTGGACGCAACCACCGGCATGCCGCTGGCGAGCACGGGCTTGACGACCTTCGTCACGCGCGCCGCGATGCCCGTGTTTTCACCTGACGGAACCAAGGTCGCGTTCACTTTCTTCGAGGGACCGGGCAACGCCACGATCGGCGCCGGCAACGAATCGAAGCTGGTCGTGATGGACTTCGCCGTGAAGACCAAGACCTTCAGCAAGCCTGTGTTGGTCTACGAAGGCAAAGACGGCGCGCGTCCGGGTTGGCCGAGCTTCATGCCCACGGGAGATCGTTTGGTCTTCCAGGTGGATCTGCCCACGGGAACCAATCGCGGCAGTTACCTCTCGACCTGGCGCGGCAATCGCGGCGAGCTATGGTGGGTGGATCTCAAAACGCTCAAGGCTTATCCGCTCGAACACGCCAATGGCAAGAACAAGGGCGCGCAGTACCTGCCAGTCGGTGCCAACAACCACGACGACGACACCACACTGCAATACGAACCGACCGTCAGTCCCATCGCAGCGGGCGGCTATGCGTGGGTCGTGTTCACGAGCCGTCGCATGTACGGCAACGTCGCAACCATCGATCCCACGTGGAGCGATCCGCGCGATCATGATCTTACGCAGACGCCGACGCCGAAGAAGCTCTGGGTCGCGGCGATCGACCTACCGAGCGCGTCGCAAGAGCTGCAAACCAAGAACGTCGACCCGAGTCACCCGGGGTTCTACTTGCCCGCGCAAGAGTTGCTGGCCGGCAACAGCCGCGGCTACTGGGTGCCCGAGCCTTGTCGCACCGACGGCAAGACGTGCGACAGCGGCGATCAATGTTGCGGAGGCTACTGCGCCCGCGACGCGAAGCTGAAGAAGAACGTCTGCGGCGGCAAGCCACCCGTATGCTCGGCGGAATACGACAAATGCACCGCCACCGCCGACTGCTGTGCATCGAGCCTCGGCCTGCCACTGGTCTGTATCGGCGGTCGCTGCTCGACGCAGTTGGTGCAGTAATTCGCACGCCGTTCGCTAGGTTAACCTGCAGACGGCGTGGGCGTCTTCCACCCCCACCAACTCCAGCACGCGTTTGCGACTCATCATGCCGACTGCGCGTGCGCGCTCCTTGCCGCCGACGAAGACGATCAGCGTCGGAAAGCCGCGCACCTGCAAGCGCGTGCTCAGCGCAGGGCTGGTCTCTCCATCGACCTTGCCAGCCTGAAGCTTGCCGCGCAGCTCCTGCGCGACTGCCGCGACGATGGGCTCGAGGGCCCGGCAAGGTGGGCACCAGCGTGCACCGAATTCCAGCAGGAAGGGGAGCTCAGCGCCGAGTACTTCGGTGTCGAAATTCAACTCGTTGATCTCGTGTAACAAGTGGCTTGCCATGACCTTGGACTCCTGTGAGCCAAGGTGCCGGTTCGGCCCGGCATTACACGCGAACTGTCTGTAATATTCGAGACGCTCGAGACCTTCTGATTCGATGGCCAGCGCCGACCCCAACGAGCTCGTGGATCGACTCTCGGAGCTAGCGCGCGCGGAGCGCGGGCGGCTATGCGCCGTGGCGCGCGCTGAAGGCCTATCCGCCGAGGACGCCGTCGATTGCGTGCAAGAGGGTCTATGCACGCTGCTCGACTTGGCGCAAGGCGGGCAGTTGCAGGTGCCAGCGTCGCAGTGGGGCGACTACCTCGGTGGCATCGTACGCAACGCAGCGCGCAATCGCCGGCGACGTCACTTCAACGCGCGACCGCATGCCAGCCTGGAGCTCGACAGCGTGCTGCCGCTCGACACGCCGGACGCCGAGGCGATCTTGGCGCAAGCCGAGCAATACCTGCGCTTGCGAGCTTGCGTGGAAGAGCTGTGCGATATTCAAAAGGCCGTGGTGACGCTGCGCATGCTCGAGGAGTTGCCCGGCGAAGACGTGGCCAGCTCGCTCGGTATCTCGGCGGGACACGTGGCGGTGCTGCTGCATCGCGCCAAGGGCACGCTGCGCGCTTGCATGACGGTGCCGCGCGCGGATTGAGCGAGGTCCAGTACGCGCAGCTGCGCCAGCTGTTGCGCTAAACAGGAACGCATGGACCGTGAGACACGAGCGAGGCGCCTTCGGTTTCGAGGAGCGCGCGGAGCCTACTCCTGTAGGTGAGCACGCACCGGAGAAGGCGCAGGCGGATCGCGACGTGGATCGTGGTCCAGGCGTTCCTGTTTAATGCGCGTGCCGGCTTCTGCCGTGTAGTGGCACATGGGCGTCGCGACGCACGGCCACAAATAGCTTGCGACCGATCAGTGCCAACCCGACGAGCAGTGCACTCGCGATCGCGAGCGTGATGGTCAATGCGACCGCGCACCACACGAGCATGCCCGCGAGCTTGTAGAGCGTCGCGAAGCCGCCGCCTGCGCCGACAACTTCCGCGGTGAATGCGGCTGCGGGTGGTGGGTTCGGCGTGGTGACTCGGATCGCGGCGCTGCCGACGCTAGCTTCCCGCGGCAAGGCAGCGGCGTTGCGTGCTGGCAGCAGGTCGAGCGGCATGTCTGGTGACACGTCCGACGGCGCTGCGGAGGCAGGCGTCGGCGCCTGGGTCTGCAGTGGTGCGCCGGCATGTTCGTCGACTTCGACGCTTGCAGGCAGCGATGGTTCGCGAGCCGGGATGAGTACCCTGGGCGGCTCTTCAGCGGCCGGTTGTTCTGCCGTCGTGGGCGCTGCCACAGGCGGAGCAAACCACGGCGCCCTTGGCACACTCGTCGCCGCCGCACCATTCGAGAAGAACTCCGCACCCGGTTGCCCCGGTGCGGGAACGCTCATGACAGCTGCGCCATTGGAGAAGAACTCTGCGCCCGGTTGCCCCGGCCCGGGCACGCTCGTCGCCGCCGCACCATTGGAGAAGAACTCTGCGCCCGGTTGCCCCGGCCCGGGCACGCTCGTCGCCGCCGCACCATTGGAGAAGAACTCCGCACCCGGTTGCCCCGGCGCGGGCACGCTCATGACAGCTGCGCCATTGGAGAAGAGCTCCGCACCGGGCTGCCCCGCTGCCGGCACGCTCATCCGATCCGCGCCATTGGGCTCGGCACCGCTCCAGAAGAACTCTGCGCCTGGCTGCCCGGAAGCCGGCATGCTCATCAGCTCTGCGCCGTTCGAGAAGTACTGCTCCGCGGCTTGCGCAGAAATCTGAGCCGACGCATGCGCCTGCCCCGCAAGCGCGGTGCAAAACGCCACGTGGCGAGCAAATGTCGCGCCGGAAACACGAGTTTTCATGATGGGCCGCCTCCGCGGAGCGAGCCTCACGAGCCAATGACCCGAACATAAGCATCGAATGCGCCATGCGTAACGCCGAAAGCCTGAAACCCTGGGCGTTCTGCCTGGCACGGCACTATACGGTCCCGAAGCCAGCAGGCTAGGGTCCCGGCGCATCTTCGCATAAGGAGTCACTGAACGATGAAGTCACAAGCTTTGGTTCTTGGGTTCGCATTGAGTCTGATGGTTGCGGGCTGCCCCGCCACGCAATCGAGCAGCAAGTCTGCCGCTGACGGCGGTGGTGCTGCTGGCAGCAGCGCGGCTGACGGCAGCGCAACGAACGGCGCGGCTGGGGATAAGAGCAACGCCGCGGACGGCGGCAGAACGAACACCGGCAGCGCCGGCAGCTCCGCCACGGCGGGCACGAGCGGTGCAGTCGATGGCGGCGCTGCGAACGCAGGCACCAGCGGCGGCGCGCGCGACGGCGGAACCGCGAACGCGGGCGCCAGCGGCAGCGCCGGCACCAGCGGCAGCGCGGGCAGCGGCGCCTCGTCCTGCGCCTTCGGTACCCAGGCTTGCCAGGATTGTTACGACGGAATGTGTCGGGCCGAGGACGACGCGTGCAGCGCAGACGCGACCTGCAAGACTACCAAGCACCCGGTAGGCGACTGCATCTGCGCAGCACAGATGGGCACCACCGGCACGGTCGATGCTTGCACCAAGCCGTTGAAGGCCCTTGGCGCGCTCGGAACCAGCGTCGTAGATTGCGTGGTCGCCAAGTGCGGCGCGCTCTGCGACCTGAAGAAGTAGACGAAGCCTGACGACCGCGCGGCTGCAGTGGAGCTCACTCCGTTGCAGCCGCGTGCGTCTAGAGCCCAACCTTCACTGCGGCCACGACCGCTCGCGCTTTCGCACGCGCATCATCGACACTTGCTCCGAGCGCCAGCCCCACGCCCAGACGCCGCGAGCCGTGCACCTCGGGTTTGCCGAAGAGCTTCAGATCGGTGTCGGGCGCGCTCAGCGCTTCGCTCAGGTTCGAGTAGCTCATGTTCGCCGAGTCGCCCTCGACCAGCAGCGCGCACGATGCCGCCACGCCGTGCCGGCGAATCGCGACAATGGGCAAGCCCAGGATCGCACGCGCGTGCAGCGCGAACTCGCTCAGGTTCTGCGAGATCAAAGTGACCAGGCCCGTGTCGTGCGGGCGCGGCGATACTTCACTGAACCACACCTGGTCGCCCTTCACGAACAGCTCCACGCCGAAGATGCCGTGTCCGCCGAGCGCGGTCGTGACGGTCTCGGCCATGCGCTGCGCGGTCGCGAGCGCCGCCGGGGACATGGGCTGCGGCTGCCACGACTCTCGGTAATCGCCGGCGATCTGCAGGTGTCCGATGGGGTCGCAGAAGCTCGTGCCCGCGGCGTGACGCACGGTGAGCATGGTGATCTCGTAGTCGAAGTCGATGAAGCCTTCGATGATGACGCGACCTGCACCGGCGCGACCACCAGCTTGGGCGTAGTCCCACGCGTGCTGCAAGTCGGCCGCGCTCTTGAGCACGCTCTGGCCCTTGCCCGAAGAAGACATCACCGGCTTCACCACGCACGGAAAGCCCAGCTGCTCGGCCGCGCGCACGAAGTCGGCGTATTGGTCGGCGAAGAAGTATGGCGAAGTCGGCAGCTTCAGCTCTTCGGCGGCCAAGCGTCGGATGCCTTCGCGATGCATGGTGAGGCGTGCCGCGCGCGCCGTGGGAATCACGCGAAAGCCTTCGCCCTCGAGCGCGAGCAGCTCCGCCGTGGCGATGGCTTCGATCTCGGGCACGACCAGGTGCGGGCGCTCGGCCTCGATGACACGTCGCAGCGCGGCGCCGTCGAGCATGTCGATGACGTGCGAGCGGTCGGCCACTTGCATGGCGGGGGCGTGCGCGTAGCGGTCCACTGCGATCACCTCGCAGCCCAGGCGCTTGAGCTCGATGACGACTTCCTTGCCCAGCTCGCCCGCGCCGCAAAAGAGCACGCGCGTGGCGCTGGAAGAGAACGGGGTGCCAAGGGTGAGGGCCTGAGTGGACATGCAGTGGTCTCCGGTGAGTGCCGCGAAGGCGGCGACACTAACGCAAGGCCCGGCGAGTCGGTAGCGCGTTGCGGGTGTGCGTGCGCCCACCACCTGCGCGATGGGTGTCGACGCCATGTGCAGTGGCAAAGTGGGCTGTGCCGATCCGCAATGCGCGAGCGCGCTCAAGTGCGCGACCGATGCAGGCACGCTGCCACCGCCAGCTGATGCAGGTGGCAGCTGCAACCCTGCGACCTGCCCCACGATGACGGGTGTGTTCGGAGCGCGCAAGCCTTGCTGCGTCCCCGACGCCGGCGTTTGCGGTGGCATCGGGCTGACCGGCGAGTGCGAGCTCAGCTGAGGGTCGTTCGGGTGAGCACACGGCCGTACCGGGCTTTCAGGCGATCCGACCATGCTGAACACCCTCGTTAAAATGGTCTAGACCATTTCAACGACCTGCGGTGCTTTGGTCGGATGAAGGAGCGCTATCTCGCCTCCGCGGTTCGCGAGCTGTGTTTTCCAGGGCACAAGATGGCCATGCTCTCGGGACCGCGGCAGTGCGGCAAGACAACGCTGGCCAAGATGCTGCTCGCGGAGCGGAAGGCTGGTGTCTACTACAACTGGGATCAGATCGAGTTTCGTCGAGCATGGGCCAAATCTCCGGCGTCGGCGCTGCCGGAGCCCCAAGCGGGACGCACGACCCCAATCCTGATCCTCGACGAGATCCACAAGGCGCCGCGCTGGAAGCGCACGCTCAAGGGCTTGTACGACACGCTGGATCGTCCTTGCGACATCATCGTGACAGGCAGCGCCCGACTCGACGTGTTTCGCAAAGGCAGCGACAGCCTGCTCGGTCGCCACTATGCGTTTCGCCTGCATCCGTTCTCGGTCGGCGAGCTCGCGCGTCGCAAGCTGCCGTCGGATCCCGACGAGCGACGCGCGGAGCTGTTCGAAGGACGCGCGTCCGGTGCCGGCGCGCACCAGACACTCTTGGCAGACCTCGAGCGATTTGGTGGTTTCCCGGAACCGTTCCTCACTGCCAGCGTGCGCGCCGCGCGCTTGTGGCGACAGAGCCGTGTCAATCAGGTGATTCGCGAAGACTTGCGCGACCTCACGCACCTCACGGAGCTCGGCAAGATCGAGATGCTCGCGTCGCTGCTACCCGAGCGCGTAGGCTCGACGTTGAGCCGCCAAGCGCTCAGCGAGATCCTCGAGGTCTCGCACCCGAGTGTGACGCGTTGGCTACTCGCGCTCTCCGATCTCTTCTACTGCTTCGAGCTCAAGCCCTGGACCAAGTCGGTGTCTCGCTCCCTGCGCAAGGACAGCAAGTTGTACCTGTGGGACTGGTCGGAGGTCTCGGACCCGGGAGCGCGCTTCGAGAACCTGGTGGCGTGTCACTTGCGCAAAGCGTGCGACTACTGGACTGACACGGGCGAGGGTCGTTTCGAGCTGTACTACCTGCGCAACAAGGAAAAGGAAGAGATCGATCTTCTGGTAGCGCGCGACAAGCGTCCGTGGCTCGCGGTCGAAACCAAGCTCTCGGACACCACCCCGTCGCGCCACTTTCCCAAGTTTCTTCACTACCTCTCGCTCGACCGTGCGCTGCAGATCGTCGCGAGCCCGGGCGTCGATCGCTCGGCAAGTATTGGCGGTGTTTCAGTGCGCGTGGTGAGCGCTTCACAGGCGCTCTCAGCACTCATCTAGGGGCGCGTGGTGCTGGCGTGGGGCGTGTACGTGAGTGCGTCTTCCATGCGTTGGTATGCCGTTTGCACAATGCAACGGTATGAGCATCCACATGACTCAAAGTGGCACAGCTCGGCTGGGCGTCGTTCGCAGCTGCTGGCTCGTGCTGCTGGTCGCCTGCGGGCAAACGCAGACCCTTGCCGGCAACGGCGCCAGCGACGCCGGGCCCAACGATGCGGGCGTCCACCACGACGCTGGCGTCCACGATGCCGGGCCGAAGCACGACGCCGGTGGCGATGCCGCGCAGGACGCTGGCGGCCCCGTCTTCCACGCACGACTCGACGGCGATCAGATAGTGGTCGACGTGCTGGGCGGCCAAGCCCTGCGCGCCGAGAGCTGCAGCGGCTCCATGCAGGTCGAGAAGCACGTTGCCGCTGGCCAGTGGGCCCCGCTGCAAGACGACCGCTATCCGTATTTCAACAACCCCGGCTACTACCTTGACGGAGTGTTCGTGCGCCCGTCGTCCAATCTTGGCTGCGACGTCGTCGGCTGCGACCCCCTGCCACAGCAGATCTTCCTAGGCTACGCGCGCGAGTATGTGAAGACGGGGCAGAAGCCTGCACCCGCTGGCGAAACCACCGCCAAGAGCCCCGCGCCGGTGATCGAAACGCGCGCGTTCCACGGCACGCTGCGCATCACCCTCAAGTACTCCACCGACGCGAGCTGCAACACCAAGCAGCAGGTCGTGCTGCAGCTGGTGGTCCCCAAGGACGGCGTGTGCTGCCCGATCGGTCTGCCGGGCTGTTCCAGCAGTGGTCCAGGTGGCGGGTGGGCTCGTGCACTCACCGAGTGCCGAACCTGGAGGACGGAGTACGACCTGTACTTCGCTACGGTCAACGACGTTCATGGTTGCCCGGCGCTGGAGTTCGACAACGCGCAGTGCTGTGGCTGCGCCGCGCCTGACGCAGGCCCGTGAGCCCGCGCTTGTTCGCACGCTCGGGTCACGAGCAAGAGTTTCCGTTGCAGCTGCGGGAGAGCGCTGCCGGGGCGCTTCGGGTCGGCAGCTCGCTCTCGGGCTCGCGAGAGTGTCCTCGGCACTACCGCCGCGGCTTCGCAAGAGGCGCATCGCGCCTGCGAAACGAGCCCGAGAGCGACCTGCCGACCCCAAGCGCTTCAACGTCGTGACTGAGCGAGCCGACGGCCCAATGGTTCGCCGCAAGTGTTGTCGTGTGACGACCCGGGAGCGACCCGCCGTCCCGACACGCCCCGGCAGGTGGGAATGCTCAGGTGAGGGGTCGAGCGCCTCCAGCGCTAGCCCTGCGCCAACGTTGCGTAGCGTTGATGCAACACCGCGGGTAGAGTGTGTTCCAGCTGCCAGGTGATCGCGATCGGGCGATCCCCTAGGTGCGAAACGTAACGTGCCGGCCCCGCGAACGCGTAGGTCGCGTCGGGGTCCGTCCGCACGAAGAGGTAGAAGCTCCAGCCGTTGCCTGGGCTCTCGATGTAACGTTGGCCGGATTCACGGCTGACGCTCGCGATCGACTGAGTCTCCCAGTGAAACAGCGACGAGGAGATGGCATAGTCCCGATAACGCGTGCTCGGAGAGAAGCTGCTCGCGGACTT
>JADGRE010000040.1 GCA_017881185.1 Pseudomonadota bacterium | reverse complement strand
GATGCCGACGCAGGAGCCGAGGCCGGAGTAGATGATCGTGATCGGCGTGGCGAGGGACGCGAGATCCTTGGCCACCCCTGTTGCGAACGGCTTCACGGCTGATGAGCCGCCGACGTACACGGGATTGGTCAAGCTGGAGCATGCGACCTGCGCATGCGCCACCCCTGCCAACGAGAGCGCAAGCGCTGCGGCCATGGCCGCAGTCCCCGCTCGGGTGCCAAACAAGTGCAATGGAGTGTTCATAGTGAGCACTGTTCCTTCCTTAAGCCTGGACGTGTTTTCTACGACCGAGGTTGGGCGCACCGTAGGAGTCGCGTGTGACGGAGAGCGCTCTGCCGTGCGAACTTTGTGTGGCATGTGCGATTGTTCGTGAGGTCCGAAGCGAGTGGCCGGATGCGAACTAAGCGCGCGGTCAGGTTGCATCGAGGCGCAAGCTCGCCCGCCGTCGTGTCAACGACGTCGCGCTGAGGTGACATGTTCGTGGCGTCACAATCGGCCGCAGCGCGCCACACGTACACCCCGGGGGCGTCAGCTACGGACGAACCACGAAGCGTCGTCTGCCGCGGTCACGCGGTCGGAAGATGTCGCCGAACGCGATCTCGCGCGTGCCAGCTGGTGCCGATAGTGCTCGAGAGCGACGCCGTCACGCAGACCCTTGTCAGACACGTACGCGTCGGTCACTCCGAGTAGATCCAGGATCTGCACGATGATGGTCGCGGCGACCAAGACCGTGTTCGCGCGCAAGGGTTCGACACCGAGACCGATCAACTCGCTGTCCGCCAGGCCGAGGTGCTCTTCGAGCTGGTAGCGCAGCGCGCTCAGCTCCACGGGCCCGGTCTTACCGGGCTGGTCGGTGTGGCGCATGAGCAACTTGCGGGCGGCGCGCGCGCTGCCGGAGCAAAAGACCACGACATCAGGAGATAGCTCGCGGACTGCTGCCAGCGCTGGCACCAACGGCTCGCGCAGGCGCAGCGCGAGCAAGCTCGCCGCTTGTCGGCCGAAGGCCAGCTCACTGGCTTGTGCGCGCATCCGCACTGCGCCGATCGGCAGACTGGCGGCATGAATGCAGCGAGTGCCCTCCCCGACCGCGAGCTCGACCGAGCCACCCCCGAGATCGACCACGGCGACGCGCCGGCCACCCACCGCTGCAGACGTCGTCTGCCCGAGGTACGCGAGTTGTGCTTCCTCTTGCGGCTCGAGCACGCGCACCTTCACGAGGTGACGCCGTTCGATCTCGCGCACCAGTGCGATACCGTTGCTCGCGCTACGGATCGCGCTCGTCGCCACCACGCAGGTGTGGTCGGGCCGGCAATCGCGCGACGCACAGAGCAGCTCCCACACCGCCTCGAGACTCTCGAGCCAACCACGCCGGTCGATGAAGCCGTCGACGAAGACGCGCGCACCCAGCAGCGGCGTGCGCTTGGTGTCGAGGGTGGCGGTGAACCGCTGCGCTTCGTCTACCCGCAAGTGTTGTAGGTGGAACGTGGTCGAGCCCAGGTCCAGGACGGCGATTTCCATGGGCAGTACTTTCGATCGCCTCTGCTACGAAATGCGCAAGAACGGGTGACGTCTTGGCGAAATCGGCCCGCCCACTTGGCCGCCGCCGGAGCGGGCACGGCGCGCAGTGCACCCGCCGCAGGTGTTTTCCGCCTTGATCCATGCCTGTCACGCAAACGCCATCCGGGAGACCTACATCGCTGCTCAATGATTCGCGCTGTCACACAAACGCAGGACGCTTTGCGCGATCGGTAGCCTCTCGCCTACCATCGCGCCCGAGAAGACCCCCATGTCGGCACTCGTACTGATCGTCGAAGACGAAGAGGATCTCGCGGCTACGCTCGAGTTCAATCTCCGGCGTGAGGGACACGCCACCCGCGTGGCGCCCACGGGCGAGGCCGCTCTGAGCGCGGTCGCCGAAGACCCTGTACCCGATTTGGTCTTGCTGGATCTGATGCTCCCGGATGTGTCCGGCACCGAGATCTGCCGACGTTTGAAGCAAGAGAGCCGTACCCGCAATGTGCCCATCATCATGCTTACGGCGAAGGGCGAAGAGATCGATCGCGTGATCGGCCTCGAGGTCGGCGCCGACGACTACGTGGTGAAGCCCTTCAGCGTGCGCGAGCTCATGCTGCGCGTGCGGGCCATCTTGCGCCGCAGCCGCACCGGCGAAACCGCCGCGCCACCCGGCGGCGAACGCCGCTTCGCCGATCTGCGAGTGGACGCTGAAGCACACCGCGTGTGGGTCGGTGCCTTCGAAGTCACGCTCACCGCACTGGAATTCAAGCTGCTCACGACCTTGCTCGATCGCAAGGGCCGCGTGCAGACCCGCGAGCAGCTGCTCGAAGAAGTCTGGCAGATGCCGAGCGAGCTCACGACACGAACGGTCGACACGCACGTCAAGCGCTTGCGTCAGAAGCTCGGCCATGCCGGCGACTACATCGAGACGGTGCGCGGCGTGGGGTATCGCTTCCTCGACAAACCCAAGGAGGGCGCTTGAGGCTGGGAGTCCGCGGCAAGGTTTTCGTCGCGTTCCTGGGGTTGGCCGTCGTCGTGGGCCTCGCAGGCGGGCTGTACCTCGATCGTGAGCTTGGTCGTCTCGAGGAGAGTGAGCAGCAACACGAGCTGCTGCGGCATGCACGCAGCGCGCGTGCAGCGGCGCACGCACTCGACGCTGCGCGCGGCGCGGGGCAGAGGGCTGCCAACCCCGAGATCGACGCGCTGGCGGATCAGCTGGGCGCATCGACCAACTCTCGCATCACCTTCATCGATGACCACGGCACCGTCATCGCCGATTCAGCCCTGACTGCCGAGGGTCTGCTGCACGAAGAGAACCACAGCCACCGGCCCGAAGTGATCGCGGCCATGTCTGGACGCGAAGACGTGGTGACGCGCTTCAGCACCACGGTCGGCAAGGACCTGCTCTACGGCGCGGTTCCGTGGCCCGAGCGACACGGCGTGGTGCGTGCGGCCATGGCCCTCGATTCCGGACAGGATGTGCTGGCGCATCAGCGGCGCTTGCTGCTGTTGGCGGCGGCCTTCGGTTTGTTCGTCGCGGTGCTCATGAGCGCGCTGATCTCGCACCTGGCCGCAAGCGCGCTCGGCACGCTGGTCACCAACGCGCGCGCGGTGTTGAGCGGGGGGCAGCGCCGCATGCCGGTGTCGTCCGAAGACGAGCTCGGTCACATTGCGGGCTCGCTCAATCGCCTGGCGGATGAACGCTCCCAGACCATCGAAGCGCTGGTGAAGGAGCGCGATCGACTGAACGCCGTGCTCAACGGCGTGACCGACGGCCTGGTCGCGCTCGACGCCGGCAATCGCATCGAGATCGTCAACCCGGCAGCGGTGCAGCTGCTAGGCCTCAGTGAGTCTCCAGAAGGCAAGACGCTCGTGGAGGCGGTGCGCGCGCCCGAGCTCATCGAGCTCATCGAGCGCAACCGCGATGCGTCGGCGAGCGCCGAGATCGCGCTAGGCGATCCAGCACGGCATCTGCTCGTACGTATCGCACCGCTGCGCGCAACGACGGGCGGCTCGGTGCTCGTGCTCCATGACGTGACCGACCTGCGCACCATGGAGCTGATGCGCCGCGATCTCGTCGCGAACGTCTCTCACGAGCTGCGTACGCCGGTGAGCATCATCCGCGCCAATGCCGAGACCTTGCTCGACGGCGGCGCGCTCGAAGACCCCGCCCAAGCGCGCGCCTTCATCCAAGCCATGTACCGACACGCCGAGCGGCTGTCGAACCTGCTCTCCGATCTGCTCGACCTCGCACGCATCGAGGGCGGCGCGTACCCGTTGTGCCTGGAGAACATCCCGCTGCGGCAAGCGGTTCAACGCGCGGTCGACACCCTGCAGCGCACGGCCAAGAACAAGAGCGTGAGTGTGCAGGTCGTCGTCGACGCGGAGCTGGCGGCCTATGCCGACAACCAAGCGCTCGACCAGGTCCTGGTCAACTTGCTCGACAACGCGATCAAGTATTCGTTCGACGGCGGCAGCGTCGACATCACCGCAGTGCGCGAGAAGGAACAAGTCCGCATCGCCATCAGCGACGACGGCCCCGGCATCCAGGAACGTCATCGAGCTCGCGTGTTCGAACGCTTCTATCGGGTCGACGCCGGTCGCTCGCGTGCGCTCGGCGGAACGGGCCTCGGCTTGTCCATCGTCAAGCACCTGGTGGGCTTGATGCACGGCGCCGTGGGTGTCGACCCGGTCGAGCCGCATGGCTCCACCTTCTGGGTGACGCTGCCTGTCGCGACGCAGCCCGAACGCTCCGCATCCAACCACCGCGCCGCCTGAGCCTGCTCCAACTTGTTGCTGTGGCGTCACGTGGTTGTCACACGGCGTGGGCAGGTTTGCGGGCAAATATGAACGACAAAACCATGACAACCACTCGTTTTGCTGCCGCGCTGCTGCTCAGCGTCGCCGGTTACGCATGCAGCAGCCGGCCGGCAGCAGACTCCACCGCGGCTGCGCCGGCCGTGCCAGCACCGGCCTCCGCACCGACCGCCGCGCCGGCCCCTGCCGCCGCCCCCGCGCCCAGCGCGCCGGCGATCATCGCCATCGATGGCTCGAGCACCGTCTTTCCGATCAACGAGGCCGTCGCCGAAGAGTTCCAAAAGGCGAACAAGGCCAAGGTCACCATCGGCGTCTCCGGAACCGGCGGCGGCTTCAAGAAGTTCTGCGCCGGCGAGATCGCGATCGCAGGCGCGTCGCGCCCGGTGAAACCGAGCGAAGCGGAGCTTTGTGCAACCGCGAAGATCGAAATGATCGAGCTGCCGATCGCCTACGACGGACTCGCGATTGTGGTGCACCCCAGCAACAGCTGGGCGAAGTCGATAACCGTCGCCGAGCTCAAGCGCCTCTGGGAGCCCGCAGCACAAGGCAAAGTGATGAAGTGGAGCGCCGTGCGCACCGGCTGGCCCGACAAGGAAGTGCACCTGTTCGGCCCAGGCGTGGACTCGGGCACCTACGACTACTTCACCAAAGCCATCAACGGCGAAGAGCACAAGAGCCGCGGCGACTACACCTCGAGCGAAGACGACAACGTGCTCGTGCAGGGCGTGTCGCGCGATCCGCTCGCGCTCGGTTTCTTCGGTCTGGCCTACGTCACCGAGAACCGCGATAAGCTGAAGCCCGTGCCCGTCGACGACGGCGACGACAAGAACGGCAAGGGCCCGATCGCGGCATCGCAGACCACCGTGCGCGACGGAACCTATCAGCCGTTGTCGCGTCCGCTGTTCATCTACGTGAACAAAGCGGCAGCCAGCCGACCCGAAGTGGCGGCTTTCGCAGAGTTCTACCTGACCAAGGGCGAGAAGCTCGTGAACGACGCGCACTACATCGCTCTGCCCGCGAAGGCCTACGAGCTTGCACTGGCGCGCTTCAAGAAGGGCACCACCGGCTCATTGTTCGGCGGCGCCGGCGGTTCGCAGATCGGCGTGACCGTGGAGGCGCTTCTTGCCCGCGAGCAATGAGACCCTCGTGATGCCGACGACACTCCCGCAGACCGAATTGCGTCGCGCGAGGTCGCGTGGTGAGCAAGCTGTCGAGCTGGTGCTGGGCGCGTGCGCGCTCGCAACCGTGCTGACCACGCTCGGCATCTTGCTCGTGCTCGCCGCCGAGACCTTCGGTTTTCTGCGTGAAGTGGGGCTCGGCAAGCTGCTCTTCGACACGCAGTGGACGCCGCTCTTTTCGGACAAGCACTTCGGCATCTGGCCGCTAGTCGCCGGCACCTGCGTGACCTCGTTCGTGGCGATCTTGGTGGCATTACCGCTCGGCTTACTCGCCGCGATCTTCATGAGCGAGCTGGCCACGCCGCGCACACGCGCCTGGGTGAAGCCAGCGCTCGAGGTATTGGCCGGCGTTCCAACCATCGTCTACGGCTACTTTGCACTGGTGGTGGTCACGCCGCTCTTGCAGAGCTTCGTTCCAGGCTTGGCTGGCTTCAACGCGCTGAGCGCTGGCCTCGTCATGGGCATCATGATCATGCCGCTCATCGCCTCGCTGACCGAAGATGCGCTGAGCGCCGTGCCCAAGAGCCTGCGCGAAGCGGCCTATGCCTTGGGTGCCTCGAAGGTCCCCACGATCCTGCGCGTGGTCGTGCCCGCCGCCATGGGCGGCATCGCTGCGAGCGTGATCATCGCGGTGTCGCGGGCCGTGGGTGAAACCATGATCGTCGCGATCGCAGCCGGGCAAGAGCCCCATCTGTCGCTCGACCCACGCACTGCCATGGAGACCATGACGGCCTACATCGTGCAGATCAGCCTCGGCGACACGCCGGCCGGTACCCTCGAGTACCGCACCATCTTCGTGGTCGGCTCCGCCTTGTTCTTGCTTACGCTCGCGATGAACGTGACGAGCTACAAGCTGGCCAAACGCTTCCGGAGGCAGACGTGAGCGATCACGACACGCGTTCGCGTATGCCAGAGCGCGCCTTCTTCGCGTTGACGATCGCGGCGGTCGCCGTCCCGCTGCTGGTGCTGCTCTTTCTACTCGTGATCGTCACGCGCAGCGGTCTGACACGCCTCGGCTGGGACTTCGTCACCAGCTACCCGTCGCGCCACGCCGATCACGCCGGCATCCTGCCTGGGCTCGTCGGCTCGCTGTGGCTCATGGGCCTCACCGCGCTGATCGCGCTGCCGCTTGGCGTCGGCGCGGCGATCCACCTCGAGGAGTACGGCAAGCAGTCGCGCTTGTCGCGGCTCATCGAGATCAACATCGCCAACCTCGCGGGCGTGCCGTCCATCGTGTACGGCCTGCTCGGCCTTGGCCTATTCGTGCGCACGCTGCACATGGGTCGCAGCGTGCTCGCCGGCGCCTGCACACTAGCGTTGCTGGTGCTGCCGATGGTCGTCATGGTGTCGCGCGAAGCGCTGCGCACCGTACCCATGAGCTTGCGCGAAGCGGCGTACGCACTGGGTGCGACGCGCTGGCAAACCATTCGTCAGGTAGTGTTGCCCCAGGCGTACCCGGGCATTCTCACTGGCGCCATCTTGGCGCTGGCGCGCGCCATCGGTGAGACCGCGCCGCTCGTGGTCGTCGGCGCCCTCACCTACATCACCTTCGTGCCCGACGGCGTGGACGCGCCGTTCACGGCATTGCCCATTCAGATCTTCAACTGGGTGTCGCGGCCGCAGCGCGCATTCGTCGTGAACGCCGCCGCGGGCATCGTGGTGTTGCTCGCCACCATGCTCGTGCTCAATGGCGCGGCCATCTACCTGCGCAATCGTCTGCAGAAGAAGCGTGCCTAGCCATGGCCATGATTTCCAACTCTACCCCGCCGCCGCGTCAATCGCCTGCCAAGCTCGGCGTCGATCGGGTGAGTGCCTGGTTCGGCACCCATCAGGTGCTGCAGGACATCGACATGCAGATCGGCGAGCGCGAGGTCACCGCCATCATCGGGCCAAGCGGCTGCGGCAAGTCCACGCTCATCCGTAGCCTCAACCGCATGCACGAGCTGTCCGAAGGCGCGCGCATCGCGGGCAAGATCACGCTCGACGGTGCTGACGTGTACGCGCGCGACGTCGACCCGGTGATGCTGCGTCGACGGGTGGGCATGGTATTCCAGAAGCCCAACCCCTTCCCTTCCATGTCGGTGCGCGACAATGTGCTCGCCGGTTTGCGGCTGACGCGCTCGCTCGACAACGCGCGGGCCGACGAGATCGTGGAGAAGGCGCTGCACGGTGCGGCACTCTGGGAAGAGGTCAAAGATCGCCTCGCGGCGCCGGGCCTCAGCTTGTCGGGCGGTCAACAGCAGCGTCTGTGCATCGCGCGCTCGCTCGCCGTCGCCCCCGAAGTGTTGCTGATGGACGAACCGTGCTCGGCGCTCGACCCGGTTGCCACTTCGCGCATCGAGGATCTGATCCACGAGCTCAAAGCCACGTACACGATCGTGATCGTCACGCACAACATGCAGCAGGCGGCGCGGGTCTCCGACTACACTGCGTTCTTGCTGTCCGGCGACCTCGTGGAGTTCTCCGAGACCAATCGATTGTTCACCTCACCGCGCGACCAACGCACCGAGGACTACATCACGGGCAAGTTTGGATGAAGGGGTGACGATGACGCGCGGGCATACCGACCGAGAGTACGAAGAGCAACTACAGTCGCTGCGCGAGCGCCTGCTGAAGATGGCCGGCGTCGTCGAGCAGATGATCGTGAACGCCGTGCGCTCCACGCTCGACGCCAACAAAGAGCTGGCGCGCGAGACCATCGAGCGCGACACCGCGGTCAATCGCCTCGAGGTAGAGTCCGACGAGCTGTGTCTGTTGATCTTGGCCAAGCGCCAACCGCTCGCGTCGGATCTGCGCTTCGTGACGCTTTCGCTCAAGATGGTCACCGACCTCGAGCGCATCGGCGACCTCGCGGTGAACATCTGCGAACGTGCCATCGATCTACCGGACGCCCCGCAACCATGGCCGTGGGACAAGATTGAACGGATGTCGCGCGCGGTGCGCATGATGATTCGCGACGCGATCGAGGCGTTCGTCGACCGCGACGTCGACAAGGCCGAGAAGGTGCATGCGCAGGACGATCAGGTCGACAAGCTCTACTGGGCTGTGTTTCGCGAAGTGCTCGAGGTGATGCGCAAACAGCCCGAGTCGGTGCAAGACGGCATCCACGTGCAATCCATCGCCAAGTTCCTCGAGCGCATGGGCGATCACGCGACCAACCTCGCCGAGCAGGTCGTGTTCATGATCAAGGGCAAAGACATCCGCCACATGGGCCGCAAAGATCCCGGACAGTAATATGTGCTCACCCCGCAAGTAGTCGTGCACGCACACGTGCACACGACGAACGCCACACTTGCGCACCTCGCTGCGTGATAACCTCGAATCGGATGGCCGTATCGCACTCCTCAGGTCTCTCTCGGGTGTTGTTCGTGCCCGACGACTTGCTCACCGGTGAGCTGAAGGAGTCGTTTCTCGATCGAGAATCGTTCCTCGTGCGAACTGCCAGCGATGCCGACACCGCGCTGGCCATGGCCGACGTGTGGCGACCGTCACTCGTGGTGCTGCGCTCCGACCTCGCCGGCATCCGTGTCTCCGACTTCTGCAACCGCCTGCGCGTCGCGCGCAGTGCCACGGCGCCGAAGCTGGTGATGCTTACGGAGCAGCTCGGAAACGCCATCGACGACGCGGTAGACGCCGCAGCGGATTGCCACCTCATCTGCCCGGTCGACACCGAGCAGCTGCTGCACACCATCGCCGCCCTGCTCGAGGTCGCGCAACGCCGCTCACCGCGTGCAGCTCTGGACACACTGGTGCAAACCCAAGGTTTCCCGAACGCCGAGGGCGAGCGCGACGCTACACTCGGCAACTGCTTGAACGTGAGCGAGGACGGCATGTTGCTGGAATGCACCCGCCAGTTGCAGATCGACACCGAGGGTTCGCTGCAGTTCTTCCTGCCAGGCGCTGCGCAGCGCTTGCAGCTGCGCGGCGTGGTCCGCCTCGCGGTCGACGAGATACGCCAGCACTACGCCATCGAATGGCGAGACATCGCGGCAGCAGAGCGCAGCCTGATCAAACGCTACGTGCAGGGCGTCGAGCCATGAAGCGCAGCATCGGCATCGACCTGGGCACCACCAACACGGTCGGCGCCATCGAAGGCGTCACGCTGGTGGGCGGGAACGAAGGCGGCGCGATCTTGCCGTCTGTGGTGGCTTTCCCACCCAGCGGCGCCACGCTGGTGGGCGCGTCGGCCAAGAAGCGGCGCGCGATCGATCCGAAGAACACCATATTTTCCGCGAAACGTTTGATGGGCAAGAGCTGGCATTCGTACAACGCCGCGACCTTCCGCAAGCAGTATCCGTTCGATCTCGTCGCCACCGCGAACGGCCAGTGCGCGTTCAAGACCCGCGCCGGCACCTACTCCCCGACCGACATCGCGGCGTACATCGTTGGCAAGCTGATCACGCAGCACCGCTTGGATCCCATGCAATGCGACGCGGTGATCGCCGTGCCTGCCTCCTTCGACGAGACTGCGCGCAAGGCTACGGTCGCCGCTGCACAACAGGCTGGACTGCGCGACATCGTCACCGTCGCCGAACCCGTAGCCACGGCCATGGCCTACGTGAACGCCGTGCCCACGCGTTATCAACGCGTCGCGGTCTACGACTTCGGTGGTGGCACCTTCGACCTGGCGATCCTCGATGCGTCGCAGCGGCCTGCGAAGGTAGTCGCGCACGGCGGCGATCCCTACCTGGGTGGCGACGACATCGACCGCGCGCTCGGGGAGTGGGCTGCGCAGCGCACACTGGAGCAGCATGGCTGGGATCTGCGCAGCAACCCGGAGATCGCCGACCGCCTGGTGGTGCAGTGCGAGCGCGCGAAGATGCGCCTGGGTCTCGCCCCACAGACGCGCATCGAGTTGTCGCAGATCGATCCCGGCGCGCCGGCCGCGGCCGAATCCATCGCGCTCGATCGCGACATGCTCAAGCGCCTGAGCGATCCTTTCGTCGCCCGCACCTTCCTGATCTGCGATCAGGTGTTGCGAGATGCCGGGCTGCAGGCCAACGACATCGACGCCGTGCTGCTGGCGGGTGGCACCACCCTCATGCCCAGCGTCCGCGAAGCCGTGGGCCGCTACTTTGGGGCACCGGCCCATGCGGAATTCGACCCCCTAGAGGTCGTGAGCATCGGCGCCAGCCGCGTGAGCATCCCCGCTTAGCGGCCGGAAGGCACCGGCCCGGCTTGGTGCGACGGAGTCTGAGCGGACGCAAGAAATCTGCTCGTGTAGATCACAGCTCGCCTTTCGCGGCGCATTAACTCAACAGGTGCCTGTGCCTCAACCGGCACCTCAGGATTACATGATTTCCGCAGTATACCCGGTTTCTAGAACGAGCCCCTCGACGCCGCCGAGTCACACCGTCACGGGGCGGTTTCCGAGCATCGAGGATCGGTTCATCGACAACTGGGGACGGCTGGCCGAGGGCTTCGGGATGCAGAGCAACGTGGGCCGGGTTCACGCGGCCCTGTACCTCGCGGACGGCCCTGTCGGCCTGCATGAGGTCGCGGCCGATCTGAGCATGGAGCTCGAGCAGTGCTCGGAGCACCTGCAGACCTTGGTTTCACTTGGCGTGGTGCGCAGCCACGGCGACGACGCAGAAAGCTTCGTCGCCGAGCGCGACCCGTGGTCGTTGTTCATGACGACGGTGCGCGAGCGTGCACGGCGTGAGTTCACGCCCTTGCTCGCTTCGGTCCGCGCCGTCAACGCGCTGGCCCACGAAGCCAAGTCCGCCACCCACGTGCGCACGGACAAGCGTCGCAGCGCCCGCATGGAACGCATCGCTCACTTCACGAGCTTCGTGGATCAGGTCGCCGGCTTGCTCGAGACCTTCTCGAGCCTGGGCGCTGGCCCGTTGGCCGCGACGATGCGCCTGGCGTCCAAGCTCGGCATGCGCTGAAGCTGCGCGTTACGCGCCGGACGCTACACAGGCCCAGCCAATGACAGCTCAGTTGCTCATGCAGCTGAGCTGTTCGCGTGCGTTCGGCACGCGCTGTCGACGCTGCGGGCAAGCCAGTGAACGCAGTGCAGCGCTGCCGGTACGGGGCTCTGGTGCGCACACGAAGAAGGCGTGCCGACTGGGGAGTCGACACGCCTTGCTGCGGGGTGAGCGGGGTGAGCGTGGACCGTGACGCTCACCCGACCGTGCGACGGCGACGGCCGTGCAGCGCGAAACCCGCCGAGATGAGCAACGCGATGGCACTCGATGCGGGCGTTGGGTCGAGCTCGGGAACCTGGCCCGCGCTGGCCGTGATGCCCGCCACGGAGAACTCGTGGTTCTGGAGCTGGAAACCGTTCCACAGCTTGCCGGGCGCCGAGAAGGTGATGCTGTTGGCGTAGCCGTTGACTGCGACGGTCTTCACGCCGTTGGTGGTGTTGGGAACCTGCGACGCATCGGCCAGGAACTTGGTGGCCGTGCCGCCGTTGACCGAGTAGTAGCCAATCTCCAGGTAGCCGCTCTCGTTGAAGAGGTCGGTCGCCATGAAGCTGTTGACGAAGACGTTCTTGGAGAAGTTGACGGTCAGCGATTCGCTGCCGTCGATCTCGTCGGTCTCGTAGCCGGCGGAGCTGCGTACGCCGAAGCCGTCGGTCGAGTCCCAGTACAGCGTGGAGGCGCCCACGGGCCCCGGCACGATGTTGAGGTGGGTGCCGTCCGAGCTCGTGTACCCGAAGCTGGTCTTGTTATCCGCGGTGTTGAAGGCGTTGGTACGGAAATCGATAAAATTCGCAGATGCGCTGCTGGCCGCGAGCAACAAGAAAGCGAGAGCAGAGGCAAACCTTATGCGGAGCATGACCATTCCTTCTCAAATCGCTCGATGCGACAGCTCTCCCTTATGCAGCATCCATGCCGTCGTTGAAATTGCTGCTTTTTTCGATTTCCGGCGCGATCGTCAGCTTTTGTGGGTGATGGTCCCACCTGCCCTGTATATGCCGTTGCGCAAGTTGTGCAGGGCGGGGATCAGCTAGGTAGTGCGCCTACCCGGACTAGCGAATCGTGTGGCCACGCCGCAGCAGGGTCAGCTTCTGCAACGCCACGACGACCAGTGCGTGGTCCAGCTCGCCTTCCGCCACGAGCTGGTCGAGCGAGGCCTCCGGCACGAGCACGACCTCGATGTCCTCGAGCTCGTCCTGCTGTTGAACGCCCACGCGCGTGCAGCCTTCGGCGAGGAACGAGTACAGCCGGTTGCGCTCGAAGGCCGGGTTCGGGGCTATCGAGCCCAGTGGGGTCCAGCGTTCGGCCGCGTAACCAGTCTCCTCGCGCAGCTCGCGCTCGGCCGCAGCGCGGGGCGCTTCGCCCGGGTCGATGATGCCTCCCGGGATCTCGAGCGTGACCAGGTCGGTCCCGAAGCGGTACTGACGGACCAACACGCACTGGCCGGCGTCGGTCAACGCGACGACGTTCACCCAGTCGGGGGCCACCACGATCGTGGCGTCGAGCATCTTGCCCGTGCGCGGTGACTCGAAGTGTTCGGCCACGATCTGGAAGATGCGGTGATCACTGCGCAGCGCAGCGCTGTGCTTCTTCCAGGGCTTGGGCATACGACACCTTCAGATCTTGAACAGACAGCGCCGGATCGAGCTGCAGGTTGATCTCCGGCGAGACGTTGGCGAGATCGATGCGCGCCGCAGCGAGCGCGAAGGCCGGTGGCAGATTTGAAAGTTGGCGATGAGCGAGCTTGGACATCGTGCCTGGGGACCCCAGACGCGCGAAGCATAGCGATGCTCGTCCGTGGTGCCAACCTGTGCCCGTCACGAGCTCAGGGAGTGATGGAAGGCGCGAGCAGCGGGGCATGAAGCGTGCGCGCCACGATTCCATCTGCGAGCAGCTCCAGGCTGGCGCTGGCGCCGTCGTGCACGTCGGTCGCTGCGAAGTCGACGAAGACGGGCACGCGTTGATCGCCGAGTGGGGCCAGCGCGATGCGGGGCATGGCGATCACGTAGTGCAGACCGTGCGCTCTGCCGGCGCGCAGCTCGAAGAGCGTGCTGTGGTTGCGCTTGTTGACGAGGTGAACTTCGAAGGCGTTACGCACGCGACCGTTTTCGACCACGAACGGTGGCGCATCGCGCAGGCGCAACACGTTGGCCTCGAACGCGGTGCTGCGACTGAGTGCTATCGAGAGCGCGATGACGCCGAGCAGTCCGAGGACTGCGTACAGGGCCACGCGCGGGCGCAAATGCTGGCGGACTTTGCCCAACAGGCCGTTCTGAGAGTCGTACCGCACGAGGCCCGGCGGCCGGCCGAGCTTGTGCATGACCTCGTCGCAGGCGTCGATGCAACGCGCGCAACCGATGCAGTCGATCTGTAAGCCGTTGCGGATGTCGATGCCGGTGGGGCACACGACGACGCAGCGATTGCAGTCCACACACGCGCCCGCACCGGTGACGCCCACTTTGCCGCGCGGTTCACCACGAGCCTCGTCGTAGCCGATGATGAGCGTGTCGTGATCGGCCAGCACCGATTGCAGCCGACCGTACGGGCAAATGATCAGACACAGCTGCTCGCGGAACCAGAAGAAGTCGACGTACAAGAGGAGCGTGAGACTGGCTGCCCACACGAAGGCTTCCGGATGCTCCGCCGGGCGCGACAACACCATGTGGTAGAGCCCGGGCAGTGAAACGAAGTACGCCAGGATGATGTGGGCGATGGCGAAGGCGAGCAGCATGAAGAGCGCGTGCTTGAGCACTTTGCGCCACGCCTTGTCCCAGCTGAGCTGCTGCTGGTTGCGGCGTATGCGTTCGTTGCGCGGGCCTTCGATGAGGCGCTCGATCGGTCGAAACAAGCCCTCTAGGAATACGGTCTGCGGGCAGGCGTAGCCGCACCACAGCCGGCCCCAGAGCGCAGTGGTGACGATGAGCCCGAAGCCCACGCCCGTGAGCAGGAAGAACATGAGCCACACGTCCTGGGCGTTGAACGTGCCGCCGAACAAGTAGAAGCAGCGGTGCGGCATGTCCAGGAACACCGCGGGGTGGCCACCGATGTTCCACCACGGCAGCACGGCCATGACGCCGATGAGCAGCACGAACACCAGCTTGCGCACGCGGTCGAAGCGGCCGCTGACGTCGGCCGGATGCACGAAGTTGCGACTACCGTCCGCGCGCAGCGAGCTGGCTTTATCGTACAGCTTGAGGTGAGTGGTCACGGTTCACGGGCCTGTCCAGCGCTCACCCTGCGGCTCTTTGCCGGGCGCGTTCGTGTTACGGACGGTGAGCAGGTACGCGACCACGTTCTTCACCGTGCCGGCACCCAACACCGGACCCCAGGTGGGCATGCCCTTGGCAGGCACGCCATCTTTGATGGTCGTCAGCATGTCTTTGGGTGCACCACCGTGCAACCAGAAGGCGTCGGTGAGGTTGGGGCCGATCTGACCTTGCGCCTTGTCACCGTGGCAAGCGACGCAGCTGGTGGTGAACGCTGCTTTGCCTGCTGCGACCGCCGCTTGATCTTTGGATGCGGCGAGCAAGTCTTCGTCGTTCACCACGCCAGCGCGCTTGCGCTGCTCGGCTTCGGCTGCGGCCAGCTCTTGGCGCGCCGAGGGTGCTGCGTGATAGCCCTCGTAGACCAGCCAGTACACGGCGCCGAACACGATCGTGCCGATGAAGATGGCGATCCACCACATGGGCAGCTCGTTGTCGGCCTCTTCGATGCCGTCGTACTCGTGCAGAATGTCGCCTGCAATGGCGTCTTTGCGTCGGATTTCACTCATGGCTGCTGACCTCCGAGTCTTCGAGCGGCAAGTTGGCCATGTGCGAGATCTCGCTCTGGCGTGTCAGGAACGCCCGCAGCGTGGCCACCACGAACACGAGCATGAACACGCCCAGCGCGATCACCGGGAACACCAGGAGCGGGCTGCGCGCGAAGTAGTCTGCGGACAAGAGCTGAAGCATGGCTAGCGACCTCCGGTGCTGACGCGCGCGAGCGCGTGTGTGTCAGTGGGCTGCGTCTGCAACGCCGCCATCGGACTTTCCTTGTGACCGAGGCGTTGCAGGTAAGCGATGAGCGCGACGAGCTCGGCGTTGGGCGCAACATCGACGTTGGCGTCGGTCTTCAAGCCCGTCGCGATGGCTTGACCGGCGCGCAGTGCGTCGGCAGCTGCGCTTTGGATCTGTTCGGGCTTGTATGGCACGCCGATGCTGCGCATCGCGCGCAGCTTGTCGGCCGTGCGCGAGAAGTCGACCGTGCCGCGTGCCAGGTGCTGATACGGCGGCATGTTCGAGCCGGGGGAGAGCTCGCGCGGATCGAGCAGGTGCTTGTAGTGCCACACGTTGTTGTAGCGACCACCCAGGTGCGCGAGATCGGGGCCCGTGCGCTTGCTGCCCCACTGGAAGGGATGATCGAAGATGGAGTCGTCGATGGTGGACGGAGCGCCGAAGCGCGCGGTCTCCCACGTGAAGGGCCGCACCATCTGCGAGTGGCAGTTGTAGCAACCCTCGCGGATGAACAGGTCGCGGCCTTCGAGCTCGAGCGCCGTGTACGGCTTGTGGTCGGTGGTGGCCATGTGGCTGTTGCCGGTGAGCACGATCGGCACGATCTCGGCGATGCCACCGATCAGCACGCCACCGATGACCAGCACGGTGAACGGCAGCGCACTGCCCTCGACGAGGCGGTGCCAGCTGGGTCCCGTGTCGCTCTTGCTCTGGAAGAAGCGCGCCGTCGCGAACACCGCGACGAGACCCGCCACCACGAGCACGATGGTGGCACCGACCGGGCCGACGAACGCGACCACCGCGAGCAGCGCGAGCACGCCGATGCACACGAGCACTGGACTACCGAACAAGATGCTGCCGGCGCCGACCTCTTGCGTCTCGGCGGCAACTACCACATCGGCGGTGCCGTCTACGGCTTGGCCGCTACGCGCAGTCACGACCAGGTTCCACGCCATCACGCAGAAACCGATGAGGTAGAGCGTGCCTCCGAAGAGGCGCGTCCAGTACATCGGGCGAATCGCGATCACGGTCTCGACAAAGCTCGGGTAGGCGAGCCCGCCGCTGGCATTTTCGGCGCGCCACATCAGGCCCTGGGTGACACCCGAGGTCCACATCGACGCGGCGTAGAGCAGAATGCCCACCGTCGCGAGGTAAAAGTGCGCGTTGGCGGCGCCCTGCGAGTGCAGCTTGGTGCCGTAGAGGCGTGGCACGAGCCAGTAGAACATGCCCGCGGCCATGAAGCCGTTCCAGCCGAGCGCGCCGATGTGCACGTGCGCGATGATCCAGTCGGTGTAGTGGGCGAGCGCGCTGACGCCCTTGATGCTGAGCATCGGGCCTTCGAAGGTGGCCATGCCGTAGAAGGTGACGGCGGCCGCAAAGAACTTGAGCACCGGATCGCTACGCAGCTCGGACCACGCACCGCGCAAGGTGAGCAAGCCGTTGAGCATGCCGCCCCAGCTTGGCGCGATCAGCATGAGCGAGAACACCATGCCCACGCTCTGCGCCCACTCGGGCAACGCGGTGTTGAGCAAGTGGTGCGGGCCGGCCCAGATGTAGAGGAACACCAGCGACCAGAAGTGGATGATCGACAGCCGGTACGAGAACACCGGGCGATTGGCCGCCTTGGGCAAGAAGTAATACATGATGCCGAGGATCGGCGTGGTCAGGAAGAAGGCCACTGCGTTGTGGCCGTACCACCACTGCACCAGCGCGTCCTGCACACCCGCGAACACCGAGTAGCTCTTCCACGCGCTGACCGGGATCTCGAGGCTGTTCACCACGTGCAGCACGGTGATGGCGATCAACGTAGAGATGTAGAACCAGAGCGCGACGTACAGGTGCTTCTCGTTGCGCTTGGCCACCGTCCAGAAGAAATTGGCCACGAATGCCAACCAGACCACGGCGATGGCGAGGTCGATCGGCCATTCGAGCTCGGCGTATTCCTTGCCCGTGGTGATGCCGAGCGGCAGCGTGATGGCGGCCGCGACGATGATCAGCTGCCAGCCCCAGAAGTGAACACGCGAGAGCATGTCCGAAGCCATGCGCACCTTCAGCAACCGCTGCGTGGAGTAATAGACGCCCGCGAACATCATGTTGCCCACGAACGCGAAGATGACCGCGTTGGTGTGCAGCGGACGCAGCCGACCAAAGCTGAAGTAGGGGCCCAGGTTCGCCTGCCAGAACGCCAGCTGTAGCGCGACGATGACCCCGACCAGCAAACCAACGATTCCGAACAGCACCGAGGCCGCGGTGAACTTGCGGACGATGTCGTCGTCGTAGGTGATGTGCTTCGTGTCCATGCTAGTTCCTTCCTTCGTGAGTGCTCTCGGGCGGGGCGAGCCGGGCGTCTTCCTCGAGCGGTAAGAGCGCAAGACGTTCGGAGTGATCGTGACTGCCGTGGTGCAGATTCCACGCGAAGAACAAGAGCGATGCCGCGACGAGCAAGATCGAGACGAACACCGTGAGCATCAACGCTTCCATAGGGGGCTCCGTGACGACAGGGACAGCGAGGTCGCGGTCAGCACCGCGATCGACGACAGGGGCATGAGCAGCGCGGCGAGCCACGGACGCATGAGCCCGAGCAGTGAGAGCGCCACGACACCGAGGTTGTAACTGACACCGAAGAGCTGGTTGCGACGCACCACCGCGGCCAAGCGACGCGCGACGCGCAGTGACAAACCGATCGGGGCGAGGCCCGGCGTGACGAAGTAGAAGTCGGTGCGCCAGGGCATGAGCGCCCGATCGATGGACGGCGTGCCCGAGGCGAACGCACGCCCCACCGCCAGGCTGTCGTTGATGCCATCGCCAATCATGAGGAGATCGTTGCGGTCGTGGGCGGCGATCCAGTCGGACTTGCCGGACGGGGACAGGCCACCGATAGCGCGCTCCGGTGGAATGTGGAGGGCTTGCGCGAGCTGCTGGACGCGTGCGGGCTCGTCGCCGCTCAAGATCCACGGCTGGTAGCCTGCCGCCGTCAGCTGCGCAAGCTCGGCGCCGGCGTCGTTACGTTCGGTCTCGCAAGTGCGCAGCGCGATCAAGAGCCTGCCGTCGGCGCAGAAGAAGAGGTCGTCCGTTTGCGGGTCGGGCGGTGGCGCGCTCGGCGGCTCCGGCGGCTCGGCTGCGCCGAGCGCGAAGCCTTTGCGGCCGAGCCGATACTGGCCACCAGCGAGGCACGCCTGCACACCCTCGCCCGGGATCTCGGTGACGAGCCCTGGCAAGAGGTGGACCGGCGAGCGTTCGAGTGCGTGCTGCACGGCCAGACTCTTGGGGTGCACGCTGCCGGCGACCAGCGTGTAGAGCGCATCGAGCTGTTCATCCGTCAGCTGCGTCAGCGGTGCAGTGTCTTGCAGCGAGAGCCGGCCGGTGGTGAGCGTACCGGTCTTGTCGAAGACGACGCGGCGGATCTGCACGGCGCGGTCGAGGAAGCTCGCGCTGCGTACGAACAAACCCGCGCGGCGCAGACCGGCCAAAGCGAAGTCGTACGCGAGCGGCGTGGCGATGCCGATCGCACACGGACAGGTCACCACGCAGACTGCGGTCGCGACCTCGAGGCCGGCGATAGCGTCACCGGTGCGCCAGGCCCAATACGCGAAGCCGCCAAGCGCCGCGGACAGCACGCCCAGAACGTAGGCCGCAGAGAACAGATGGTAGCGACGCGGCGCCTGGGCGTCGTCGGGTCGCGGGCGCGCGAGCAACTGACACAGCGGCGAGTCGACGAAGCCCATGGTGGCGCGCACACGCAGCGCGCTGTGACCGGCGTTGAACGCGCCCGCAGGGATCTCGCTGCCTGCCGCATAGGCCACGGGGGCGCTCTCGCCGTTGATCCAGTCGAGCGAGCACAGCGCACCGCTGCCGATGGTTAGTGCATCGACGGGCACGAGATCGCCGGGCGGCACCAACAGCTCGTCGCCCACGCGCAGCTCCTGGCACGCGACCAGGCGCACTTGATCGCCTTCGATGCGACGGGCGAGCAAGCTCTCGCTGCCATCGCGCTCGAGCAGCTGGCGCTGGTTGCGTACGACGATGCGCTGCTTGAGCCAGCGCCCGATGAGCATGAGCGCGATGAAGATGGCGAGGGTGTCGTAGTACGCAGCGCGGGTGTCGCCCGAGACGAACGACCACAATGCGGCGCTGTAGGTGAGCACGATGCCCACGGCGATGGGCAAGTCGAGGTGTAAGATCCGCTGTTGCACCGCTCGCCATGCCGACTCGATGAACACGGGTCCGCCGACCAGCACCGCGAGCGTCGCGCAACCGAAGTTGAGGGTGTGCAGCAGTCGGTAGAGCGGCCCATCGTGCAGCCCGAAGTAGATCGCAGCAGCGAACATCATGGCGCTGCCGGCGAGGGCCACACACACGCCGGCGCGCAAGAACAGATCGTCGCTGGGTGCGCTGTCGCTATCGTTGCGCGTGTACGGGCCGACGAGGTAGCCGAAGGACTCGAGCTCGTTCACGAAGCGCAAGAGCGGGAAGTCGGAGGCTGCCAGTAGCTCGAGCGTGCCGAGGCCCGAATTGACGATGATTCGCCCTGCACCGGGTTGGCGACCGAACAGCTCTTGAATCAACCAGACGCAGGCTGCGCAGCGCACGCCCTGCACCTTGAAGGAGAGCTGTGTCGTGCAGGTGCTGCAGCGCAGGCTCTGCGCCAGCGGTTCGAGCCATTTGTGGTCGCGACGCTCGAGGTGCAGATCGGCGGCGGGCTCGCCGGTCGCGCCGCGCAGCTGGTAGTAGCGCGTGAGGCCGGCGCCCCGCAGGGCACGGTGCACCACGCGACAGCCGGCACAGCAGTAGGCCTCGGGCGCGCCCGCGGGCACGAGCGCGCCGCAGTGCAAGCAGGTGCATGGCGCAGCGCTTGCGCCGCGCGCAGCCTGTGCTCGCAAATCCTTCGCCTCCGCATCACGCGCGGGCGCATTCGACGTCACCAACAGCATGGCACCTGCGGGCAACGCAAACATCGTGCCGAGCCGCGGCGCGCGCAACGCTCAGTGACAGTGGTACTTCGCATGGCTGGCCTGGGGTGCGGCGGACGCGGTGGACATCGCAGCGAGCGGACGGGCGACGAAGAGTAAGGCGCACACCGCGAAGGCGACGGCGAGCGGGCGTTGTAGGCGCGCGAAGCTCGTAGCCGGCCACGCGCGCGTGAGCACGCTCATGCCGAGCAACGCGGGCGCGCTCGCAGTGACGAACCCGAGCATCAGCAGCGTGCCAGCGGCAGCGCTGCTGGTGGCGGAAGCTGCAACCAGCGCGGTTGCGAGCGCACCGCACGGCAGAAAGCCGGTGAGCAAAGCCAGCACAGCCGGCTCTGCGGGCACGATCTGCGCGAGGACTGCAAAGGGTGAGACGCTGCGGGAGCTGCGCAGCTGCACGAGCGGTGCGGGGGTCTTCTCGTGGCGCCAGAGCTTGCGCGCGGTGAGCACACAGGCAGCCGCCGCCAGCAGCGAGAACACCAGCCGCGGCCACGGCCCGCCGCCGGCGGTAGTCATCACCTGGCCCAGCCGGCCGCATACGGCACCGAGAAACGCGTATGCGAGCGTGCGACCGAGCTGATAGCGCAGCGCCGGCGCACGGCCGGCCGCGTTCGTGCACGCGTAGGCGGCCAGGGGGCCACACATCGCGACACAATGCGGCAAGCTCAGAACGCCCAAGGTGGCCCCGGACACTAGCGCCTCGAACATCGACACCTCGGCTGCGCAGCACGTATGCACCGCGCAACGGGTGGCAAGCTCAGCTCGGCGCCAAGCTCAGAGTCGCGCTCACTTCAGCTTGTCGCCAGGCTTCAGCTGGGCGTCGATGGTGCCGCAGCTGGGCATCTCGCTGCCGTAGTAGGGGTTGTGGATCTTGTCGCCGCGCTGAAACCACTTCGCACCCGTGCCGAACGCCATGGGGCAGTTCGCCAGCTGCAGGGCTTCGGTGGCCGGACTGGGCTGCGCCTTGAGCCAGTCGACGAAGGCCGCACTGAGCTCGCCGAAGGCCTTGCGTGCAGCGTCGAGATCTTTCGCGGCGGCGCCTGCCGCAGCAGCTTTGGTGGCGCGCGCGAGCACGGTGGCGTTGGAGATGAGCTGCGCAGACAGGCCGTCTTTGACCTGCACGAACGCCGTGCGCGCGGCCGCTTGGTTGTCGGCTGCGAGCGCCTCGTGCACGGACAGATACGCAGCGACCACCTTGCCTGCGCTGCTTGGCTTCGGACTGCCGCTCGGGCTTGCTTTGCCCTGCGCTTGCGCGACGCCCCCGGAGCCATCGCCCGCCGGACCACCGCACGCTGCGGACATCAACACACCGCAAGTCGCAATCGCCAAACGCAAAGTTGTCTGATGTTGGCGCATGTTCGCGTCACCCGTGTTGTACTTGGGCCGCAGCCTAGCATGCACTGCCGGTGGCCACACCCCGCGCGTGGCGCGCTTGCGGACCCCGTTTGCGAGGACTATGTGGCTGACAGCGAGCTGAGCGCAGAGGCCCACGCGTGAACCAAGACCCAGCACCCGTGATCGACCCCGTGTGCGGGATGACGGTGAAGCCCGAGTCGCCCCACCGCTGGGAACACGATGGCGTGCAGTACGGCTTCTGCAACCCGCGCTGCCTCGAGAAGTTCAAGGCGCACCCAGCGCAATACCTTGGCAAGACCGCAGCGGCGCAGACCGCAGCGGCGAAGGCCGCGCCTGCCATGACGCCCGCCGCGCAAGCTCCCACGGCGAAGGTCACGCCCGGCACCAAGTGGATCTGTCCGATGGATCCCGAGATCGAGAGCGACGTGCCTGGCAGCTGCCCGATCTGCGGCATGGCCCTCGAGCCAGCGCTGCCCAGCGCCGAGGGCGACGACCAGAGTGTGGAGCTGCGCGATATGACGCGGCGTTTCTTGGTCGCTGCGGTGTTTGCAGCCGCCGTGATGGCGCTGTCGATGCGCGCGATGCTGCTCGGCGATCACCTGCACGCCCAGGCCTTCCCGTATCTGCAGCTCGTGCTGTCGATGCCCGTGTGCACGTGGGCGGCGTGGCCGTTGCACGAGCGCGCTTGGGCTTCGCTGCGCAACCGCAGCCCCAACATGTTCACGCTGATTGGCTTGGGCGTGGGCGTGAGCTTCGGCTACAGCGTGGTCGCGGTGCTGGCGCCCGCGCTCTTTCCACCACAGTTTCGAGATCACGCGGGCCACGTCGACGTCTACTTCGAAGCCGCCGCGAGCATCGTCGCGCTGGTGCTGCTCGGACAGGTGCTCGAGCTGCGCGCACGCAGCCGGACCGGTGAAGCGCTACGCCAGCTGATGAGCTTGGCGGCGAAGACTGCACGGCGCATCGGCGAGCACGGCGACGACGAAGACGTGCCGCTCGACCAAGTGCGCGTTGGCGATCGCCTGCGCGTACGGCCTGGTGAGAAGGTTCCGGTCGACGCCGTCGTGATCGACGGCACGAGCTTGGTCGACGAGTCGATGGTGACCGGCGAGCCCTTACCCGTGACGAAGCAGCCGGGTGACGTGGTCATCGGCGCGACGCAGAACGGTGACGGGGCGCTGGTGGTGAAGGCCCAGCGCGTCGGCACCGATACGTTGCTGTCGCGCATCGTGATGATGGTGGCGCAGGCCCAGCGCAGCCGCGCACCGATTCAAGCGCTGGCCGACAAGGTCGCCGGGTATTTCGTGCCCGCGGTCGTGCTGTGCGCGCTGGGCACCTTCGCGCTGTGGGCGTTGCTTGGGCCAGAGCCGCGCGCCGCGCATGGCCTGATCAACGCCGTGGCGGTGCTGATCATCGCCTGCCCGTGTGCGCTGGGGCTCGCCACGCCCATGTCGATCATGGTCGCCACGGGCAAAGCGGCGACCCTGGGCGTGTTGTTCCGCAACGCCGAAGCCATCGAGCAACTTGGCGAAGTGGACACGCTGGTGCTCGACAAGACCGGAACGCTCACCGAAGGCCGACCCCAGGTGAGCACGCTGGTCGCACACGGCGGCTGCGACGAAAACACGCTCTTGCGACTTGCAGCCAGCCTCGAACGCGCGAGCGAGCACCCACTCGGTGCGGCCATCGTGCAAGCAGCGAAAGCCCGCGGTCTCGCGCTGGTCGGCACCACGGGTGTGCGTGCAATCGCGGGCAAGGGCATCACGGGCTTGCTCGGAGCCAGCCCGCTGACGCTCGGCAACGCAGCGTTGATGGCCGAGCTGGGAGTCCCGCTCGATGGGCTCGCGAGCAAAGCCGAAGAGTTGCGCGAAGCAGGCGAGAGCGTGGTGTTCGTCGCCGAAGGCACGCGCGCGCTCGGCTTGGTAGGCGTGAGCGATCCGATCAAGAGCACCACGCGCGACGCGCTGGCCGAGCTGCGCGCGCAAGGGCTACGCATCGTCATGCTCACCGGCGACCACGAACGCAGCGCACAGACAGTGGCGCGCGCGCTCGGCATCAGCGAGGTGTTCGCGGGCGTGTTGCCCGACGGCAAGGCGCGCGTCATCCAACAACTCAAGGACCAAGGTCGCAACGTCGCCATGGCCGGCGACGGCATCAACGACGCACCGGCGCTCGCGCTCGCGCGCGTGGGCATCGCCATGGGCACCGGCACCGACATCGCGATCGAGACGGCCGGCGTGACGCTAGTCAAAGGCGACCTGCGCGCCATCGTGCGTGCGCGGCGCTTGAGCCTCGCCACCATGCGCAACGTGCGGCAAAACCTGTGGTTCGCGTTCGTGTACAACGCGCTCGGCGTGCCGATCGCCGCCGGCGTGCTCTACCCTTTCTTCGGCGTGCTGCTCAGCCCGATGCTGGCAGCAGCAGCCATGAGCCTCAGCTCCGTGTCCGTGATCAGCAACGCGCTGCGCTTGCGTCGCGCCGTGGTCTAAGCGCGCTGACGCGGCATGTGCGCCGATCGGCGTCAACGCCGACACGCTGGCGGGAGCGGGCTCGTGTTAGACTCGGCTCCACGATGACGCAGCACGACGCGGAGAGCCGCATAGGCAGCATCATCGCCGAGAAATATCGGCTCTTGCGCCTGCTCGGCGCAGGTGGCATGGGCGCGGTCTACGAGGCCGAGCATCTGTTCACACAGCGGCGCGTCGCGCTCAAGCTGATGCACCAGAGCATCGCGCGCTCCGGTGCGGCCGCAGAGCGCTTCCTGCGCGAGTCGCGCGCGCCCAGCGCCATCGGACACCCGGGCATCGTGCAGGTGCTCGACGGTGGCGTGGACGGCGGCGCGCCCTACGTGGTGCTAGAGCTGCTCGACGGAGTGGCGCTCAGCGACGCCATCGACCAGGGCATGCTCGACCCGCAGTCCATCGTAGAGATCGGCATCGAGCTACTCGACGCGCTACAGGCGGCGCACACCGCAGGCTTCGTGCACCGCGACATCAAGCCGGAGAACGTGTTCCTCGCGCGCGACGTGCGCGGCACGACCAGCGTGCGCTTACTCGACTTCGGCATCGCCGGCGTGGAGGCCTCCGACGACAACCCGAAGCTGACGCAAACCGGCGCAGTGCTCGGCACGCCGCTGTTCATGAGCCCCGAGCAGGCCACCGGCAAGCGCGCAGACCACCGCAGCGATCTGTGGTCGGTGGGCGCTCTGCTCTACAACGCGCTGGCCGGGCACCCTCCCTACAGCGGTGACAGCTACAACGCGCTCATCGTCTCCATCGTGACGACCGATCCGATCCCACTGCGCAACCTCAGACCCGAGCTGCCCGGAGCACTGCTCGCGGTCGTCGAACGCGCGCTGCGCAAGGACGCTGCGCTGCGCTTTCAGTCTGCGGCCGACATGGGCGCCGCGCTCGAAGCGGTGACGTGGTCCGACGACCCTGCAACCGCTCGACGACGCAGTCTGCCGCCCATGCAGTCGCGACGGCCGCCGGCCACGCAGCCCGAGCCGTTCGCCGTGTACTCCACGCCGCGCGCAGCGCCACCGGCAGCAGCGCTGGCGGCGCGCCTGCAAACTACCGGCGCCTCGTCAGCTGCAACCGGCGCCGGGGCATGGTGGTGGTTGATCGCCGCGGCGCTCGTCATCTGCGTCGTGGCGGTGGGCTTGCTGTGGCGGCGCGCGCACGCACGTCCAGACACGGCGACTGCCGATGCGCCGGCAGTGACGCAGCCAAGCGCACCAGCGGTCGCGGTCGCCGAGCCGACCCAGGTCGTGCCCACGCCTGCCAACAGCCCGAGCGCCGTCGCAGACGCTGGCGCAATGCAGCCAACAGCTGCGACCGCTCAGCCGAGCGACGACAGCGCCAAGCGTGCGGCGCGTGCCGAGCGAGACTCCAACGCGCTGGGCGAGGTGCTCGAGAAGCACCAGAGCGAACTCCAGCACTGTCTCGAAGACGCCGTGATGGCGCAGATGCAACGCGGCAAGACCCACGTGCAGACCTACAAATTGATCGTGGAGCTGGAGGTTGCGGCGCTCGGACGCGTCGCGCGCGCTAACGTCACCGGCGAAGCTCCCGCCGACCTGATCGACTGCGTGCGCAAGAGCGCGCAAAGCTTCACCTTCCCCGCAGCTGCGGGCGCCGACAGCTACCGCTTCCCGCTGGTGCTGCAGCCCACCATCGTCGGTCGCTGAGCCTCACTGGCGCGTGTTGGCCGCCGCCAACAGCCGCAGCGCCCAGCGCACCACATCGGGTCACATGCCCTTGCACGGTGCGCAGTAATTTTGCGGCTGCGCCCGACCCAGCTTGGAGTTCGCTGCAGCGTCCGAGATACTCGGGCTGTTCATGCGGGGCTTGAGGGAGTCAGGATCATCGCGTAGCGGGGAGGTGCTCAACGGCACGTACGAGTTGCGCGATCTCGTGCGCAGCGACGGGCCGCTCGAGGTGTACCACGCGGTCGAACGCCGCATGCACCGCCGCGTGAGCGTGACCTTGATCCGGCCGGAGTTCGCGCTGCAGGCCAAGGTCGTCGACGACTTCGTGCGCATTCCGCGGCAGCTGCTCGCCACCAAGCGTGTGGGTTGGCCGGAGGTGCTCGCGGTCGACACCGACGACACCGGCGTGCCGTTCGTGGTGTTCGAGCTGCGGGCGGGACAAGGACCGACCGCGCTGCTCGAGCGGCTCTTGCATGCACGCGAGCACACGCAGCCCATCTCCGACATCGAGCAGCTGGCGGCGGCTTCACAAGCGGCGCAGCTCTTGGCGGCGGCACCGCAACCAGAGCCCGCACAGGCGCGAAGGCCAGAGCAGAAAGCAGCACAACCGAAACCTGCGGAAGCGACCAAACCCGCTGTCGCCGAGGCCGGCAGGTCCGCGCCGGTGGAAGCGGCCAAGCCCGCGGGTACCGAGGCGGCCAAGGCCGCCGCTGCCAAGGCTGACGCGGCTGGCATGGCGAAGACCATGCTCGCCCCTGCGCCCGCAGCTACGCCCGCGAAACCGGAGGCCAGTGCGCTGCCGCTGACGGCGGCGGAGCCGGCAAAGCCTGCTCAGGAGGCCAAGCCGGCGCAGGTCGTGACCATCAGCTCCCTGGGCGCCGCGTTCGATCCCTTGCAGGGCGAGACCAAAGCCGGTGGCTCCGCCGAGGCCACTGCGACACGCAAGAAGAAGGAAGCACGCGCCAAGGCAGCTGACAAAGACGACGAGAAGCGCGGCAAGGACGCCAGCGCGAAACCCAAAGACGCCTGGGTCTCCAAACGCAAGTCGTCCGATAAGACCGGCGACGGAGGCGCGCGCGCAGCCGATGTCAACGGGTCGGCGCGCGGCGACAAAAGCGGCAAGGCCGGCGACGCAGCGGCGCGCCCGTTGGAAGGCAAAGGCTCGAGCATCGCGGCCACCATGACGGCCGGCCAAACAGCCGGCAAGTCGCCCGTGCGCAGCGGCGAAGGCGCAAAGGCCGCCATCGCGCTGACCGAAGCGCAGCTCAACGCCTTGCGCACCATGCGCATCAGCAACGACGACACCCGCAAACGCTGGACGGAGTTGATTCTGCTGCTCTTGTTCCTGGTGATGCTGCAGTTCGGCGCACCCCTCTTGTACCAGCCGAAGCTCGCCAGAGCACAGGAGCTGTTCGGCAATCGCACGAAGCTGGTGGCTGCGGGCTTCGCCATCAGCTCGGTCGTCGCTCTGGTGCGGGTGTGGGCGGCGCGCGTGTCGGGCAAGTCGCCGCTGCTTGGCGCCGTGACCTACGTGATGCAGATCGTGACGCTCTCGGTGGTTGCGCTCAGCGTGTCGATGTTCATGCCCGAGCACAGCCTGGGCATGCTGGAATTCGGCTTGCGTAAGGTCTTGCCGTGGGCCTCGAGCTTGCTGTTTCTGGCCTTCGGCGTGCTGGGTGCCGTGAGCGGCGCACGCCATCTGACGCAGCACGCGGCGTATGCGCTCCTGGTGCTGATGATGTCGAGCGGCAGCCTGTACGGCTCGTACAACGTGGTCACCAAATCGATGCAGCTGGCGGCGGCGGAGAAGAAGCAACGACACGCCCGCGTCAAGCACGCGCCGGGCGCCCCGGTCGACCCGAACGAGAAAGACGAGGCCGACGACCTGCTCGACGACGCCGTGGCCAAGCCGGGCGGGCCGAAGTCTCCTTCTGGGATACTCGACCAGCTCAAGGCCGCGACGCAGGCTCAGCCGGCAGAGGGCACCGTGAGCGTCGGCGAGCGCAAGGAAGTCGGCGGCTCGGAGCAGGAAGACATGAAGGCCGCCGACGGTCTCGAGAGCTCGCGCAAACAGAACCAGGCCGCGCTCGAAAAGCTGAGCGGCACCATGGGACCGACGCCTAGCGTGCTGAAGTAGCCGCGGCAGCCATGAACTTCTCAGCGACTTCGAAGGCCGACTCGGTGTCCTTGCTGAAGACCACGTGCACCGATGGGTGAGCCGACTGCGACCTGCGCAACACTTGCTCCGGTTGCGGCTGCAGCCCGCAGATGACGGTCAAGACGTTAATCTGCGACAGGCGTTCGAGCGCGCTCTCCAGGGCCACGAGGCCAGTGGCGTCCATCGCCGGCACTTCCTCCATGCGCAGCACTATCACCTTGGCGCGGTCACCCACGGATGACAGCGTGCCAATGGCCTTCTGGGCAGCACCGAAGAAGAGCGGGCCGGCGATGTCGTAGATCACCACGCCGGCTGGCAGCGGACGCGGCAGCGCGGCGTACTCGCCCTCGGACAGTGTGAAGTGCGTCACCTCGGCCATGCGTCGCATGAACAAGAGCGCCGCCAGCACGATGCCCACGGCCACGGAGACCACCATGTCGATCGCCACCGTCAGCCCGTAGCAGATCAAGAGCACGCTGACGTCGCTCTTGGGCGCGACTTTCACCGTGTGGATGAAGTGCTGGACCTCGGACATGTTCCAGGCAACGAGCAAGAGCAGCCCGGCGAGCGCGGCCATCGGCAGGTAGCCGATCAGCGGGGCGATCAGCAGCACCGCAGCCAGCACGGTGAACGAGTGCACGATCGCGGCGATCGGTGAAAGTGCGCCGGAGCGGATGTTGGTTGCGGTGCGTGCGATGGCGCCGGTGGCCGGAATGCCGCCGAAGAACGGCGTGATCACGTTGCCGATACCCAGCGCGATCAGCTCGGCGTCGGGGTCGTGGCGCGTGCGCGCCATGCCGTCGGCTACGACCGCAGAGAGCAGCGATTCGATGGCGCCGAGCATGGCCACTGCGAACGCGCTCGGCACGAGCTCGCGTACGTTCGCGAAGCTGAACACGAAGGCGGAGCCCACGCCGTCGTTGGGCGCCCAGGGCAGGATGAAGCGCGGCGGCGCCTGCGGGATCCCCGCGATCCAGTGACCGCCCACCATGGAGTGGAAACGCGTGGCGATGGTGGCGATGTGCACGCCGGCAACGAAGTGTTGCAGAAAGAGCGCCAGCAGAGCGGCTGCGGGCAGCGCAACCAGCGGCGCGGGCAAGCGGCGGGTCAGGCGCGGCAGCCAGATCAGGATCGCCAGCGTGAACGCCCCCACCAGGGCCTCGGCCCACGACGCGCTGCCACGCGCTTCGACCATCGCAGCCACGCGCTCGAAGTAATGCTCGGGCGTGCCGGTCAGTGTGAGACCGAAGAAGTCTTTGAGCTGCATCGTGGCGATCACGGTGGCGATGCCGGCGGTGAAGCCCGTCGTGACGGGATGCGGGATGAAGGCGATCAGCCGACCAAAGCGAAACAAGCCCATGGCGATGAGAATCAAGCCACCGAGCAGGCCCGCGATGAGCAAGCCGCTCGTGCCGAACTTGGTGTAGATCGGCGCAAGAATGACAATGAAGGCAGCTGTCGGCCCCGTGACCTGGGTGCGTGAGCCACCGAGCAGAGCCACGACGAAGCCGCCGACGATGGCCGTGTACAGGCCGCGTTCGGGTGGCACGCCGACGCCGATAGCGAGCGCCATGGCGAGGGGCAGCGCGACCACGCCCACCACCAGGCCTGCGAGAACGTCGTTCTTGAGCTGGGTGCGCCCGTAGCCGTCGTGCAGCGCAGCACGCAGCGCCGAAGCCGGCAGCTGGCGCAGCGGGATGGGGATCGAGTCCGACGGGTAGCGGGTACGGGCCATGGGTTGCGACTTGGGCCCGACGGCGAGCGCCAGGCGACCGAACGCCTGCTCGCATTGTGCTACGGCGACAGCCACCGTGCGCACTATTTGGTGGGCGCTGCGCGCAGCAGATGGCCTGTTGGCGCAGGGGAAATTGCCCTGCGGACTGGTCGCCCGCGCAGGTGTAAACCAGCTGGATTGCAGCGCCCGGCTTGTGGTCACGCAAACGGTGCGTAAGAATGAGGAACGAGCAGCATGTTCGCACTCCGGCACAGTATCGCGTTGGTGATGGCCCTGGCGGTGGGTTTGCCGCAGGCCGTGGGCGCGTTGCACCTGTGCGCGACCCGCGGCGCCGTGCAGGCCCACAGCTGTTGCTGCGCCAAGCGGCACGCAGTGGGTAGCCACGACTCGAGCGCGCGCCTGGAATTGCCCGACTGCTGCAAGGTTGCGCGGCAGCCGAACTCCGGTAGCTCCACGCTCGCCGTGCCAGACACCGACGCGCTGCCGCGGCCCGAGCACGCGGCACTGCCGGTCTGTGCGGTCACGGCGCAACTCTCCGACCTGCAGCTGATGGCTGCGATACGCACGGCACCGCGGGCGCCACCCGACCCGGGCACTGCGCTCGTGTTCGTCCGCAATTGCGTGTTCCTGATCTGATCCTGCCAGCGAGCTGAGGCCGTGCTGCGCGGTGCTCGCGCAGCCCGTGGACCCTTCCTGGTCGCGCGGCGCGCTTGGTGCGCGCCGCCGCCGCCGGTCGTGTGCAGGAGAATGGTCATGTTCGAAGCTGGATCGTCGCGCCGCAGAGCGCGCCTGTGGATGGTGTGTTGGACGGTGGGCGTCAGCGCGGCGTGCGCCACGCCACGCCACGAAGAGCGGTACCGCACGCTGCATGCGCAGCTGTACGACAACAACAGCGAACAGTCGCAGGCGGCGCGCTCCCAGAGCACGCTCGGTAGCGAAGCCGAGCTGTCTCGTTCGGCGCTGCTGCGCGAGGTGCTGGTCCGCAACCCGAGCCTCGAGTCGGCGCGCCAGGCGTGGCGTGCAGCGCTGGCGCGCTACCCGCAGGAGACCGCGCTCGCCGACCCGATGCTCGATTACTCGTTCGCGCCACTCAGCATCGGCTCGAGGCAAGTTCCCTTCGGCCAGACCATCGAGCTGCGGCAGACCCTGCCCTTTCCTGGCAAGCGCGAAGCCATGGGCCACGGCGCGTTGGCCGAAGCCGAGGTCATGCATGCCGACTACGAGCTGATGCGCGCCGAGATCACGCTGCAAGCCTCGATGGCGTTCGACGAGTACTACGCGAACGCACGTCAGCGCGAAGTGAACGAGCGTCACAAGGGTCTCGTACAGCAAGTGCTCGCGCAGGCGCAGGCGCGCTACGCCGCGGGTTCCTCCGCACAGGATGCGGTGTTGCGCACGAGCCTCGAGCTGGCGCGCATCGAGCAACAACGCCTGGCCATCGACGCGGCGCGCGACCTGCTGTGCGCGCGCATCAATGCGCTACTGCACCGCGATGCGCTCGCACCGCTGGGACGGCCTCCGGCAGCGCTCGACGAGCTCAGCGCGGACACGAGCAACCTGGCCGCGCAGTCACAACGCGCCCAGACCCAGCGCGCCGAGCTGCGCGCGGCTCGTGCACGCATCGAGGGTGGCGAAGCGGCGGTGGAACGCGCCGACAAGGCGTACTACCCGGATCTCGGCGTGATGGGCCAGTACAGCTCGATGTGGATGGAGCCGCAGCACCGCTTCATGTTGGGCGTTTCGGTGGAGCTGCCGCTTCAAATCGGCATGCGCGATGCCGCCAGCGATGAAGCGCAGGCGCGCTTGCTCGGCAGCCGCGCGGAGCTGGCAGCCAAGACCGACGAGATCAGCTCGGAGGTCGCGCAGGCTCGCAGGCGCGTGCTGCAAGCCGACCAGCAGCTTGCGCTTTACGACGCGCAGCTGCTGCCGGTGGCCAGAGCACGCGTGGAGGCCGCGCAGGCTGGGTACGCTGCCGGACAGCGCGACATCGACGACGTGATCATGAGCGAACGCGAGCTGCGCGATCTCGAGCTCGATTACGAGATGGCCCGCGCAGAACGCAACGGCCGACGCGCACAGCTGCTGCGCGCGACTGGAGAGTTGCCTGACCTCGCCGCGCACGCAGGAGAAGCACCATGACGAGCGCAACCTCCACCCAAGCGCGACGTATCGTACCGGTCGTGGTCACGCTGCTGCTCGCTGCAGCTGGCTTGCGCTACCGGCAGCAGCTCGCCGACTGGTTCGCCGAGCCCAAGAGCGACAGCGCGACGACCGACGAACAACCGGTGCCACAGGCGACAGAGCACGGGGACCACGCCCAGGCCGGCATGGGTGCGGGCGCAGCGCGCGCCGTGGCGTATTACACCTGCGCGATGCACCCATCGGTGCACAAGGACAAGCCCGGCAGCTGTCCGATCTGCGGGATGACGCTCGTGCCCGTGTACAGCGACGAGGCGCACAGCGGCGCGGTACGCCTCGACATGGAGGCGCGCGAACACGTGGGCGTGCGCACCGCGAGGCTGGAACGCCGGCCGCTGCACCTGTCGATCCGCGCGGTGGGCGAAGTGCAATACGACGAAACGCGCCTGACCGATGTCAGCTTGCGCGTCTCCGGTTGGGTGCAAGCGCTGCTGGTCAACCAGACCGGGCAGCGCGTGACGCGTGGCCAGCCACTATTGCGCCTGTACAGCCCGGAGTTGCTCGGCGCGCAGAGCGAGTATGCGGTGGCAGTGCGCACGACTGCAGCTAGCGGCGGCGGTGCGAGCTCGCTCATGGCAAATGCGGCGCGTCAGCGTTTGCGCCTGCTCGGCATGAGCGACTCGCAGATCGGCGAGCTCGACCGCGCGCCCGAGCCGCTCGGGCAGATCACGATCAGCGCGCCGGCCAGCGGCTTCGTGATCGAGAAAGAGGTGGTCGAGGGCGCCAAGGTGGAAGCGGGCATGCGCGTCTACCGCATCGCGGCGCTCGACCGCGTGTGGGTGGAAGCGCGCGTGTACGAGGCCGACCTGCCCTTCGTGCGCGTGGGCCAGGCCGCGCTGATCACCGCCGCCAATCTCGGTGACGGCCACTACGAGGGCAAGGTCTCGTACATCTACCCGTACCTCGACGAAGAGACGCGCACCGGACGCATTCGCGTGGAGTTACCCAACCGAGACCTTGCGCTCAAGCCGGGCCTCTATGCTGACGTCACGCTGCAAGCCGATCTCGGCGAGCAGCTGGCCGTGCCCGAAGAGGCCGTGCTCTACACCGGCCCGCGCCGCGTGGTGTTCGTCGACACCGGCGACGGCAAGCTGACGCCCACCAACGTCGAGCTCGCGGCGCACGCCGAGGGCTACTACGCGGTGCGTTCCGGCTTGCATGAAGGCGACGTGGTGGTCGTTGCAGGCAACTTCTTCGTCGCTGCCGAGAGCCGCATTCGCTCTACCGAGCCCACTGGAGGCGGCCATGAGCACTGAGCCCCGCCGCGGCGTGGTCGTGCGGGTGATCGCGCTGTGCGCGCACAACCCGTGGACGACCATCGTGTGCGTGGCGGCGTTGGCCGCGTGGGGCTACTACAGCTTGCGGCACATCTCGCTCGACGCGATTCCGGATCTGTCCGATGCGCAGGTGGTGGTGTTCACCGAGTGGCCCGGCCGCAGCCCCGATCTGGTCGAGGCACAGATCACCTACCCGATCTCATCCGCGCTGCGCGGCGCGCCGGCGGTGAAGTTCGTGCGCGGGCAGTCGTTCTTCGGTCTGTCGTTCGTGTACGCCATCTTCGAAGACGGTACCGATCTGTACTGGGCGCGCTCGCGCGTGAGCGAATACCTGAGCGCGGCGCGCAAGCGTTTGCCTGCCGGCGTGGAGCCTTCGCTCGGACCTGACGCCACCGGCGTGGGCTGGGTGTTCCAGTACGCGCTGGTCGATCGCAGCGGACACCACGACCTGCAAGAGCTGCGCACGCTGCAGGACTGGAACGTTCGCTACGCGCTGTCGAGCGTGCACGGCGTCGCAGAGGTCGCATC
>JADGRE010000352.1 GCA_017881185.1 Pseudomonadota bacterium | reverse complement strand
GACGCCAGCGTGATGCGGCGCGCCGAGCTAGCCTTTGCGCCGGCAGGCGCCTTGGCTGAATCGCTGGCTGCGTCCACCCCGAAACAACGACGATTGGCCGCGTGGGCGGTCTGCGGCGCAGTCCCCAACGCCGCGCCACACGCCAACGCCCAGCCCAGCGCGAGCATCGACACGCGCGCGCCAACTCTGCGTGGGCATGCGATTCTCCTCATTGGTTGGCGTCTCCTTGGGCTGCGGGGCGCAGGCTGCGCCGTGCGGACCTTACACCGACCGCGCTCACAGCGCCGAATCGCGGCGCGAGTGTCCGGGGGCGTGCACTCCCGCCCGACGTGCATATGTCAGGCTCGGCCGCGTTGCGTGGGCGCAATTCGTCCGCGTGCTGAGCAAGATTTTTCCGACTAAACTGTCTTGACCCTCGGCCGCGTCCAAACCATCTTCGTGAACCCTGCGGGCTCGGTGTTCCCGACCCCACCACCGGCCGGAGTACCCCATGAGTCACGCATTCGAGCGCGCGCAGGATGAACGGGTCAACTGGGTCAAGAACATCCCGTTCCTGCTGGTCCACGCCGCTCCGCTGCTGGCCTTTTACACCGGTGTCCGCCCGTTCGACATCGCGTTGTGCGCGGGACTGTACGTGCTGCGAATGTTCTTCATCACCGCGGGCTACCACCGCTACTTCTCGCACCGCGCTTACAAGCTCGGCCGCTTCATGCAGTTTCTGATGGCCTTCGGCGGCGCCACGGCCGCGCAGAAGGGCCCGCTGTGGTGGGCGGCGCATCACCGCCACCATCACAAGTACTCGGACACCAACGAAGACATCCACTCCCCACTCAAAGGCTTCTGGTGGAGCCACGTGGGCTGGATCATGTGCAACAAGTACAACCAGACCGATCTCGACGCGATCAAGGACTTCGCGAAGTACCCGGAGCTGCGTTGGCTGAACAAGTACCACTTGGTGCCGCCGATCGCGCTCGGTGTCGCGTGCTTCCTCGCGGGTGGTTGGAGCGCGCTCTTCATCGGCTTCTTCCTCTCGACGGTGCTCGTCTACCACGGGACCTTCTTCATCAACTCGCTGACGCACCTGTTCGGTCGTCGTCGCTACGTCACCACCGACACCAGCCGCAACTCGCTCATCCTCGCGCTCGTCACCTTGGGCGAGGGCTGGCACAACAATCATCACTACTACCAGTCCACGGCCAACCAAGGCTTCTTCTGGTGGGAGATCGACCTCAGCTACTACGGGCTGCGCCTGTTGTCGTTGTTCGGCCTGGCGCACGATCTCCGCAAGCCGCCGCAGCATGTGCTCGATGCCAATCGCATTCGCGACGGCTACGCCGACATCGGCATGTTCGAGGCCAAGCTCGCCAAGGCTGCCGCTCAGCTTCAGGATGCGCGTCATCGCACGAGCGCGTACTACGAGCAGCGCAAGCGCGCCGTCGACGAGTTGGTCGAGTCCACGCGTGAAGCCGCGCTGCGGATCGCGAAGATGACCGCGAAGACGCCGGTCGACCCCTGACACAAGTGTCGTAGTGCGGTGCATGCTGGCCTGCACCATGGCGTCGTTGGCGCGCGCAGGCCCGTACGCTGCGAGCCCGCTGTTCGCTCGCAGAATTTCGCGCGAAACTATGCGGTTTGTCTGCTCCGACGGGTGTGGGCGAATGTCGCAACCAACGATGCCCGCATGGCCGCGTCCTGAATAGTGGCCCCGAACTTGCGTCCAGGGCCCGTTCAGTCTTTGGATGCGCCCGTGTCATGAGACGCGGGTTCGAAGTTGCCTGCATCGGGGGCCTGTGAAACGATCACCGCCCCTTTGGGGTTTGTGCCAACGGTGGCGTCGTGCATCGCGGCGGCACGGGAGGAATGGGAAACAATGAAGCGCTTTCAATATCGACCGGTGGAACGCCTGGCGAGACGCCCGTTTCAATGCATCACGGCGTTGTCCGCCGTAGTCGCGCTCGCAGGAGCAGCGGCGGGCTGCAGCGAAGCCAAGGCAGGTAACAACGTCGTCGCGACGCAGCAGGCGCTCGACCTGAGCGGGCTCGCTGCCCAATGCGGCCTGGTGTGCCCCGGCGACAAAGACGCGGACGGCATCACGGTGAAGGGTATCGCTGAAGGCAATGCCGGCATTTCCGGCGTGGCCTCCATCGACGCGTTCTTTCAGTCCGTCGTGAGCTTCAACGCGGCCGCCAACGCTACTGCCGGCGGTATCGACGCGCAGATCACCGCGATGAAGGCTGATTTCGGCCTGCAGGCGAGCACGAACTTCGCGGCCGACTTGAAGGCCAAGTTCGACGCCAACCTCGACGCCGGCTACCGCATCGATGCGCAGCCCGCGCATTGCGAAGCCGACGTGCAAGCCACGCTCGATGCGACCGCCAAGTGCGATGCCACAGTCAAGCCCGGCATGGCTTCGGTGCAGTGCAAGGGCACCTGCCAGGTCGAAGCGGGCGCCAAGGTCGACTGCGGCGCGATGGCCACGGTCCAGTGTTCGTTCACTGACCCGAGCGTGATGTGCGGCGGTTCGTGTAGCGGCAGCTGCGACGTCAGCGCCGGTGCAAGCTGCGACGGCACCTGCAACGGCACGTGCAGCGGCACCTGCTCCGTCAAGAACGCCGACGGCAGCTGCGGCGGTACCTGCAGCGGCATGTGCATGGGCTCGTGCAAGCTCAAGGCGGGTGCGATGTGCATGGGCTCGTGCAAGGGCGAGTGCACAGCCATGGCTCCGACCGGTGGCTGCATGGCCAGCGCGAAGGCCTCGTGCACGGCCATGGCTTCGGCCTCGGCCAAGTGCACCGGCAAGTGCGAGGGCGACTTCGAGCCGCCGATGGCGAAGGCCGAGTGCCAAGCCAGCGCCAAGGCCGACGCCAAGGTGAACGTGCAGTGCACGCCGCCCAGCGTCAATGTCAGCTACCACCTCAAGGCGGTCGCGAGCGCAGACGTTGCGGCGCAAGCCAAGTTCGAAGCGGGTCTCAAGACCTTCGCTAGCGTGCGCCTGCCGGCACTGCTCGCGTCGATCAAGAAGGCCGGCGTGGTCGTCGATGCCGGTGCGGGTCTGAAAGACGCCGCGGGCGTGGCGGTCAAGGGAGCAGTGAACACCTACGTGGGTGACACCGCGAATCTGAGCCTCAAGGCGTCGGTCGGTCTCGGCTGCGCTGTCACCGAGCTGCCCAAGGCGGCGAGCTCCATCACGGCGTCGACCACGACGCTGCAAGCCAGCCTGACAGCCGCGACCGATATCGCGACGATGTTGGGCACCTGAGCCAAACCGAGACCTTCAATTAGGAGATTACGCAATGCAAAGACATGGATTTCGCATCATGGGTCTTGCAGCGCTGCTCGGGCTCGGACTCGGCGCAGGCTGCAACAAGAACGCTGCCAACCCACTCGGTGACATCGCCGGGCAGTGCGGCTTCGCCTGTCCAGGCGACAAAGACGACAAAGGCGTGGTGATCAAGGGCATCGCCGACGGCAACGCCAACATCTCGGGCGTTGCCTCGATCGACGGCTTCTTCTCGTCGGTCGTCAACTTCAACAACGCCGCCACCAACGTCAGCGCCGGCATCGACGCACAGCTCGAAGCCATTCGTGCTGACTTCGGTATCGACGCCAAGGCCGAC
>JADGRE010000351.1 GCA_017881185.1 Pseudomonadota bacterium | reverse complement strand
CTCGATTGCGAAGGACGACGAGGATGGCGTCATCGCCGCCTACGCCGGTTCCAAGAGCCCGGCCGCTGCTGGCTGCGGCCAGGCGAGCGTCGTCGGCGCACTGCGAGGCCACAGCAGCTTCCCGCTCGCCGGGTTGCTCGCGTTGGTCGTGGTTGTGGCCGCCCGTCGTCGCGCGGTGTGGTTACAGGTATGACGAAAAAATATGCCAATAATTGAATTTTGATTCGTTATTGGTGTAAAGTTACAGTCATACGAGGTTTCGCGGTATGCAGTTGAACGTCCGCTTGATGACCGTGATCGCGATTCTCACTGCGGTTCCTATGGGGATCGCGCTCGCTGAAGGCGGGTTAACTCCCAAGCCAGAGGCGCAGGCCGGCATGAGCAGCCCATCGCTGCTCGCCGCGACGCAAATCGTGGCTGACGCCCAGCGTGCGCGCGCCCAGGTGGGCGCGATGGTGGAGTCCGCGCGCAGGCGCGGCGACCTGCTGCTGCTCACCTGCGTCATGGACAAGCAGCAGCAGCTCGATGCGCTGGTCGGCAAGGCGCAGGCGCGGCTCGATTCGATGCAACAGTCGCCCGACCCAGGGTTGCTGAGCGTCGGCTACGTGGTGATCACAGTCGTCGGCGAGAAAGCGTCCCGGCTCGTGCGCGACGCCGGACAGTGCGTGGGCAAGGAAACGGCGTCGGCTGATCGCGCGATGGAGATTCAGGTGACCGCGCCCGCGGGGATGCCGGCGTTCGAACCGTTGCCCGCCGATGGCATCGGGTCGGTCGCTCCGCCGCCACCGGGTGGTCGACCTAGCGCCACGACGGTCGATCCGAGCACCGACGTTCCTGTCATGCCGAACCCCGCAAGCCCCACCATGTGACTGAGTGATGGCTGCGTGTTGACGGTGTTCGCGTGGTGCTCAGACCACTTTGCGCGTGTCGTGTTTGCGGCTGTCGTGCGCTTCGATGGAAGACTCGCGTGACGCGCTCGGTGCGTGCGTGACCTGCTCCACTCTCGGTGCGCGCAGCTGGATGCCCGAGCGGCGTTGTTGCCGTTGTTGCGTGCGCACGTCGACTTCGCCGTAGCGGTCCGAGGTGTAATAGAAGTAGCGGTTCAGGCCTGCGCGGTTGAGCGTGTACAGGTAGACGTCGGCCAGTTTCGCGAAGCCGGCGTCGAGCAACGGTTGCGCGGGGAAGCCGTCGATCACGTTCACGAACACGTCGCCGGTGGGAGTCTGCGCGGGCTTGTCCAGCACGTGCTCGATGGCGGCGCACAGACCCATGCCGTCGGTGTCGAGGTCGGCGTGCACCGGCAGAATCCAGCTGGCGTTCAGCATCCAGGTGAAGTTGAAGCCGGGCGAGGTGATCTCTTCGATGACCGCCCACAGTGCGCTGCGCTTCTCGGACACCACACTGCACGAGCGCTTGCGCACCAGGCCAACCCGGGCAAAGCGTGCCGTGGTCTTGGGCAGATGAAACTCACCAGGCACGAAGGACAACGCCGCCGTGCCGTGCGCGCCGAGCACACGCTCGATGGCACGCGACACCACGGGCTCCTGCGTGGTGCGCATGGGTGCAAGATGCAGGCGGGAGGCGCGGGTGAGCGCGCGGCGCGGGACGCTGCCTTCGCGGCACCACAGCTGCACGGTACGACGCTCACTTGCCTCTGGTGTGCCTGTGGTTGCAAGGAAGCGCTCGAAGAAAGCGTTCATCTGGCGGTTGTCGGCCTTCACGAAGAAGGTGAGGTGTTGGCCATCTGTGCGGGGCAGCACGTAGTCGAGGCAGGCACGTTGCAGATGCCCGGCGGCCCCGTTGAATTGCGGGCTGACGCTGACGAAGTGTTGAGAGAGCCAGGTGTGCTCCCACGGCTGCACCACGGACACCGCCGCGTCGGGCGCATCGGCCGGACCGTGCACGAAGGTTCGCACGAAGTCTGCGCCGGGCTGGTGCATCGCGTGCCAGAAGCGCTTGGCCTGCGGGATGATCGGGTCGAGGTTGTTGCGCATGTGCGGCGCGAAGAGCCCGGCCTCTTTGTAAATGTGCAAGATCGAGCGGAAGTTCTTGCCGTCGTGCACCGTGATCGCAGGGTGGCCGAGCTGGGTGATCAGCGTGGCGAGCTCTGCATGTTGGGTGGCGCTCGACTCGATGATGCTGGCTTCGACGACGCGCTTGCCTGCGCGCGGGCAGACAGCGTCGACGCGCAGGTTGCCGATGGAGACTTCGTGTCCAGGCCAACGCAGGATGGCGGCCTCGAGTGGCAGCCCGTCCCAGTGGAGCCCGCCGAGCCCACCGTCTTCGAACTCGACCTGCTCCGAGGAGAGCGCGCACACCGCGTGTTGCTCGTTGCCGCCGCTCACCGGGTTGTTGAAGCACAGACGCAGCGCAGCGGCCGTGTCGCCGCGCAGGTTCAGCGGAGGGCGGAACTCGCGCGAGCTTCGCAGGTGCAGCGGCATGGCGGTTCGTACCCAGCTGCCGTTGCGCTCGAGCACACGCAGCGTGAGCTCGTAGCCCACGGAGAACAGCGAGAAGCCGACGCTGACGAAACGCGGCGTGGCACGTCCAGCAGGCACCGGCGAGAACGAGAACAGCAGCGAGTCTCGGTCGGCCTCGGCGAAGCGCGCGACGCCCTGGCCCCAGCCGGGCGCGTCGTACCAGCCTCGTGTGGCGGCCATGCCCGCGAACTCGACCACACGCTTGACGCGCAGCGGATCCGAAACGGTGCGTGTGCCGTGCGTCGCGTCGTGCGCCGGATCATCGTGCGCGTGCTCGACGGCGCGCAGGCGCAAGGTGCAGTGGAAGCGCCGGCTACCATCGGCGGTGCACCACGGCTTGAGCTCCGTCACCGTCGCGCTCGCGCGCCGCAGCAGATGACGGTCACCCACCAGCTCGACGAGTCCCAGGTCTTGGCCCGGATCGAGCGGCACGGTCGCGTCGATGACGCAGATTGCAGCGTCGATCTCGAGCACGGGAAAGACGTGGGCGTCGCAGCCCGGGACACCGCTGGGCACCACGAGTGCGAGCGGCCGGTGCGCGGAAGTGGTGTGACGCAGCGCCCCCGCGCGCTCGGGCGCCAGCTGTGCGCCTTCCAGATCGACCCTGGCGCCGCACGCGCCGATCGGCTCGATGGTGCGGCACACCAGGGTCCAAGCGCCGGTGTCTGCCAAGCAATGCACCCGCACTGGCCCGTACGCGTATGGGGGCAGTGCGCCGGCCGCGATGGGCGAGAGGATCAACTCTTTGGTGGTGCGGCGCGTGTTGACGCGATCGAAGTAGGCGCACAGCTGCAGTTGGCCGGGCCCCAGCTCCACGACTGCCCGATTGATCCGGGTTGCGGCATCCCGGACTAGGCCAAGGGTCGATACTTCACTGGTCACCAGGGCCTCGGTGGGTTTGCGCAGCGCCGTCCGTGCTCCGTGCTCCGTGCTCAGTCATCGACCGTCCCCGACTGTCATCGACGCTCGTCGCGCGACCGGCTTCACGCACACTACGGTGCTACACGAATAGTCACTGCTGCTCAAGTGCGTAGTCGTGTGTGCAGATGACGTCGATCTGGCGCATTTCCCACCTGTCTGGCTATGGAAGACACGCCGAGTTTTTCGGTATTGTCATACATACATGGCGCAGTACGTGACACATGTCGA
>JADGRE010000039.1 GCA_017881185.1 Pseudomonadota bacterium | reverse complement strand
CTACACCCACAGCTCGCTCGTGAAGACGGTCGAGACCATCCTCGAGCTGCCCACGCTGTCCACGGTGGCCAGCGCCAATACGCTGAGCGACCTGTTCGTGCCCGGCATGTATCCGTAAGCGTTCTCGGTCGGCTGGCTCACCGGATCGAATCGACGGACTCGTGCGCGAGGCCAACGCTCTGGTGGGCCAGCCCACTGACTGGAGCGCTGCGCGTGCTCCATAGCGTGTACGCGCCGAGCACCACGAACAGGATTCCCGCGGCGCGCCGTAGCCACGTGACCGGGACCATCTGTGTCGCCGCCTCGCCGACAAGCACCGCGAGACCGGTCGTGGCGACGAGCGCCGCAGATGCACCGACGAAGACAGCCAGCTTGCTGTTGCCTGCGCCGACGAGCGTCAGCGTCATCAGCTGAGTCTTGTCGCCGATTTCGGCCAGCAGCACCGAGCTGCACGTCATGAGGGCAATCTTCCAGTCCATGCTCGCGTTTCCTAATGTCGTTTGCGTAGCGCGCGTCTGTATCTAGCCGTAGCGCCTGGGCACCGCAAGCGCCCGCGCCGAGGTTGAGCGCGCGCGGCGTGCTTGCATGCGCCAGCGCACTGCCGAGCATGACTGCGTCTGCTGGAGCATACAGGTCGTGCGGATAGTTCGTATGCTTGTCCGGCGAGCGAAGCATCCGAACGCGGCGTTCGTGTCGACACATGCTGCGGGTTTTCCTTGTCGGCTGGCCAGCAGGGCGTATGTCGGGCCTCGCAGCTCACTGTCAGGTCACTCGATGGAATCACCCGCGGTCGCACGAGTCATCCACGCAGGCGTTCCGGGCCGGCTTCGGTACTGCGTGCCTGCAGTCATGCGTGACCAAGGCACCGCAGCTCGCATCGAACGCGCGCTGCGCGCGGCGCCAGGCGTTCGCGAAGCGCGCGTGAGCCCGCTGACGGGCAGCGTGCTGGTGCTGTTCGACCCCCAACTTTCACGGGCGATCGTCGACGAGCTGTTGTCACGAAGCGCGGGCGCCGTGCTCGTGGAGTCCGCCACTGCCACGCAGCAGCCCAGCTCGCCAGCCAGCAAACGCGCTCGCGCACTCGCGAAGACCTTGCTGGATCGCTCAGTGGCGTTGGAGCCCAAGGCGCTGCGGGCGCAGCTCGAGGCGGTGCGCGTTGCCGGCACGGAGCAGCTGACCAAGCTCTTGGCCGCACTGGCTGCAGACAAAGCCGAGGTCAAACGCCCGACGAGGGCGAATCTCGTCGCCACCCAAGCGCCGCGCACGGCGAACCTCGACTCACCCGCTTGGCACAGCCAGAGCGTCAGCGAAGTGTGCGCCTCAGTCGACGTGGCCGACGAGCACGGCATCTCGACCGCAGACGCTCAGCGTCGGCTCGCCAGCGATGGCCCCAACGCGCTGCTGCCACCGCCGCGCCGCAGCGAGTGGGCCATCTTGGCGGGCCAGTTGACCAGCATGCCCGTCGCGTTGCTCGGCGTGTCTGCAGTGCTGAGCATCGCCACGGGCGGAATCGCCGATGCGGTGGCCATCGTCGCCGTCATCGGCATCAACGCCGCCATCGGTTACGTCACCGAGAGCGGCGCAGAACGCACCATCGCCTCGCTCTCGCACACGAAAGACGCGCTCGTCGTCGTGCGTCGCGACGGTGCCACGGTGCAGGTGCCCGTCGAAGAGGTGGTGCGCGCAGACTTGCTCGTGTTGCACGCGGGCATGTTCGTGGCTGCCGATGCGCGGCTGGTGCTGAGCGAGGATCTGAGCGTCGACGAGTCGACGCTGACCGGCGAGAGCGTCCCGGCGTCCAAGTCCGCAGCGACGCTGCTCGAGTCACGCGTGCCGCTGGCCGAACGCAGGTCCATGGTCTACCGCGGCACGCTGGTGACAGGCGGCAGTGGCTTGGCACTGGTGGTGGCGACGGGCGCTCGCACGGAGCTCGGGCACATTCAAGCGCTCGCGGGCAGCGTCGTGCCGAACCCCACGCCCATGCAGCAGCAGCTGGACCAGCTCGGCCACCAGGTGGTCGTCGGTTCTGTGTTGGCATGTGTCGCCACACTTGGCGTAGGTCTATTGCGGGGTCAGGCGATCGTACCGATGCTGCGTACCGCGGTTTCGCTCGCAGTGGCTGCCGTGCCCGAAGGCCTGCCCACCGTCGCCGTCACGACGCTCGCGCTCGGCCTGTCGCGCATGCGCGCCAAGCGCGTGATCGTGCGCGAGCTGGCAGCGGTCGAGACGCTCGGCGCGGTGCAGGTCGTGTGTGTCGACAAGACCGGCACGCTCACGGTCAACCGCATGACCGTCACCACGGCGCAGGCCGGCCAGAGCCGCTACGCGGTGCGTGGTGGCAGGCTCGTCGATCTGGAGCGTCGCCAGCACGAGCCGAACCCGGACCTCGCGTGGCTGTTGCGCCTGGGCGTACTGTGCAGCGAGGTCGAGATCAACCGCGAGCGCGGCGTCTGCTCCCTCAAGGGCTCGCCCACCGAGAGCGCGCTGGTGCAGCTGGCGCTCGATGCAGGTGTCGACGCCATCGCCGAGCGCGCGGCGTATCCCGTGCTCAACGTGCGCGCGCGCTCCGAGAAGCGCAGCTACATGACGACCCAGCATCAGACGCCCACCGCCAAGCTGTGGGCAGTGAAAGGGCGACCGAGCGAGGTGCTGGCACTGTGCGACACTCGGCTGCAGGGCGGTGTGCCCTGCCCGCTCAGCGACGAAGATCGCGTAGCCATCGAAACCGACAACGAGCGCATGGCGGGCGCCGCGCTGCGTGTGCTGGGCCTGGCATTCTCCGAGGCAGAGGCCCTCGACGAGCACGAGCCGAAGCTGGTGTGGGTAGGCCTGGTCGGCATGCAGGATCCGCCGCGCGACGGCGTGGCCGAGGTGATCGCGCGCTTCCGGGGCGCCGGCGTGCGCACCGTGATGATCACCGGCGACCAGAGCGCCACCGCGCAGGCGATTGGCAAGCAGATCTCGCTGTCGCAGAACGGACACCTCGAGATCGTCGACTCGACGCGCCTCGACCAGATGGATCCGGAAGTGCTGGCTGCCATCGCGCAGCGCGCCGACGTGTTCGCGCGCGTCAGCCCCGCGCACAAGCTGCAGATCGTGCAGGCGCTGCAACGCGCGGGACTGGTCGTGGCGATGACCGGCGACGGCGTCAACGACAGCCCGGCGTTGCGCGCCGCAGACATCGGCATCGCCATGGGCGGCAGCGGCACCAACGTGGCCCGCTCGGTCGCAGACGTCGTGCTCGAGGACGACGAGCTTCGCACGCTGATCGACGCCATCGAGCAAGGCCGCACCATCTACGACGACATCCGCAAGGCGGTGCATTTCATCCTGTCCACCAACATCGGCGAGGTGCTCTACACCTTCACCTGCGTCGCAGCCGGACTGGGCGAGGTGCTTACGCCGATGCAGCTGCTATGGATCAACCTGCTGACCGACGTGTTTCCGGAGCTCGCGCTCGCCGCGCAGCCGCCCGAGAGCGACGTGCTGGCCAGACCCCCGCGCGATCCGAAACGCCCGATGTTCACCAAGCAAGACCTGTGGCGCATCGGCAGCGAAGGCACGGTGATCACCGCGGGCGCACTGGCGGCCTATCTGTGGGCACGCAGCCAGCACGGGCCAGGGGCGTACGCAGGCACCGTCGGTTTCACGGCGCTCACGCTCGCCCAGCTGCTGCACGCCTGGAGCACGCGCTCCGAGACGCACACCATCTTCGACCGCGAGCACCTGGCGCACAACCGCTGGCTGCTGCCCGCGGTGGGCGGCATGATGGCGCTGCAGGTCGCAGCCAACGTCGTGCCGGGTCTGCGCACGCTGCTCGGCACGGTGCCCATCGGCCCACGCGATTGGGCGGTCGCCTGTGGTGCGGCGGTCACCCCGTTCCTGATCAACGAGTTGGTCAAGTACACCACCCGGCCGAGTCTGCCGAACGGACCCAACCACGCCCCGACGGGAGCCGCGCTGCCGCTGCTACTGCCGGCGCCAGCGGAGTGAGCCATGCATCCCAACTTCGTCTTCAGCAGCGAGTCCGTCACCGCAGGGCATCCCGACAAGCTCTGCGATCAGATCAGCGATGCCATCGTGGATCGGCATCTGCACCAGGACCCGCTCGCGCGCGTGGCGGCGGAGTGCGCCGTGTCCACGAGCATCCTGTTCGTGTCGGTGAAGTCGGCCTCGAGCGCCACGGTGGATGCTCCGGCGGCCGCGCGCGAGGTGCTGCGCGAGCTGCGCTACGTGGGCGATCGCGGCTTCGACGCGCGCACCTGCACCATCATGACCAGCCTCTACGACATGGGCGACGAGCTGGTGCAGCGGGTGAACGAAGACACGCTCGACGAAGACGCGCTCGAGCGAATCACCGCGCACGATCAGGCGACGGTGTTCGGCTACGCGTGTGGCGACACCGAGGTGGGGTTACCGCTACCGATCTGGCTCGCTCACCGGCTGGCCCGGCGCCTGTCCGAGGTGCAGAGCGAGCTCGACTACCTCTCGCCCGATGGCAAGACTCAGGTCGCGGTCGAGTACCGCGACCATCAGCCAATGCGCATCCACGGCATCAGCATCCTGGCCTGCCAGCACAAGCGCGGCCGACCGACCGAGAGCGTGCTCGCGAACGATGTGCGCGAGCGGGTGATCGAGCACGCGTTCAAAGATCTGCGGTGGAAGCCCGACGCGCAGACGCGCATCGCGATCAACCCGCACGGCGCGCAGGTTCCTGGTGGCCCGACGCAACACGCCGGCCTCACTGGCCGCAAGACCGCCGTGGACAGCTACGGTGAGTTCGCGCGTGCCGGTGCCGCCGCCCTCAGCGGCAAAGACCCCTCGCGCATCGATCGCGCCGGCGCCTATGCGGCGCGCCACGCGGCGCGCCACGTAGTCGCGGCGGGCCTGGCACAGCGCTGCGAGGTGCAGCTGTCGTACTCCATCGGCCTGCCGCGCCCGGTGAGCGTCATGGTGCAAACTTTCGGCACGGGCACCCTGCCCGACGACGTGCTCGCGCAACGCGTCAGCCGCGTCTTCGATTTCAGGCCCGCCGGCATCGTGCGGCGCTTTCGTCTGCGCGCGCTGCCGGCGCAGCGCGCGGGCGTGTTCTATCGAAACCTGGCAGCCTACGGTCAAGTCGGCCGCGCCGACCTCGACCTGCCGTGGGAGCGCCTGGACCAGCTGGCGCAGCTGCGCGAGTGAGCCAGACTGAGGCGCACGCCTTCAGGCGAAGCTGGCGACTGCGACCAAGCCGCGCGCCAGCTTGGGTAAGAGCCAGATCCACAGGTCGTCCGACCCAGCCCGGCTGGGCGGCCGCACGGCCTCGCGCATGCGCGAGGCGTCGAGCTTGCGTGGCTCGTAGCGCACGACCAGCTGTCCGCGTTGCGGGTCGACAGTGACGCTGTCGACACCCACCAACTGGCGCAACTGCACACCCACCTCCATGACCTCGCTCTGTGGAGCGCGGAGCACGAGCACTTCGCTATCTGGCAACGCAGCAGGCATAAGGTCGTCCGAGCCTCACCCTGCTCCGTCTATGTCACATTCATGCAACGGGCCTGGAACGAGTTTGCGAACTCATGGGTTCGCGGTCCGCCGTCCATTCCATGACTTTGAGCGCGTAGTTGAAGACGGTCATGCTTGCCGGGAAAAGGTAACCCCGACGGGCTTGCCACACGCCGGCCGCCACCAGCCCGGCAAACGCGAGCTTGCCCAGGCTCAGCACGTCTGCGGTGCCCTCGGCGATTTGAGCATCGAGCGTGTCGATCGACGCCCGCATGCGTTGCATCGGGGCGCGAGCCGGTGGAGCGGCGGTGGCTAGCTCGAAAAGTCCGCGCGCCTGCGCGTCGTTGACGATCTCGTCGATCTCGCCGGCGTGAAGAATGAGCACGCTGCCCGTCAGCGCGCTGCTGCGCACCTCACGCACGGCTGGGTGCGCGAGCAGGGCGGTGGCCAAGTTGTCGAAGAACGCGGAGTCTGCGCTGCGGCCGTCCACGCGCAAGCGCGCGCGGCCCGTGACGGAGTGAACCAGCTGGGCGCGTGCGGGTGACGAGTCCATCTCAGCTCAACACCTTGGCCTCGGCGCGCACGCCTTGGCTCTCGGCTGCCGGCGCGGTGCTGGTCGGCTGAGCCGCGGGCTCGGGCGGCTCTGCTGCTGACGGCTGCAGAGCCTGTGCTTGGGCCGCTTCGGCGCGGGCTTCTGCGACCATGTCGTCGACCGCCTCGCTCGCGCGTGCCACACCCACGCGCAGCCGGTCGAAGCCGAGCAGGCCATGTTTGATCAGCGCCTTGGCAAGCGGCCTGCCTGCCTCGGCTACCGCGGGAACCACGACCGGCAGCGCCGCGCCTGCCGCCACGCCCGCCGTAAACGCGAGCCAGTTCTTCGTACGTTCCAGCATAGGTCGCTCCTTGCGCAGCCATGTGTGACGGTCGTGTGTCGGCGGTGACGAACCGTGAACCGAACACCACGTTCCACCTAGCCACGCCGCGAGCTCCCGCAAGGGTGGCTCAACGACAGCCGCGCACTGCGGAGACGGGCGCGGGCGGCGGCTCGAGCAACGCGGGCACGGCTCGGCTGAAGTCGAACATCGCCCAGGGTCCGCCTGCGCCCGTGGTCGACGGCATGTTTCCCGTTGTGTGACGTATCGAAGCTATACGGATTACGAACACCATCAAGTTACGCAATTGGCACCTGACGGTCAGAGAAGCGCAACGCAGTCAGCAGTGGGCAGTGCTAGCTCTTTCTTCGTCGAAACTTGCTCTGGGAGGATCCTCATGGCTACCAATCGTCGAACCTTTCTCCAACTGCTGTCGACCGGCGCACTGGCCGCAGCTGCACCATCGAGCATCGCGCGAGCGCTGTCGATTCCGGCCCATCACCGCACCGGCACCATCGCCGACGTCGAGCACATCGTGATCCTGATGCAGGAGAACCGATCGTTCGATCATTATTTCGGAACGCTGCGTGGCGTGCGTGGCTTCGATGATCCGCGCGCGGTGCAGCTGCCCTCGGGCGATCCCGTGTGGTACCAGCCCAACGGCACTGGTCAGGTCCTGCCCTTTCACCCGAATGCAGCAGCGCTGGGCCTGCAGTTTCTCGAGGATCTGCCGCACGGCTGGACGGATACGCATCGCGCGTGGAACGAAGGCAAGTACGACCAGTGGGTGCCGAGCAAGGGCACCACGACCATGGCGTACCTCACCAGGAAGGACATTCCCTTCCACTATGCGCTTGCGGACGCGTTCACTGTTTGCGACGCGTATTACTGCTCGTTCATGGGCGCGACCGATCCGAACCGCTATCACATGTGGACGGGCTGGACGGGCAACGACGGGCGTGGCGGCGGCCCGGTGCTCGACAATTCGGAAGCCGGCTACGACTGGTCGACCTACCCCGAACGTCTGCAACGCGCGGGCGTCTCGTGGAAGATCTATCAAGACGCCGGCGCCGGGCTCGATGCAGCTCACTACTGGGGCTGGGGAAGTGACCCGTACATCGGCAACTACGGCGACAACTCGCTCTTGTACTTCCATCAGTACCAGAACGCGCAGCCTGGCAGCCCGCTCAACACGGGAGCACTCAGCGCGACCGACATCTCGCACGGTGGCTCGCTCTTCGAGCTCTTCCAGAAGGACGTGCTCACCGGTCAGCTTCCGCAGGTGTCGTGGATCGTGGCTCCCGAGGCCTACACCGAGCATCCGAACTGGCCGGCGAACTATGGCGCCTGGTACACGTCGCAGATCCTCGACGCCCTCACCGCCAATCCCGAGGTGTGGAGCAAGACCGCGTTCTTCCTGATGTACGACGAGAACGACGGCTTCTTCGACCACATGGTCCCGCCCACGCCGCCGCAGTCTCGCGCACACGGCGTGTCCACCATCGACACCACCAACGAGCTCTTCGCGGGCAACGCGCAGTATGCCGCTGGCCCTTACGGCCTGGGCGTGCGCGTGCCCATGATCGTGATCTCGCCCTGGAGCAAGGGCGGCTGGGTCAACTCCGAGGTGTTCGATCACACCTCTCTGATCCGCTTCATCGAGCAACGCTTTGGCATGCACCACTCCGGCCTGACGGAGTCGAACATCACGCCGTGGCGGCGTGCCATCACCGGCGACCTGACCTCGGCGTTCGACTTCAAGTCGCCGAACAGCGCCAAGCTAGTGCTGCCGAGCACCGCCAGCTATCCACCGCCGGACCGCGACCTGCATCCGGACTACGTCCCGCTGCCACCCAGCGATCAAGCCATGCCCGCGCAAGAACCCGGGATGCGTCCCGCGCGCGCCGTGCCCTACGAGCTGCACGTGGTCGGGTCGACCGACCGCTCGAACGGCAGCTTCACCATCGGCTTCGAGAACACCGGCAAGTCGGCCGCCGTCTTCCAGGTACGTTCCGGGCGAGGTCCCAGTGGCCCGTGGACCTACACGGTCGGCGCTCATTCCTTCGTCTCCGACACGTGGCAGCTGACGGCAAACGATCAATCCACCTACGACCTCTGGGTCTATGGGCCCAACGGTTTCATGCGTTCGTACAAGGGTGCGGTGACTGGCGAAGGCAAAGCCAACCTCACCACCCGTGCCATCTACGACCTGTTGCGCAATGCGATCAGCCTGGAGATCCACAATCGTGGCGCCACCGCGAATACGGTCCGGATCTTCGACGCCTACACGAATCAGACGCTGGTGCGCTCCCTGCGCGCCGGTGAAACCATGACCTGGCAATGGCCGCTGCGCGCCAGCTTCGGCTGGTACGACTTCACGCTCGGAGTCGACTCGGATCCTGGCTTCGAGCAGCGTCTGGCTGGTCACGTGGAAACCGGCCGCGACAGCATGAGCGATCCGGCGATTGGCGCTCCATGAGCGCAGCGCCGGCTGGGACACGGTGAGCCAACGGCGGCGGGCGGCGCGCAGCCCGAGAGACTGGCGTGTTCATCGGCGGCGAAACGCGCGAAAATCCCCCTTCGCGTCCTGTGGGCAGGCGGCGCGCCAGCGTTCTTGCAACGGCGGGCGCGAAAGGGGTTGTGTGCGTCCTCGGCATCGGCTTTGCTCTCGACATGCGAGTGCTCCCCGGAATTCTGATCGCCCGTGCGCTGCTGCTCACGCTGGCCGTGTTGCCCGCTGCATGCTCGACCTCCGCGTCGGATGCAGACGCGGGGTCGAGTCAGCCGCAGGACGCGGGGTCGAGTCAGCCGCGGGACGCGGGTTCCACGCCCGACGAGCTTCGCGCCCATTGCGGCTTCAAAGCTGGCGCACGCGTCACCGAAACGCTGCCAATCACCGAGAAGGTGCGTGCAGCCATCCCGATCAAGCACGTGATCGTCGCGATGAAGGAGAACCGCAGCTTCGACCACTTGCTCGGCCAGCTCCACGACTACGGCCAGCCGGACGCGGAGGCCGTTCCGGCGGGCTTCTCGAACAAGGATGGTGCGGGCGCGACGGTGGCTCCGTTTCACCTGACCACCACCTGCGTCAACAAGGACCCTGGACACCAGTGGGCCGGGATGCACGCACAGGTCAACGGCGGTGCCATGGACGGCTTCGTGACGAACGCGGCGCAGTCTACGTCCGGAGACGGCCACTTCGCGATGGGGTACTACACGGCGAGCGATCTGCCGTTCTACTACTGGCTCGCGAATACCTTCGCCATCAACGACCGACACTTCGCCTCGGCGCGCAGCGGCACCTGGCCCAACCGCAACTTCATGCTGCTCGGCACCGCGGACGGCATCAGCTGCACCTCTTGCGGCTTGCCTGATCCGAAGACCCCAACGCTGTTTCAAGCGCTCGATGCCGCGGGTGTCAGCTGGGGCGTGTATACCGACAGCAATCCGTTCGACGGTGCATTCGGCTGGAAAGCGGGGCAGCCCGGTCTGCACACCATGAGCGAGCTGCTGCAAGCGCTGAAGGACGGCACGCTGCCCGGCGTGGTGTTCACCGATGCCGTGGCGAACGTCGAGGACGAGCACCCCAGCGCGGATGTACAAGTCGGCGAGGCCTGGACCCGGATGTTGTACGAGGCGATCGTGGCGAGCCCGGTCTGGCCGACGAGCGCCCTCGTCTGGACCTACGACGAAGGCGGAGGGTTCTGGGATCACGTTCCGCCGCCCAATCGAGCCTGCGTCGCACGCCCGGGCGTCGCCAAGGATGCAAAGTTCGTGGAGCTCGGCGTGCGCGTACCGTTGGCGGTGATTTCTCCCTATGCGCGCGCCCACTTCGTGTCGCACGTGGTGCAAGACCACACCGCCATCACGCGCTTCATCGAAGCCGTGTTCGACGTGCCGGCGCTGACCTCGCGCGACGCCAACAGTGACGCGCTGCTCGACATGTTCGATTTTCAGCAGACGCCGGCGCTGCTGCATCCGCCTGCGGCACCGACAACTGGAACGAGCGGTTGTTCCGGCAACATCCGGCTGGTCACCGATCACCCGAGCTACGTGCGTAGCGCGTCCGCGGCAATTACTGTCGACTGGAGCGGTGTCATGCAACCGAGCGCGCATGATCGCATCGGTTTGTATGCCTACCCGAGCGTCACCGACCCTGTGCCCAACGAGCAGAATCGCCTCGAACCCGTCGCGTGGAGCTACATCGGCGGCCAGGGTCACATGGCGACGGGCGCTCCCGGCAGCGGCAGCGTGGTGCTCGACAAGAGCACGCTGGCTTCGGGCGCTGCCTGGCCACCCGCAGCGGGGCTCTGGATCGTGCACTACCTGCCCGCGCTCGCGAACGGCGCAGACGGCCACACGCCGGAAGCATCGGTCGATCTGGAATTCTCGCAGTAGGCCTTCGGCAGCGACTCTCGCCGGCGATCAGAAGGTCACGCGCCTTGCGCTCGGGCCGGTCGCGCTCCGAAATCCACTCGCGCAGGGTATTGAGAACGGCTCTTATCCCGCTGCATGACCTGCGCGCTGTGCGCGAGAAGTAGCGCTGGGGCTGGCGCGAAGGCGCAGGTAGGCAGCTGTCGCCGCCAGCGCTGCGCCGTACATGACGAGCGACGGCAGCTCGGAGCGTGCCGGTCCCTCGACGCCCAGTCGCGCCCAGTGGACGATCGTGAACGGTGCAACACAGGCCGCGCCGATCACGAACCATGACAACCAGAAGCTCGGCGCGAGCGCGGCGAGCGGCAAGCACCACACGAAGAACCACGGCCAGACGTGGCCGGTGCACGCGAACAACACCACGGCCATCAGCGCGAGCTGCGCGCGCAGGGCCTGCTCGTGCGTCGCAGCGCGCCCCAGACGCAGCAGCTCCAACATGGCCACGCAGCCGAAGATCGCGGCGACGATCAGCACGCCTGTCGGGTCGGTGGTCCAGCCGGCGTAGCGACCCAGCAAGCGAAAGACATCGGCCGGGTCCAGGAACTTCCAGTCGTGCATGGCCGCGGTCTCACCGAACCCGCGCAGCGAGCGCGCTACCAGTGCGCTGCCCGCCAGCAGCCCGAAACAAGCTGGCAGAATCCGAGCCAGGTAGCGCCCGACGGACATGCTGCGTGCACCCAAGTGGTAGACCAAGTCGACCAGCGCCAGCGGGAGCGTCACGTACTTGGTCAGGATCGACGCCGTGAGCAGCAGCGGACCGGCGGCCGAGCGCCCCTGCAGCGTGCGCACCCACAGCAGCGCGCCTGCGATCATCAACACGTCGTTGTGGCCCTCCGCGACGCCGCAGTGCACGCCCAGGGGCAACCAGCCCGTCACCACGATCGCGAGCGTTCTGCGCCAGGGGCCGTGGGGCCGCGCGAGCTCGGACACCATCCACAGGCACACCGCCCAGGCGCAGCCGAGCACGAGCTTGAGCAGTAGCCAGCAGACCAACGGCGCTCCGCCGCTGACGGCGGCGGCGAAGCTGCACACGATGGCCCAGCACGGGCCGTAGGTCATCGGCATCGGATCGTAGTCGAGCGGCAGATCGGCAGCCAGCGCGAGCGGATAGGGCCCCGCGAACGGGTTCATGCCGTGGTTCGCCATGCGGCCCCATGCCACCGACAGCCACAGGTCCTGCGTCAACACGTTGAACGCCGGCACCGACAGCGCCGTGAACCCGAGGGCCCAACCGAGCACGCGGCGTGCATCGTCGTCGCACAGCTCGTCGCGGCGCCTGTGCAACAAGCCGAGCAGCGCCAAGGCTGCCGATGTCTCGACCAGCAGGGGCGAGCAATAACCCCAGAGGAAGCCCGACTCGGTCGCGAGCGGGCCCGCGCCGTGCAGCGCCTCGGTCAGGAAGCTCGGCAACACCGACAGTGAGTGTTCCAGCTGCCCGAACCAGAGCTTGCGCAGCGAGACCGGTTCGGGCGACGGCTCGCTCGCGGCCAGCGAGCCCGACAGCGCCGTGTGCGTGGCCACCGCGAGCAGGCACAGCGCGCCCATGGCGTGGATCAGTCGCGCACAACTTGAACGGTCCCGGAGCATGTTGGGGGTGCAGCCGCGCCGACCGATGACACTTTATGCGAAGCAACGCAAGCAACCCAGGCTTGCGGCCGCAGCGCTCGTCCGCGATGCGGTCATCCTGGAACACTGCGTGTGACTTGCTCACCGAGACATCGCGAATGACGATGTCGTTATTGCGCGTCTGTCCGACCGAGTAGAAGCGAGCGATCAACGAACGCTCGGTCTTGCGCACCGGAAATACCAGGTACTTCGATGGCGGCAAGCTCGTTTGCGGCACGACAGCCGCCGAGCTCAGCGTGCGTTGCGGTCGCTCGGGAGCCACCAGACGACCCTCTTTGCCGGCGCGCTGCATCAGCAGGAACGCTCGGCCGTGGAGCTTCGCGAAGGCAGTTGGCTCGAGCTCGCACTCGCGCTTGAACGCCTCGAGGGAATAGGCCTCGTCGGGCTGCACGACCGCGTCGAGCTCGTCGTCGTTAACCCCCATCTGTGGCGATTGTCCGATGCTTGCACGCTGCGCTCCACAATTGTGCGCAAGCCCGCTTGGATGACAATGGCGCGCTCGGTGCCGCCAACGCCGGCGAGACCAGCGATCTCTACGTAGGCCCGTACGCCGGCATCAGCGTGCAGCTGTGAGCTACTGCGGAATGACTTGGCCGCAGTAACCTGCGATGCACGAGTCGCCGTGTGTGCAACAATCTTTTGCCGTCACGCAGTGCTCGTCGGTCTTGGAGCAGGTGGGCACCTTGGGCATGTTGCAGCTGCCCTTCAGGTCCACCTTGAGCTCGCTCGAGGTGGACTTGGGCACGTTGCAGAAGCCGCCGCAGCAGTCGATGCCGGTGGTGCACGAGCCACCCTCGGGGCGACATGGGTCGAGCGCGGTGAAGGCCCGGTGGTTGCCGGTGCCTTCTTCTTGGCCCGTCAAGTAGAACGCCGGATGACTCGGGTCGCTCTCGTACTTGCCGTTGGCGGCGACCGTGACGGCCGTGCCCCAGAGTTGGCGCTGGATGCCCATGTTGCCGTAGTGACGCATGCTGTCGAAGAACACCCAGAAGTAGCCACCGGCCGCGACGGGCGAGACCGTGGGGTAGTAGTTCTGGTCGACTTCTTCCACGCCGAAGGGCAGGTAGGTCTTCTGCGAGGCGGCGTCTGTGGGCGTGGCGTAACCCATGGCCTTGGCCAGTATCACCGGTGTGCCTGCGCCGTCAGCTGAAACTACGAAGAGGTTGCTGTACGGTCCCTTCGTGCCGCTGACCCAGCTGCCGAGGCCACCCAGAAACTGCGACAGAAAGCCGGGGATCGCGTTGATGCCCACGTTGGCGCCGGAGAAGTCGCTCTCGGTGCCGAGCGCGAACACCACGGCGCGATCGTCGGGCAACACGAACGGCCAGCCTGGAAGCTTGTTTGCGTCCATGTAGAGCTGTTTGTACTTCGTCGCGACTCGCTTGGTCGCGTCGTAGTCCATGAGCGCCAGCCCGTGGCCGTTGGCGATGGCGTAGTCGTTGAACGCTAGGTGCTTTGCGTCCGGCGAGAAGGTGGGCATGATGGCGCCGCTGGGCACGCCGGTGTTCATGACCGCCGTGCCCGTGTCGGTCTCGTACATGGCCGAGGTCGGGCTGCTCGAGCCCGACGAACGCAGCCCCACGTTGCCCGGTTTCGCGCTCGTGAGATAGACCTTGCCGTCGGGCGACAGGCCGACGAAGTTCGCGAACGCTGCATCGGTGCGCGTCGCGGCTGCGCCTGCCATCGTGGTGGGCGTGAGTGCGTACACGCTGCCCACGGTCATGTTGCCCTTCTGAGCGACCAGGCGCGTGCCGTCGGCCGACACTGCGTGGCACGCCTCGCAGCCGGTCGTGCCACCTTCGAACAGCTCCACCTGCTTGCCGGGCACGATGCGCAGCACTGCGCCCTGGTTGGTCGCGAGCTTGGAGGCGTAGCTGTTGTAGTAGATGGAGCCCTTGAGCGTGGCCTGGGCGATGATGATCTTTTCGCTGACGGGCCCCTTGGCGACGCCGGCCTTCTGCGTGGTCAGCTCGAGCGTGAAGGGGTCTGCCGCACCCTGGGCGCGTGCCTCGGCCATGGTCCACACGTCTTGCGGCAGTTGCAGCTGACCAGCGGCGGTGGGTTTCAAGCAGCCCTTGTACTCGAAGTTGGAGGACTGCAGATGCACGTACACCACCTCGGCGTCGTCGCTGCCTTGCCACATCACGAGCGGGGCGATCAGGCCGCGTGGGAAGATGGTGCCGTCGTAGGGGTACAGCACGCTCTGCGCCGCGGCGCTGCCGCTGCCGGCGAGCAAGGTCTTCAAGGCTGCGGCGTCGAGCCCTGCAGGATTGGTGGTGCCGCATTGGTCGATCTTGATTGGCGTGGTCGCGCCGCCCCCGTCACCGGCGGGGGTGCCCACTGGGCCGCCGTCGCCGCCGCCGACCTGCATCACTGTATTGCCTGCCGTGCCGAGCAGCGTGCCTGCATCGGAACCCGGTCCGGCCGTGGTACCCGCGCCGCCGTTGAGTTGTCCGTGGTGGGTCGTGGCGCTCGCCGAGCACGCTGCGAGCAAACACGCTGTGGCTGACCATCGTGAAAACCTGGACATCGCTCAGCTCCTGTGCGGTGCCCGGCCGGTCTCGAACGACGGCGGCAGGCCCGCGCGGTAGCTCGAAAAAGAGCTCCGCCTGGTCGACCTCAGTCGCTGCAGGCTAGCTGTTTTTTCTGGTGGCTGCTTGCGGATGCGCGTGCCTGCTTCCGATCCTCCAACAATCCTCCATCGAATCGAGCACTTGGGTGCGGGCGCGGGGCTCGAGAAACGCGCCCCCCGACGGAGCTTGGCGCCGCTCCGCGGGGGGGAGATCGTGCTCAGGTCCCAGCCGTCACTTCATGACTTGCACGCCCAGGTACAGGGCATTGCCGCCCTGACTGCCGGCGGCGGTGGCCACCGTGGTGTGCTGGAAGCCGAGCGCCAGCCGAGCGCTGTACGCCTCGATCACGTAGCCGAGCTGTGCTTCGATCGACGAGTCGCTGTCGCCCTTCTTGGGAACGCCTTGCTGAAAGCGCACGAGCGGTTGCAGCTTACCAGGGCCGAGCTTGTCGGCGGTCATGTAGCTCGCGAGCAGCAAGTACGACAGATCGAAGTACTGGTAGTCGCCCATGTACTTGTAGACGGCGCCTTCGAGATCGATCACGCCGGCATCGTGTAGGTCCTTCTCGAAGAGCACGTCGGCATTGAACTCGTAGTAGTCGTCTTTCTTCGGCGCCGTGCCAGTGGCCGGCATGCCTTGCACCGAACCATTGGCCTGCGCTTGTCCGCCGATGGCGATCGCCAGGATGTCTTTCCCGTAGTACGTGCTGCTGTGGTAGTAGCCGGGCTCCGGGTTGATCAAGCTCAGGTTGAGCCGACCAGACCACAACGGGCTCGTGGTGCCGTCGTAGAGATTGAAGGCGCTCACGTAGTACTTGAAGAGGCCGCCTTCGAGCTGGCCCCAGAGCGTGGTGCCGTCGTTGCGGCCGTACGGGCCTTCGGCGGGGCCGATGAAGCCGTGAGGCGAGAAGGTGCCCGCGTAGTACCAGGGTGCTGCGAACCAGAAGCCGCTGAAGTTCGCGCGATCGGAAGGCACGAGCATGCGACCGACCCAGATGTGGAACGCGTCGTCGATGTCGAAGCGAGCGATCAAGTCCAAGATGGCCAGCGTGCCCTGCGGATCGCCGCCCGTCGCACTGGGCCCGTAGACCGCGGCGATGTTGCCGGTCATGCCGATCTTGGAGTCGATGGCGCCGTCGAAGTGCAGCTCGAGATCGCCGTCTTGCCTGAGGCGATCCATCTTCTTGGGGTCTTTGAAGCTCTGCAGCCGGCTGCCGATGTGACCCCAGGTGTGCACGCTGAGCGGGGCTGGCGGCGGCTCGGGTGCAGGCGTCTCCGCTGCAGCTGGCGGCGGCGGTGCAACGGGCTCGGCTGCTGGTGGTGGGGTCGCGGGTGCGGGCTCCGCGCTGGCGGCCGGCAGCTCTGGCGGCGTCTCCGGTGGCAAGGCCGCAGGCGGCGCGGCCGCTGGTGCAGGCGCAGCCGGCTCTGGTGCAGGCTGTGCGCCCGCGGGCTTCGGCAAGATGAGACCGAGCGTGATCGCGAGCATGCATCCCGCGGGCCACGCGCTTCGTGTTCTGATCGTGTTCGCAGTGTTGTTCATAAGTTCTCTCGCGTGCAGCAGTCGTCGGACTCACCACCGGTGATCGCCGCGTCTGCTGCACTAACCATGTCCACGTAGTCGGCGTGTATGAACATGCGGTTTCGCGTGCATGAACATTGTTGCCATCGTGCTCCTTGATGCGCACATCACGGCTGTAAGAGAAACGCGCGACACTTTGTGTTGAACGGGAAACCTTCGAGACATGAAGCCGTAACGCACACGGGCTAGCAATGACACAAGTGTCCAGTCACAGGAGCGAGCCCGCATGACAAAGACCCTCAGCGACTGCGAGCCTTACGCGTGGCCCTACGACGGCGATCTGCGGTCCGACAACACAGCGCTCGTCATCATCGACATGCAGATCGATTTCTGCGGGAAGGGCGGCTACGTGGACCAGATGGGCTACGACATCGCGCAGACGCGCGCTTGCATCGAGCCGATCAGCGCCGTGCTGCGCGCCATGCGCGGCGCGGGCTACCACGTGATTCACACCCGCGAGGGTCACCGGCCCGATCTGAGCGATTTGCCGGCGAACAAGCGCTGGCGTTCACGGCAGATCGGCGCCGGCATCGGCGACGCGGGCCCATGCGGGCGCGTGCTGGTGCGTGGAGAGCCCGGCTGGGAGATCATCCCCGAGCTGGCGCCGTTGCCGGGGGAGCCGATCATCGACAAGCCTGGCAAAGGCTCGTTCTACGCCACGGACTTCGAGATGGTGTTGCGCCTTGCCGGGATCCGCAACCTGGTGCTGACCGGAATCACCACGGACGTGTGCGTGCACACGACCATGCGCGAGGCCAACGACCGCGGCTTCGAGTGCGTGCTCTTGGCAGACTGCTGTGCGGCGACCGACCTCGGCAACCACAAGGCCGCGCTGCACATGGTGAAGATGCAGCACGGGGTTTTCGGTGCCGTCTCCACCGCACGCGCGCTGATTGCGGCCATCTCATGACGCGCGCCCAGGGTGATCGACTGGCCGGGTGCACACGATGAACGTGCGTCGGCTCTTGCTACCCCAACTCTTTGGCAGCGAGCAGAGCTTCGATGAGATGCAGTGGCAGCCGCTGCGGCCGGGCATCGAGATCGCGCGCTTATACGGCGATGCCGACCGCGGCCCGTCGGCTGCGTTGCTGCGTTATCAACCCGGCGCGCGTTTGCCCCGGCACAAGCACACTGGCTACGAGCACATCGTCGTGCTGCGCGGATCGCAGCGCGACGACGACGGCAGCTATGCTGCGGGCAGCTGTCTCATTCACGGCGAGCACACCGCCCACAGCGTCGTGAGTGACGATGGTTGCGTGGTGCTCGCCGTGTGGCAGGGGCCAGTGGTGTTCCTCGACTGAACGGCTCGGCTCTTACTCCGCGGGCACCGGCAGGACGTCGTGGCTTTCATGCACGCCTGATACGGCAGGCACGATGGCCGCGTACTTGCTGCAGCCAAACAGGATGACTGCGACGCCGACGTAGCTGACGGCGACCACCGGAGTCTGCGCAATGCCGATGGCTTCACCGTGGATGAAGCCGAAGAAAGTGAGCACGGACCCCGTCATGGCGAAGGCCGCGGCCTTGGCGAACTGCCGTTCGATGATGAACACCGTGATGGCGCCCAGTACGAGTCCGCCCAAGATTGCGCCGCCGCCCATCACCGACAGACCCTGATACAGCACGCCCACCTGGCCGAGCTTGTCGAGGCCGACTTCGACAGCGCTCGTGCCTGCTGCGCCCAGAGCGTTGTCGATTTGCAGCTTGCCCCAGGCCGCCAGATGCGGCGCAAGCGCGAGCACGATGGCGGGCGCGTGGCTCTTGGGCGTCTCCTGGAACGCCTGCGCGCCCATCAGCATGCCGATGTAGAGCAAGATGGGTGAAATCGCGACGACAGGGACGAGCGCGACGATCAGGGAGATCACGCCGAACCACGAGAGCACGAGCACCATCGCGCCTGTCGCCGCCGAGTAGCCGATGCGACCGCCCATGGCCTTCCAGCCCGGGTGTCCGATGTACACGGCGTTGATGAACGGGTTGCCCATCATGCAACCGATCAAGCTGACGATGCCGTCGGCGGTGAGCACGCGGGTGGTGGGGAAGCTGTCGCCTGCCACTGCGGCAGATTCCACGTTGTCCATGGCCTCGACGAGATCGTAGATGCCGAAGGGGATCGCCGTGACGAGGATCACACCGAGGAACTTGAAACCGGAGAACACGTGGGAAAAGGCCGGCGTGGGGAACGAAAAGCCAAAGTTGGAGACGGACTGTGCGAGCTTCGCCACGCTCATGCCGCCGTAGCCGAGGCCAAGCGAGCTGGAGATCCAAGCGATCGAGGTGCCGACGGCAATTGCGACGAGGCCTGCAGGCATGCCCTTGAAGTAGCGCACGCCGCCGAACCAGCTGGCCAAGATCACGGCGAAGCAGACGATGCCGATCACCGGCGTCATGAACATCTCGAGGGCAGGGCGCATGGAGATGAACGCGAGCGACACGCCCGCGAGGGTGCCGAGCAGGGCGGCGCGAGGTGTGATGCGTCGAATCACCGGTGCGATGAAGCCACCGACCATGAGCACGAAGCTCTGAATGAACACCCAGGTGAGGCCGGCCTCCCAACCTTGCACCGGGTCGTGGGTCTTGGACGCGATCGGCAGCATGATCACGAAGGTGACCACGAACATGTGCGGCACGCTGATGCCCGAAGGCAAGGCGCACACGTCCGTGCGGCCTGTGCTCTTCGCGAGCTTGTAGGCGAGCCAGGCGTAGTAGAACGTGCTCAGGCACATCATCAGGCCGGTGGCCGGCAGGATTCTGCCGAACACCAGCTGGTCGGGCATCTTGAGCACGAAGCGCAAGAGCCCGGAGAGCACGAGCAAGTTGACGAGGATGTTGGTACCGAATCCGAAGAACGCGTTCCAATCGCCGGGTGTCCAGAGCACTGGTTTTTTCTCGGTCATGTGAGCACCTCCAATAACGTTTGCAGTGGCGTTGTTCCGACGACGGTGCCCGCTCAGCCGAGCGCCGCCAAGACTCGGGCCGAGTCGGAGACCCAGCCGAAGATTCCACCTTGCGCTTTGATCATGCGCAGCCCGACTTCATGAAACTCGGGGAAGTAAGACGCGCAGCAGTCCGACGGCACGATGCAGCGGTAGCCGCGGTCGTTGGCCTCGCGCACGGTGGTGTGCACACAGACTTCGGTGGTGACGCCGCAGACAATCAGCGTGGCGATCGCACGGTGCTGCAGAATGGCGTGCAGCTCGGTGGCGTAGAATGCGCCTTTGCCCGGCTTGTCGATGATTGGCTCACCGGCCGCCGGATACAGCGCGGGGATGATGTCGTGGCCAGCTTCGCCGCGGATCAAGATGCGGCCCATCGGGCCGGGTGCACCGATGCGTAGGCTGGGCGCGCCACGCTCTACTTTCGCAGGCGGCGCGTCGCTGAGGTCGGCGCGATGTCCTTCGCGCGTGTGCACGACCAGCAAGCCCTGGCGGCGTGCGCTCTGCAGTAACGCGCGACAGGGCGCGACCGCGGCGTTGAGCAGAGACACGTCGTTGCCCAGGGTTTCACCGAAGCCGCCGGGCTCGAGGAAGTCGCGCTGCATGTCGATCATCACGACGGCGGTGCGCGCTGGATCGATGGCGATCGGTTCGGGCTCTGCACCCACCAAGGTGGTGGTCATGGGCTCTGCCTTTCGTTGCAGGCTGCGCGTTGTGCGCAGCAGACACACGTGCGTCGACACGCGCAACCTAGCGGAGGCGCTGTTTCGCGGGCGTTGCGCTCCAGTTAAATGGTCGTGCGCAAAGGACCATCGTGAAGATGGCCTGCCGATGCTAGCGCGCGCTCATGTAACCGGCGTGTAACACGAGCGTGCTCACGGTGTGTTGTAGCTGACGACGTGCATGCGCATTCATCACCAACCCACACAAACTTAACGGTTCCGATACCGCGAAGAAACAACGCCAGCGCAGGCTCCAGCTCACGACGGCGATCGCGCTGCAACGGCACGACCCGACACTCGCGGCTCTTGGCCGGTGGGACGCGGCGCAGAACTCAACGGAGGACCCATGAGGACGATAGAGATCTTAGCGTCCGGCGCGCTCTTGGCGCTGGCATTTGGTTGTTCCCAGCCCGCGCCCGCGGCGACCGAGCAGCCTGCTGCACCGACCGCCGCCGCACCTACGGTCGCGCCACCGGCTGCAGAACCGGCAAAAGCTGACAAGGGGCCGATCAAGATCGGCATCTTGCATTCGCTCTCGGGAACGATGGCGATCAGCGAAACCTCGCTGAAAGACGTCGCGCTCATGGCGATCGAGGAGATCAATGACAAGGGTGGCTTGCTTGGTCGCAAGCTCCAGCCCGTGGTGGTCGACCCGGCGTCGAACTGGCCGTTGTTTGCCGAGAAAGCCCGCGAGCTGCTGACCAAGGAGAAGGTCGCCGTGGTGTTCGGCTGCTGGACCAGCGTGTCACGCAAGTCGGTGCTGCCAGTGTTCGAGGAGCTCAACGGTCTCTTGTTCTATCCCGTGCAGTACGAGGGCGAGGAGTCTTCGTACAACGTGTTCTACACAGGTGCGGCGCCCAACCAGCAGGCGATTCCGGCGGTGGAATACCTGATGAGCAAAGAGGGCGGCGGCGCCAAGCGCTTCGTGCTGCTCGGTACCGACTACGTGTACCCGCGCACGACCAACAAGATCTTGCGCTACTTCCTGCAGAGCAAGGGCATCGCTGACGCAGACATCATGGAGAAGTACACGCCGTTCGGGCACAGCGACTACCAGACCATCGTCGCCGACGTGAAGAAGTTCGCGACGGGCAAGCGCACTGCGGTGATCTCCACGATCAACGGCGACTCGAACGTGCCGTTCTACAAGGAGCTGGGCAACCAGGGCGTGAAGGCCGAAGAGCTGCCCGTGGTTGCGTTCTCGGTCGGCGAAGAAGAGCTGCGTGGCATCGACACCAAGCCCTTGGTGGGTCAGCTCGCCGCCTGGAACTACTTCATGTCGATCGACAACCAGGTCAACAAAGCGTTCATCGCGAAGTGGATGGCGTACGTGAAGAAGAACAACCTGCCGGGCGGCGACAAGCGCGTCACCAACGACCCGATGGAGGCGACCTACACCGGCATCAACATGTGGGCGCAGGCGGTTGCGCAGGCCGGCACGACCGAGGTCGACGCCGTGCGTCAAGCGGTGGGCGGGCAGACCTTCAATACACCGTCGGGTTTCGTCGAGGAGATGGACGCGAAGAACCATCACCTGCACAAGCCCGTGTACATCGGCGAGGTGCAAGCCAACGGTCAGTTCCAGATCGTCTGGAAGACCGAAGGCCCGATCCGCGCGATGCCCTGGAGCCCGTACGTGCCAGACAGTGCCAAGAAGGTAGCTGACTGGACCTACCCGTGGATGTGCGGCAACTGCACCGAACCCAAGGTGGCGGCCAAGTAGCCACGATCGCAGAGCGTGGCCATGTCCTGCGCGCGTAACGGTGCGCAGGCGTGGCTCACGCAGGAGTCCGCCGTGAGTCAAAGCGTCAGACGCGTGATCTTAGTGTTGCTGGAGGTTGGGTGGCTCTTGTCGAGCACGCTGCCGGCGGCGCATGCGCAGCAAGAACCGCTCGGGGCGGTGGCCGCCAAGCTAGGAGCGGACGACCACGATACGTTGCAGGCCGCCATCGAAGCGTTGGGCGCGCGCTCGGAGCCTGCAGCGCTGCGTATGCTCGAAGCGCTGCGTGACGGCAATCTTCGGGTCGACGGTAGCGGTGCCGTCTTGGTTCGCGACGGCAAGAGCGGAGCGTGGCTCGACGCGCTCACGGGCAAGCCGGCAGCGGCAGCAGGCGCAGGGCTCAAGACACCGCTGGTGAACAATGCGTTGCGACGCACGCTCAGCCCCACGATCGCGCAGTTGCAGTTGCGCTCGACCGATCCAGCCGTGCGCCTGGCTGCAGCCGAGGAGCTCGCCAAGGCGTCCGATGACAAGCTCGTGCCGGCCATGCGCGCCGCGCTGAAGCGTGAGATCGATCCGTCCGTGCGCAAGCTGCTGCGGTTGTCGCTCGCGCAGATCGACCTGACCAGCCCCGACCCGCGGCATCGTCTGTCGGCCATCGCCGCCATGCGCGACAGCGGCGAGGTCAGCTTCAAGACCCAACTCGCCGCGCTGCTCGAGAAGACTGCAGACGGCAAATTCCGCGAACCTGACGCCACAGTGCGTGGCGCTGCAGGTGGTGCGCTCAACAGCATCGAGCATCAGGAGTTGCTCACGCGGGTCGTGCGCGATCTGTTCTACGGCTTGAGCTTGGGCTCGGTGCTCTTGCTCGCGGCGCTGGGCCTCGCGATCACCTTTGGGTTGATGCGCGTGATCAACATGGCGCACGGCGAGATGCTCATGCTCGGCGCGTACGCGACCTACGTCGCGCAGTTGGTGTTTCAGAAGTACGCGCCTGCCGCCTTGAATTGGTACTTGGCCTTGGCGGTGCCGTTGGCGTTCGCCACCTGCATGCTGGTTGGCATGCTGCTCGAACGCAGTGTCATTCGCTTTTTGTACGGTCGGCCGCTCGAAACCCTGCTCGCGACCTGGGGCATCTCGCTGATGCTGATCCAGACCGTGCGCCTGATCTTCGGCGCGCAGAACGTGAGCGTGGCGAATCCGGATTGGCTGTCGGGCGGGATCGAGCCGATGACGGGGGTGGTGCTTCCTTATAACCGTTTGGCCACCATCGGCTTCGTCACCGCAGTGGTGTCGCTGTTGGCGTTCGTGCTCAACCGCACGCGGCTGGGCTTGTCGGTGCGGGCGATCACGCAGAACCGCGCGATGGCCAGCTGCATGGGCATTCCGACGGCACGCATCGACATGCTCACCTTCGGGCTTGGCTCGGGCATCGCGGGGCTCGGTGGGGTCGCGCTCTCGCAGCTGGGCAATGTGGGTCCAGAGCTTGGTCAGCTGTACGTCGTCGACTCCTTCATGGTGGTGGTGGTGGGTGGCGTGGGGAAGGTGGTGGGCAGCGTGGTGGCGGCGCTGGGTCTGGGTGAAGTGAACAAGTTGCTCGAGCCCTTCGCCGGCGCAGTGCTGGGCAAGATCCTGGTGCTGGTGTTCGTCGTGCTGTTCATCCAACGCCGGCCGCAAGGTCTGTTCGCGCTCAAGGGCAGGGCGGCCGAGAATTGACATGAGCACCGCGCGCATCAAAGAGCTGGTCTCTACCTTGCACTCGCCTCGGCAATGGCTGGCGCTGGCCGTGGGCTTCGGCGTGCTCGCGAGCGTGCCGGCACTCAACCGCTTGGTGCCAGTGGGTGCGGCGTTGCATCTGTCGGACAGCATGCTGCCGTTGCTGGGCAAGTTCCTGTGCTACGGGCTCGTCGCCCTGGCGATGGACTTGGTCTGGGGTTACACGGGCGTGCTCAGCCTCGGGCACGCCGTGTTCTTCGCGCTCGGTGGCTACGCCATGGGCATGTACCTGATGCGCACCATCGGCACCGCCGGCGTGTACCGCTCCGAGTTGCCGGACTTCATGGTGTTCCTCGACTGGAAAGAGCTGCCCTGGTACTGGCACGGCTTCCAGCACTTCGGCTTCGCGGCGTGCATGGCGCTGCTCGTTCCGGGCCTCTTGGCCGTGGTGTTCGGGTTCTTCGCCTTTCGTTCGCGCATTCGCGGCGTGTACTTTTCGATCATCACGCAGGCGCTCACCTACGCGCTCATGCTGCTGATGTTCCGTAACGACACGGGCTTTGGTGGCAACAACGGCCTCACCGACTTCAAGCGCCTGCTCGACTACCCGCTCGCCGAGCAGTCCACCAAACAAGCGTTGTACCTGGCGTCGCTGCTCGCGCTACTGGTGGGTTATCTGTTGTGCCGGTACGTCGTCACGAGCAAGCTCGGCCGCGTGCTGCTCGCGCTGCGGGACGCCGAGAGTCGGGTGATGTTCTGCGGCTACGACCCATTCCACTACAAGCTGCTCGTCTGGACGCTGTCGGCGATCTTGTGCGGTCTCGCAGGCGCGCTCTATGTGCCGCAGGTGGGCATCATTAATCCGAGCGAGCTTGCGCCTTCGAACTCGATCGAGATCGCCATCTGGGTCGCCGTGGGTGGTCGCGGCACGCTCGTGGGCGGCGTGATCGGCGCGCTCTTGGTCAACGGCATGAAGAGCTGGTTGACCGGCGCGTATCCCGAGCTGTGGTTGTATGCGCTGGGCGCGCTGTTCGTGGGCGTCACTCTGTTCTTGCCCAAAGGGCTGGCGGGCCTCTTCTCGGCGCGGCGTGTGCGCGTAGTTGCCCCCGAGCTCGCAGCCGAGCTTCCAGCCGAGCCGGTGCGCGCCGAAGACTTGGCAGGTGAAACATGACCCAAGCGCAGAGCCAAGCTCACGGCCAGGCCACGCATCATGCACACGCGACGCTCAGCGATCCCACGATGCTGTGGGTCGACAACGTGAGCGTGAGCTTCGACGGCTTCAAGGCGCTCACCGACCTGACGCTGCTGCTCGATCCTGGCGAGCTGCGCTGCATCATCGGACCCAACGGCGCAGGCAAGACCACCATGATGGATGTGATTACGGGCAAGACCCGCGCGGACAGTGGTCGCGTGTTCATGTCCGGTCGCACCATCGACCTCACGGAGCTGAGCGAGGCGCAGATCGCGGAGCTCGGCATCGGTCGCAAATTTCAGCGGCCCACGGTGTTCGAGAACTTGAGCGTGTTCCAAAACCTCGAGCTGGCGCTCAAGACCAAGAAGACGGCATTTCATTCGCTGTTCGCACGCCTGTCGTCCGAGGCGCGCGATCGCATCGCTGCGGTGCTCGACACCATCGGCCTGCCGACGCGAGCCCATGCGCCCGCCGGGCTCTTGTCCCACGGGCAGAAACAGTGGCTCGAGATCGGCATGCTGCTGGCTCAGGACCCGAAGATCTTGCTCGTCGACGAGCCGGTCGCGGGCATGACACAGCGCGAGATGGAGCGCACGGGGCAGCTCTTGGTCTCGCTCGCGGGCGAGCACACCGTGGTGGTGGTCGAGCACGACATGGACTTCGTGCGCGACATCGCCAAGCGCGTGACGGTGTTGCACGAAGGTCGCGTGCTCGCGGAGGGCTCGATGGAGCAGGTGCAGAACGACCCCAAGGTGATCGAGGTGTACCTCGGCTCGGAAGCCGGCAACCTGGGAGGTGCCGGATGCTGAGCGTACGCGGACTCAACCACTTTTACGGCCAGAGCCACGCGCTATGGGACGTGGAGCTCGAGGTGCAGGAGGGCAGCTGCGTGTGCGTGATGGGTCGCAACGGCGTCGGCAAGACCACGCTGATGAAGAGCTTGATGGGGCTACTGCGCCCACGCACGGGGTCGATAACTTTCGCTGGCAAAGAGCTCTTGGGTCAGCCGCCCGAGGCGCGGGCGCGCGCGGGCATCGGCTACGTGCCGCAGGGTCGCGAGATCTTCGCGCAGCTGAGCGTCGAGGAGAACTTGCGTGTGGGTCTGGCAGCGCGCGGCAAACGCCACATTCCGGACAGTGTGTTCGCTTGGTTCCCCGTGCTCAAAGACATGCTGCACCGTCGTGGCGGCGATCTGTCGGGCGGTCAGCAGCAACAGCTCGCGCTCGGACGCGCGCTGGCGCTGGAGCCGAGGCTCTTGATTCTCGACGAGCCGACCGAAGGCATTCAACCGAACGTGGTGCAGCAGATCGGCGACATCGTGACGCGGCTACGCACGGAAGCTGGCATCACGGTGCTGCTCGTGGAGCAGAAGCTGGCCTTCGCGCGCAAGGTCGGCGAGCAGTTCAGCATTCTCGACCGCGGGCGCAGCGTTGCGGCCGGCGCGATGCGCGAGCTGGACGACACGCTCGTGCATCGGCACCTCGCAGTCTAGAAAGGTACGCGTGCGTGAACGCCCGTGATGAAAGGGATCGCAGACTCGATGGGTGCGCCGGAGCAAGCAGGTTGGCACGCGCAGCTGCAGCTCGGCTTTGCGCGTGCGGGTGCGCGCACGGTGCTGTGCGAGCGAGCACACCACGGGCCGCTGCGCGTGCAGCGCGCGTTCTATCCGGAAGCCGATGGCAGCTGCCAGGTGATCCTGCTGCATCCGCCCGGTGGCCTGGTCGGCGGCGACCAGCTGCAGATCGAGCTGACACTGGGGGGTGGCGCGCACGCGCTGATCACTACACCCGGTGCGTGCAAGCTGTATCGCAGCGCGGGAGCCATGGCGAAGCAGACGCAGCGCTTGCAGGTTGCCGCTGGCGGGTGCATCGAATGGTTGCCGCAGGAAGTGATCGCGTTCGCCGGGACCCACACCGAGCTGCTGACGCGCGCCGAGCTGACGGGCGATGCGCGTTTCCTCGGCTGGGAGATCGTGTGTCTGGGTCGGCCCGCCTCGGGGGAGCGCTTCACGCACGGTACCTTGCGCCAACGTCTCGAGCTGTGGCGCGACCAGCAACCGCTGTTCCTGGAGCGCGCCGTGTATGTCGGGGGCAACGTGGCGTTGCAGGCTGCCTGGGGGCTCGCGGGCGAGCCGGTCGTGGGCACCTTCCTGTGCACGGCGCCTGGTTTGCAGGCACTGGAGCTTGCCCCGCTCGCACGCGAAGCGCTCAAATCGCCATTGACCGTCACCGCCGGCGAGCTGGTCTCGGCATCGTGCATCGGCGATGTGCTGGTGGCGCGCTATCTCGGCCCGAGCACCGAACGCGCACGTGCCTGCTTCACCAACTTGTGGGTGGCCTTGCGACCCCAGCTGCTGGGCTTGACGGCCGTGGTGCCTCGCATCTGGCGTACCTGAGAGAAAGCTCATGGAACTAACACCTCGCGAGAAAGACAAGCTGCTGATCTTCACGGCCGCGCTCTTGGCCGAGCGTCGCAAGGCGCGCGGTCTCAAGCTGAACTACCCGGAAGCGGTCGCGTTCATCTCGGCGGCCATCATGGAAGGCGCGCGCGATGGTCGCAGCGTCGCCGAGCTCATGAGCTACGGCGCGACGCTGCTCAGTGCGGCCGAGGTGATGGATGGCGTCGCGTCGATGATCGACGAAGTCCAAGTGGAGGCTACGTTCCCGGATGGCACCAAGCTCGTGACCGTCCACCACCCCATCGTCGATCGGCAGGGCTCCGTATGACACCGGGTGAAGTCTTGGTTGCCGAGGGCGAGATCGAGCTCAATGTGGGGCGCGAGCTGACCACGATCGAGGTGCGCAATACCGGCGACCGGCCGATTCAGGTCGGTTCGCACTACCACTTCTACGAGACCAACGCCGCGCTCGACTTCGATCGCGCAGCGGCGCGCGGCTTCCGCCTGAACATCGCCGCCGGAACGGCTGTGCGCTTCGAGCCGGGTCAAGCACGCAGCGTCGAGCTGGTGGCACTGGCCGGCGAGCGCGCGGTGTTCGGCTTTCGCGCCCGCATCATGGGAAAGCTCGGAGGCTGAGCATGCGCAGTGTTTCACGCAGGGCTTATGCCGAGATGTTCGGACCGACCACGGGCGACCGCGTGCGCTTGGCGGACACCGAGTTGTTCGTGGAAGTGGAGCGCGACTATGCGATCTACGGCGAGGAAGTGAAATTCGGCGGCGGCAAGGTGATTCGTGACGGCATGGGTCAGAGCCAGCTGCCGAGCGCTCAGAGCGTGGACCTCGTGATCACCAACGCCCTGATCATCGATCACTGGGGCATCGTGAAGGCTGACATCGGCATCAAAGACGGACGCATCGCGGGCATCGGCAAAGCCGGTAACCCCGACATTCAGCCTGGTGTGAGCATCGTGATCGGGCCTGGCACCGAGGCGCTTGCGGGCGAAGGCTTGATCGTCACCGCAGGCGGCGTCGATTCGCACATCCATTTCATCTGTCCGCAGCAGGTCGACGAAGCACTGATGAGCGGCGTGACCACGATGATCGGCGGCGGCACGGGCCCTGCCACCGGCACCAACGCCACCACTTGCACGCCAGGGCCGTGGAACCTGCATCGCATGTTGCAGGCGGCGGATGTGCTGCCGATGAACATCGGTTTGCTCGGCAAGGGCAATGCGAGTCTGCCCGAGGCGCTCGAAGAGCAGCTGGTCGCCGGCGCGATGGGGCTCAAGCTGCACGAGGACTGGGGCACCACACCGGCGGCGATCGATTGCTGCTTGCGTGTCGCCGAGCTGCACGACGTGCAGGTGGCGATCCACACGGACACGCTCAATGAAGCCGGTTTCGTGGAGACCACGCTTGCTGCGTTCCAGGGGCGAGCCATTCACACCTATCACACCGAAGGCGCAGGCGGTGGGCATGCTCCGGACATCATCAAGGCGTGCGGCGAAGCCAACGTGCTGCCGTCTTCCACCAACCCGACGCGACCGTACACCGTGAACACGGTCGACGAGCACCTGGACATGTTGATGGTGTGTCATCACCTCGACCCGAGCGTGGCCGAGGACGTCGCGTTTGCCGAGTCGCGCATTCGTCGCGAGACCATCGCGGCGGAAGACATTCTCCACGATCTGGGCGCCTTCAGCATGCTGTCGTCGGACTCGCAGGCCATGGGACGGGTGGGTGAAGTGGTGTGTCGCACCTGGCAGAGCGCGCACAAGATGAAGACCCAGCGCGGACGGCTGCCGCAGGATGGTCCGGACAACGACAACTTCCGCGTCAAGCGCTACATCGCCAAGTACACCATCAACCCCGCGCTCACCCACGGGATTGCGCACGAAGTGGGCTCCGTGGAGGTTGGCAAGCGCGCGGACCTCGTGCTGTGGAAGCCAGCGTTCTTTGGCGCGAAGCCGGCGATGATCTTGATGGGCGGCATGATCGTCGCGGCGCCGATGGGCGATCCGAATGCATCCATTCCCACGCCGCAGCCCGTGCATTATCGGCGCATGTTCGGCGCCTACGGCAAGGCGCTGCAGGCGTGCTCGACGCTGTTCGTGTCGGCAGCTGCGCGTGCGGCGGGCATCGCGGCGCAGCTGGGTCTTGGCAAGAGCGTGAGCCCGGTGCGCAACACGCGTGCGCTGCGCAAGCGCGATCTGATCCACAACGCGTACCTGCCGAAGATCGAAGTCGACCCGCAGACCTACGAAGTGCGGGCCGACGGGCAGCTTCTGACTTGCGCGCCAGCCACGAGCTTGCCGCTCGCGCAACGTTACTTCCTGTTTTGAAGGGTAGGTGTCTCATGCAGCGCATAGAGCGTAGGGCGCAGCCCAACAGCGAGCCTCAGGACAGCCTCACGCTGCGCTACGACGAGCGCAAACGCAGCCGCTTGCGCACGCGCAGTGATGCCGGTGTCGACGTCGCGATCGTGTTCGCGCGTGGCAGCGTGCTGCGTCACGGAGATCGCTTGCTCGATGACGCGGGGCGCGTGTACGCCGTGTTCGCGGCGGTCGAGTCTGTGTCGGATGCGAGCACGAGCGAGCCACTGCTGCTGGCACGCGCGGCCTACCACCTGGGCAACCGGCACGTGCCGTTGCAGATTGCGGTGGGAACGCTGCGCTACCAGCACGACCATGTGCTCGACGACATGCTGCGCGAGTTGGGTCTGGACGTGTGCGAGCAGCTGGCGGCTTTCGAGCCCGAGTCGGGTGCGTACGCGCAGGCGCAGCTGGGCGCGGCGTCGCGCGCCCATGCGCACGCCGAGCCCGTTCACTCGCACGCGCATGACCACGATGACCACGAACCTCATCATCACCACCGTCACGAACACCCACATGAGCATCGCTAGCCCCATGTCACAGTCAGCGCAGCCCACGGCGCAGCTGCCAGCGTGGACCGCGTCGCTCTTGCGCCTGGTGAGTCCGGGCCTGCCGATCGGCGGCTATGCGTATTCCAAGGGGCTCGAGCACGCCGTGCATGCCGGCTGGGTCCGCGACGAAGCCAGCGCGCGCGAATGGATCTTGGGCCTCCTCGAGCACGCCATCGGTCAGCTGGATGCGCCGGTGCTCCTGCGTGTGCACGATGCGCTGCAGGCTCATGATGCGAGCGGGGCCGTGCGCTGGAATGCGATCTTGCGTGCGCACCGCGAGAGCGAGGAATTGGCGCTGGAAGATGCGCAGATCGGTGCCGCGCTCCGGCGCCTGCTCGGCACGCTGCAGGTGGTGTCGGAAGATGACGAGCTAACCCGCGTCGAGCTCAGCTATGTGGCGGCGTTCGCATGGGCGGCGGTGCGTTGGCAGATCCCACGTTTGGCCGCGCTCGAAGGCTATTTGTGGGCGACGCTGGAGAGCCAGACAAGCGCCGCGGTGCGCTTGCTGCCGCTGGGACAGAGCGCGGGACAACGCGTGCTCTCGGCGGGCCTCTTGCGCTTGCCGCCGGTGATAGAGCGCGCGAGCCAGCTGACCGATGCTGACATCGGTGCGGTCGCGCCGCGCTTCGCGATGGGCAGCGCGTTGCACGAGACGCAGTATTCGCGATTGTTCCGGTCGTGACAGGGAGGCAGATATGAGTCAGCTGCTCAGAGTGGGTGTGGGTGGTCCGGTCGGTTCCGGCAAGACGGCGCTGGTCAACGCGCTGTGTTGCGCTATGCGTGAGCGCTATCAGATGGCCGTGGTCACCAACGACATCTACACGAAGGAAGACGCGCAATTTCTGGTGCGTGCACAGGCGCTGGCGGCCGAGCGCATCGTGGGCGTGGAGACGGGGGGCTGTCCGCACACCGCGATCCGCGAAGATGCCTCGATGAACCTGGCGGCAGTCGATGCGCTGGCCTCTCGCTTCGGCAACCTGGACTTCGTGATCGTCGAGAGCGGCGGTGACAACCTCGCCGCGACCTTCAGCCCCGAGCTGTCGGACCTCACCATCTACGTCATCGACGTGGCCGCTGGCGACAAGATCCCGCGCAAAGGCGGCCCCGGCATCACCAAGTCCGACTTGCTCGTGATCAACAAGATCGACCTCGCCCCGCACGTGGGCGCCTCGCTCGAGGTCATGGACCGGGATGCGCGGGTACAGCGGGGAGAGCGGCCGTTCGTGTTCAGCAACCTGAAGACGGGCGAGGGTCTGCCAGCGATCGTCAGCTTCATCGAGACGCAGGGCTTGCTGCAGGCGTAGGATGGTGCGTATGCAAGAGCAGCTCAGTGTGCGGGTGCGTGAGACGGTCGTGGTGGCGCGTGCCCTCGTGGGCTGGTTGCGCGGACGCTTGCCCGGGCGAGTGCAGCAGATGGGCGACCGTGCGCTCAGCGCGGTCGCAGCACGCTGGCCGATGCTCGGGGCGCTGCTCGATTCGGTCGTGGCGAGCGAGCCGGGGGACGCACAGGCCGCGCGGTCGCCGGTGGCGCGCGTGCCAGTGCCTGCTGCGCGGCCAGTGCCGCTTGGCGTCTCGATGCAGGAGCTGCTCCTGCAGCTGGAACGCGCGGGTGATTGGCAAGAGCGCGTTCGAGCCGCCACCAGCCTGGCGGATAGCCCGCACGAAGCGGCGCTGCGCGGCCTGGTGCGTGCGCTGCGCGATCCGAACGCCGACGTGGCGGTTGCGGTGGTCGAGGCCTTGGCTTGTCGGCGACAGGAGCAGGCCAACGCAGCGTTGCTCGAGGTGGTGCGCAACCCAGAGGGCTACTTTCATCCCGTGGCTCGCGTCGCTGCCATCGCGGCCCTGGTGAACAGCTCGGAGCGTGCCGAGCTGGGGCCCGTGTTCGCGGCAGTGCACGACGTCTCCGCCGAGGTGAGCGTAGCGGCCATTGCCGCGATCGCGGCGCGCGCGCCCGAGCAAATCGACAGTCTGGTGCAGGTGCTCAGCGACGACTCGGGCTTCTTCGCGCCCACGGTCCGGCTGGCTGCCGCACGCGCGCTCGAGCGGACCCAGGCGCTGTCACGTGCCACGGCGGAGCAAGGGCTCGTGCGCGAGCAGGACCTGCAGGTTCGCAGCGTGCTCGACCGCGTGTTGCGCTCCTCGCCGGCGCTCTGAGCCGGCGGACCATAGCGCACTGCCGGGGCCGGTTGTGGCGCCGCCGGCCGTAGCTACAGCGTCTGCACGAAGGCCAGCAGCGCGCGAAGCTCGCTCGCCGACAGCTGGGAAGTGCTGCCATGGGTGTCCAGCTGACCATCGCGACTGTTCCAGCCTTGTTGGCTCATCGTCAGCGCCGGGTGGCCGGGCGTGGCCAGGGTTTCGAGCAGCGAGTGGGCCATGCCGTGGTGCAAGAGGCTCACGCGGTCCCAGCTGCCACGCAGGCTGGGAGCGCCGATGCGCAGGCCGGCCGCGGTCTGCACGGTGTCGGGGTAGGCGTGCACGAAGCTGGGCGTCACCAGCTCCACATCTTCGAGGGTATCGCCGCGTCGCAGCGGCGTGACCACGTAGGAAAAGCGCAGCGGCGCGTGCGCGGGCGTGGCGCTGGTCGCGCGTGCGGTCGCCGCCACCGGCAGCGGATGACAGCTGGCGCAGCCCACGGCATTCGAGCTGAAAAGACTGCGGCCTTGTTCCACCCAGGCGGTGCCCGCCGCGGCGTTCGGGTTGGGCAGCGCACGATTGGTCGCGAGCAAGAACAGACCGAGCGCGCGCTGGGCGCCCGCAAAGTCGAGGGGCATTGGCGCTTGCGTCGCCTTGCCGCGGCTGTCGCGCACGGTCGTGGTGAGCGCGTCGCCAAAGCTGTGGTCGCGGCCCAACACACGCTTGGCGGCTTCTCGGAAATGCGCGTCGCGGGTCAATGCCCGTCCCGCCCATGCGCCGCTGCCGCACTCGCTCGGCGGATCGCTCTCGCAGTGCAACACGTGGTTGCAGCCCGCGAGGGTAGGCGTTGTCTGGCATTGCGCGCGGGCGGGGTAGTGGCTCCAGACGCGTGCGTCCAGCTGCTCGCAGCAGAAGTTCTCCTGGCGCGCGAGCTCGTTCAGCTCGGGCACACCGGTCTTGTCATCGACAGAGGCTTCGAGGAACCACGGGCGGCTGTCGTAGTTGCCGCGCAGGGGCATGATCTGCCGCAGTCCCCAGTCCGGGTGCGCCAGATACGGCATGCTGACTTGTTTGCCGATCGCCGAACCATCGCGATGGCAATGTGCGCAGCTGACGTCGCCGTCGATCGAGAGCGCCGCCGTCAGCATGTAGAGGGCCTCGCCGAGCTCGACGTCCGTGGCGGGGAACGCTCCGGCGCTGGTGTCACCCACGACCACCTCGTGCGGCTTGGGTGCCGGCGGCTTCGTGAGATCGAGCCACGTCAGCGACTCGCCCAGACGATTGACCACAACCAGTGCGTGACCGTCGTCGAGCGCGACCGCGTCGCTGGCACCAAGCCCCGTGCGGTACAAGCCCAGCGTTGCGTCCTCGTGCGCACTCAGCGCGCCGGTCTTGGCATCGACGTCGAAGGTCTGTGCTTCGCGGCTGCCGGAGTAGACGACGGCCAGCGCGGCGGAGCCATCGGCACGCGCGATGCGCACAGCACGCTCAGGCAGTGCGCCTGCCACGAGCCAGCTGTCGCGTGCGGGCATGAAGCGGGCGCGTGATGCGGGCCAGGCATCGGCCGCAGCGAGCGCAGCGCCTGCTTGCGGGTGGTCTGGGTCGACGTCGCGGAAGTCGTGGCAGCAGATGCTGTCGGAGGTGTAGCGCTGTGCGCGCGCGAAGGTGGGAAGCTCCAGCACGTCGATCTCGTTTTGCACGTCTTGCAGCCC
>JADGRE010000172.1 GCA_017881185.1 Pseudomonadota bacterium | reverse complement strand
CTCGGTCTCGGTCTCGGTCTCGGTCTCGGTCTCGGTCTCGGTCTCGGTCTCGGTCTCGGTCTCGGTCTCGGTCTCGGTCTCGGTCTCGGTCTCGGTCTCCAGGTCGGGCGGACGCGCGGTGATTCGCTTGTCGTCGTCGGCCTCCGGCTCGTTGCCGGCGCCGGGCCAGAAGGTGGGTATGGCATCTGGCGGGTTGGCGCGCGCGTGCGCATCGCCGGCCATGGTCTCGGGCGGCACGCCCGGGGAGGTCTGCTCCGCCGACCACGGTCCCGGCTCGCCCAGTGCCTCATCGCGTAGCGCATTGAGCTCGTCGAGCTCGGCCAAGCGAGTCACGAACTCTGCGGGCACATCGTCGCTCGGCGCTGCGGGATATGCAGCTGACGGAGGCGGCTTGGTGGACATCGCGGGTTCGGTCGCGTCGCGTGCAGCTGGCGGCGGCGGTGGTCGCGTCGCGCTGGCCCTGGCGGGCGCGCTGGTGTGCGCTGGGGCGGCGACAGCAGCGGCCGGGGTCGGAACGGCAGCACGGCCCATGAGCTTCTGCTGCAAGCGCACGGCTTCTGGGAGCTGCTTGGCCACCAGGGGCTCGAGGCAGTAGAGCGCGTCCTGCCGCTGGCCAGATTGCGCGTAGGCATTGGCTAGCGCGATGCGTCGCGGCGTTGCGGCGTCGCCGTCCGGGCGCTGCGCCAGGAACGCCACCCAGCGTGCTGGCAGGGCGGCACGCGATTGTTCGTCTTGGCTGCGTTGCTCCAGCTCGCCCAGCGCACGCGTGTGCCAGGGGGCGTGGTCGAGCGCGGACTGCAAGAACGGGCGCGCTTCGTGCTCGGGCAGCGCGACTGCCACTTCGCACAGCAGGCCTGCCACCCGGTCGAGGTCGCCGGCGCGCGTGCGTTCGTCATGGCCGTGGCTGCGCTTGAGTAGCTCGGTCGCGAGCAAGTGCAGAAGCTCGATGTCGCCGGGACTGAGCGAGGACGCGCGCTCCAGCGCCGAGATGGCTCCGTCCGGGTCGTCGAGCTCGCCGTACAGGGCGGATAGCTCGCGTAGCAAGAGCACCTTGCGGGCGGTCTCCGGCTCGGCCGCGGCTTCCGTCTCGTAGAGCGCGACTGCCGCACGCCTATCGCCGCGTTGCAGTTGCAGCTGACGAGCTTCGTACACGGCCCGCAGCAGGCGCGGGTCGAGCTCGTAGGCCTTGCGGTAGTGCGCCAGCGCTTCGTCGACGCGGTCGAAGTGCTTGCCCCACAGCTCGCCCAGCCGGTAGCACAGCACGGCGATGTCGCGCGGGTCGCCGCCGCAACCTTCCAGGGTCTCCACCTGGCCGGCGATGAGCTCGGTCAGCTCGCGCAAGCGCCCGCCACGCTCGAGCAGCGCCTGCAGGCCTTCCGAGGCCTCGAGGTTGGTCGGCAAGCGCTTGAGGGCCTTGCGGTAGTAGCCTTCCGCCCGCTTGGCGTCGCCCATCTGTTGCTCAAGCAATGCAGCCACCTCGTGGTAGGCGAGGCTCGCGGTCCGGTCATCGTGCGTGTACGCCGCCAGGCCCGAGACCAGGTTCGCCAGTGAGGCGTAGTCGCCCACGGTCCGGTAATGGTCGTGCAGCGCCCGGTACGCCTGGGCGTCCCCCGGGTCCGCCGCCAGACGCCGCACCAGCGCATCTGCTACGTCCGAAGGCGCGTCACTCTGGCGTTTGCCCATGGCCGTCTATGGTTATTGTACCGGGGCCAATTGATCAATCCGGCCGTGGCAGAAGGGCCTAAAAGCACACGGGGCACGCCGGTTTCCCAGCGCGCCCCGGGGCGAGCGCCACACAGACCGAGACGGCCGCTAGGCCGTCACGAGCCTACTTGACGCACTTCTGCTGAATCGTGTCAGTGTCCGCGTCCGTGATCGAGGCAGCGGCCGCCACGAACTCGTTGCGGATCATGTACGCGTTGCACGCGGGCAGCGTGGTGCTCTTGCCCATTGGGTCGCAGCACTGACCTTCGGTCTTGGCGCCGTTGTCCGGATCCAGGGTCGTGGTGACCTTGTCCATGGTGCAGTTGGTCTTCTCTTTGTCCACGTTGTTCGGATCGCCGATATGGCAGCCCCACATGGCTTGGTCTGCCTTGGTCTCCGGGCACAAGCTCTCCGGCAGCTTGATCCAGGTGCACTTCGTGCTGCCCGGCTTGCAACGCAGAGTCGTCTTGCACTGGACGTCTGCGCCGGTGATGTCGCTGACCACGCCGAACGCCATCAGCTGGCACATCGTCTGCTCGTTCAGCGCGCTGATGCCGTCGTGGTCGTTGATCTCCATGTTGGCGTAGACCTTGAAGTGACCGCCGGCGGTCCAGCCGGTGTTGTCGCTCTTGATCTCACCGACGCAGTTGAGCGCGTCGTCGCCGGTCTGCATGTCTTCGATCTCGAAGCCCTGGGCGATCAGCTCGTAGTCGAGCTTGTACGTGCTCATGTCGAGATACGGCGTGTAGGCGTAGCCGCGGTTGGGGTTGGTGGCCCACACCGGAACGTCCTGCGCGATGCCCATCTTCGAGCCATCGACCTTGGTCGTTACTTCAGGCTCGTGCCAGCGGCTGGCGTCGGTGAGATTTGGGGCATCGGTGCGCACGGGCGCAGCTTTGTCGGAATAGAAGCTGTAGGTGCCCTTGCCGCAGTTGTACGCGCCCATGCCGGTTCTGACTTTGCCTGGACCCATGGTGACCTTGCCACCCATGCGCGGCCCTTGGATGCGGAAGAGGTGACTCTGCTGCTCCAGCGCGGCCACGTTCTTGGTCAGCGTGACGATGGCTCCCAAGCCGATCGACATCGGATGGTTGGTGGTCTGGGAGTAGTTCAGGCGGTACTCCATCGTGTCGAGCGCGCCATCGCCTTGCGCGTCGAGACGGGTGGAGTTCGCGGTCCGGTAGCAGCACTTGCCCTTGGGCGCGTAGATGCCCGTGATCGGATCGATCTTCTGCGGGCACAGCGGGTTGGGTTTGTCTGGCGCTGGGATCGTGTCGGGGTCGCCACCATCGGCCTTGCCGCCACCATCGGCCGCGCTGCCGCCTGCATCATTGCTGCCGCCGCCATTGTTCGTCGTTGAGCTCTTGCAGCCAGCGAGCGCGCTTGCGCCCAGCATGCCGGCGCACAGAGCGACCATGTACCAACTCTTCGCCATGACCCCATCTCCTCGTTGAAAGCTCGCCTCCTGCGCCCCACTGCAGCGTGGCGCGTCAGGTGCGATTGGTTCGGGATTCACACAAACCCCGACACTGGCGAGTTGTGTAGCAAAGTCGCGACGCAGTTCCTAGTAGGGCGCGCTTGTCACGGTCCGGGACCGCACGCGCCAAGAGCGAGCGTCGCAGCGCATCTGCGCGATGTCCACGACGTGGGCTAGCGCCGCGTCGGGCACGAGGTCCATCGGCGGCTCAGGGCGCCGCGGCCGGTTGCGCCGCGCGCTCGAAGTGCAGCCGCAGCCAGTTGCCTTCTTCGTGCAGGCTGTAGCGCGTGATGGCGACGTCGAGGTATACGCGCACCTGCGTCGCGTCGGCGTCGCTCTGCAGCGCGAGCTTGCGGGCGCCGCCGTTGCCGAGTGCGTAGTAGCGGCGCGGTAGCTCGATGCGGGCGTGGGGCAGGTCGATGATCAGCGCGCGCGGCGAGGCCCACAGCGTGGTGCGTGCCTCGGCCGCGGTGCCGCTCATCGGCAGCACGAGGTCTGCAGCAGTCCCACTCACGGTGAGCGCGGGCTCAGCAGCTGCGGCTGGCTGCTCGGGCTTTGGCTCGAGCGCCGCAGCGGTTGGCGGCGGTGTGGCGTTAGGTGTTGCCGCTGGCGCTACGTCTGCAACAGTGTTCGGTGCAAACATGGCTGCGTGCGGCGGCGTGCTTGCTCGTGCGCTCGCCAGTTGCTGTGCGGGCAGCGGCCTGCGTGGGGCGCGCGGCGCTCGTCGCGTGGCGGCGCCGGTGCCGAGCGTCAGCCATGCAAGCGATGCGCCGATCAGCATGCCGGCAAGCAGTATCGCAGCGCGTGCCAGCAGTGCGCGGCGCTCGCTCGGGGCCGGTGGCTCGGGGCGCCATCCAGGCGCTTCGCTCTGCTCGGCGGCGCGTGCAGGCTGTGCTGCGCCGGACGCCTCGCCGGGTGCGTCCTCCGCCGTTCGGGCCTGGTCGTCGGCGTGCCACAGCTGCAGCGTGGGTGCGCGCGGACGCACCTGTGGTCGGCTGGCGCTGTCGGCAGCAGGCGAGTCCTCTGCGCCGTACATCGTGTAGCGCCGGAAGCGCGGCATCTCACGCGCGGTGAGCGCCAGCTCCACTTCCAGATGCGGCGTGCGTGAACGCTCGCGCACGGCGACCGCGGCGATGCGCGCCAAGAAGCGCGGCCCGTGGCCAGCGAACTGGAACTCCACCTCGGAATCGCGCGTGAGCACGGGCAATGCTGCGCTGATGTGGATGCCCGCGTCGCTCGTGAAGGCTCGGGCGGCCACCGGGTGCGCGAGCTCGGCGAAGTACAAGTCCACGGGCTGTTCGGCGCGACCGCCGCTGGTAACCAACCTGCGCAGTACGCCACTGTCGTCGTCGGAGAGCCCCTCGAATTCGATGCCCGCTCCGGTGCCTTCGCCACTGCCCGCGCCCGGCGCACCCAGGCCCGGCACGGTCGGCTTGGCCCAGCGCACACGTCCGGGCAGGGCTTTGCGCTCGCCGTCCACGAAGAGCGCACAGGTCACGTCGTCGCCCACGCGCAGGGCGTCGCGGGTGCGCAGCTGCATGCCACGCTCGCTCAGGTTCACCGCTTGGGCCTGAACCGTCTTGGGCGCGCTCGAGTCGGTCTCGGGCCCTAGGCGCACCTGCAGTTGCACGGGCACGTGGCAATCCACGCGCTGCCATTGTCTCGCCGTCGCCGAAGTCCCGCTCATGAGAAGTGCCCCGAAGTGCCCTCGAGAAGGCGCGAAGTGTCGGGAGAACTACGCGCGCTTGGCAAGTTTGTGCAACGCCAATCGACAGCGCGCTGTCCTACGCCGCGACTACATTCGCAGGGGCCCTTCGACGCAGGCGCTGCCCGCTGGCTCGCGGCCGGCGCAGGCCCGGCGCCAGCTTGGCGCAACAAAAGCGGGTCGGCGGCTGAGCCGAGCCGCCCGGACTGGGGTACATAGGGAGGCAGTGCAAGCCCACCCTCGGCCAGTTCAGGTCCTGCCCGGTCCGTCCGACGCGTCGCTGGTCGCTTCGGCGCGTAGCGGCGAGAAATGGGCCCAGGAGGCGCTGTTCCGGCGCCATGCGCGCATGATCAACGGCCTCGCTTACCGGCTGCTCGGGCGCGACGACGAGGTCGACGACCTGGTGCAGGACGCGTTCTTGGCGGCGCTGCGCAGCCTCGATCGCCTGGAGAACCCACAGGCCTTCAGCGCCTGGCTGTGCTCCATCATGGTCCGCACCGCGCACAAGACCCTGCGCCGGCGCTCCATGCTCACGCGCTTGGGCTTGCGGCGCAGCACCGTCATCGACCCGGACGCGGTGGTCGGTCGTACGGCTGCGCCGGATGTCTGCGCAGAGCTGCACGCCATCTACGCCGTGCTCGATCGCATGGCACCCGAGGTGCGCCTGGCCTTGGTGCTGCACCGCGTCGAAGGGTTGTCGGTGCCCGAGGTGGCCGAACGCATGGACATGTCCGTGTCCACGGTGAAGCGTCGGCTCTGCGTGGCCGAGAAACGTCTGCTGAAGTTTGCGCCGAAGCCGGAGGGGTCGTCATGAACGATGACCACGGCAAGCCCGCATCCGCGCTGCAGCCGGAGATCACGGAGCCGCGCATCGCGCGCCAGTGGGCGGCGATCGAGCAGCGGCTGCCCACACCCGCGCGCGGCGGTCGCTCGAGCTGGGTGCAGGGCGCGCTCGCGTTGCCCATGCTCGGCTGGCTCGTCTGGAGCGGCGTGTATACGCAACACGCGCCTGCGCGCGGCGCGCTCATCGAGAGCGCAGTGGAACCCATCACGGTGCGCTTGCGCGACGGCTCGAGCGTGCAACTCGGCTCGCAGACGCGGCTGAAGCTCGTGCGCGATCAGGAGCATTCGGTGCAGCTCGAGCTCGAGGAGGGCAGGGTGCGCTTCGACGTCACCCACGTCGCCGGTCGTAGCTTCAGTGTGGCTGCCGGGCCTGCGCTCGTGAACGTGGTCGGCACTCAGTTCGATGTCGCGCGCCTGCTGCGTGCGGAAGGCACGCTGGTGCAAGTCTCGGTGCAGCGCGGCGTGGTCGAGGTGCGCCGGCGCGATCAAGACGGCAGCGTGCGCCGCCTGACCGCTGGTGAAGAATGGTCCGCGCTCTTGCCTGGCAGTGCCGGCTCGGTCGGCGTGCTCGCGGCGCCCGCAGCAGCGCTGCTGCCTGCTGCGCAGCCAACGGCGGCGGCCGAAGTTGCGCCCGCAGCCATCGAGGCCGTCGCCGACGACACGCTGGCGGGTGCGGAGGGCGCGACCGAGCCCGAGCCTGCAGCGGAGGCCGCGCCAGAGCCTGCGCCAGAGCCTGCGACTGAAGCCGCCCCGGAAACTCGCGCGCATGCGCCTTCGGCTCACGCGCTGTTCGAGAAGGCCAACATCGCGCGCCGCGCTGGCCAGCTGAAAGACGCCGCCGCCGCGTATGTGGCTCTGCTGCGGCGCTATCCGCGCGATGCGCGTGCCGGCATCTCGGCGTTCGAGCTGGGTCGCATCCGCATGGACGCCTTGTCCGACGCGCACGGCGCGATCGCCGCGTTTTCGCAAGCGCTGCGCCTGTCACCGGGCGCCAGCTTCCGCGAAGACGCGCTGGCGCGCATCGTGGTCGCGCGCGACACACTCGGCGAACGCGCTGCGTGTCGTGCAGCGCGCGAGCTCTACCTCGCTGGCTACTCCAAGGGCGTGCACGCGTTGGCGCTGTCGGCGCGCTGTGGCGGTTCCTGACGGCGCGCGCGTGACGGCCGCTTGCCGTTCGGCGCGTTGCACCGCAGGATCGCTGCGTTCCATGCCTCGCACCTGCCTACAACGCCGCTGTGAGGCCCTGATTCTGGCCTCGTGGTCGCTCGGTCAGGTGTGCGTCATCGCAGGCAGCGCACAAGCGCAAGGCATGGAGCCCAGCTGTGGGCGTGCAGGTCGTCCGTGGGTGGCGCTGGTGTGGGCCGGCGACCCCTGGCAACCGGCCCTGCGCGACGACATCACGGCCGACTTGCGTGCGGGGCTGCGGCTGCGCGGCATCGACGTCTGTGCGTTGGGCACCGCCGGCTCGGAACCGCCGCTCGCGCTGGTGCAGCTCGGCTCCACTTCCGGCGAACGCGTGTCGGTGACGATCGAGGTCCACGACGCCGTCACCGAAAAGCGCGTGTTGCGCGACGTCGATCTGCGCCTGGTCACGCCCGACGGTCGCGGTCTGTCCGTGGCGCAAGCCGCAGAAGAGCTGCTGCGCGCGAGCTGGGCCGAGCTCGCGCTCGACGACGCACCCAAGCCCACGCAGCCCGCGCCCGTCGAGGTGACCCGCGCCGTCATGCCCGTCAAGAGAAGCCCCCAGGCTGCGCGCGAGCTGGGCACGCGCTTTGCCATGGAGCATCACACGAGCGGGCAGACGTTGGTGGGCGGCGATGCGCTCTTGCTGCTGTGGCTCGGTCGCAGCTTCGCGTTCGAGCTCGCGCTTGGCGGTCGGCAAGGCTTGTCGGTGTCGGCGGCGCACGGCAGCGTCGACTCCAGCGCGATGGTCGGCTCGCTCGCGTTGCTGTTTGCGTTGTCGCCGCCAAGTGCGCGCGTCGCAGCGTTGCTCACGCTGGGCGGCCAGCTGGTCGATCTGCGTCTGTCCGGGCGCGCCTCTGCGCTCGGCCAAGCCGACACGGGCAGCGCACTGGCAATCGGTGCTCAGGCCGGGTTGCGCGCGCGGGTCGGCGGCAGCCGCAGCTGGCATCTCGACGCCGAGCTCGGTCCTGGCTTGCCCTTGCGCGGCGTTGCAGCTGCCGATGCCGGTCGGCGGATCAGTGGGACGCTGGGTGTCGAAGTGCACGGTGGCCTGGGGCTAGGGGTGGGGTTTTGAGCTCGTTAGCTGCATCGAATGGGACTGGCTGTGGCCGCGCGCTCTCGTCGCTCGTGCTGGTTTGTCTGTGCGCGTGCAGTCAAACCTTGGAAGTGCTGCGCGCGCGCCCGAACGACAGCGCCGACGCCGGCGTGGGCGGCGCTGCCGACGCGGCCACCGTCGATGCCGCAGTCGCACCCAGCTGCGGCGACTGCACCATGCTCGAGCTGTGCGCGGTGGATCACTGCGTCGATGCGGCCGGGGTGACTGCGCTCGCTGCGGGGGTGAGCCACAGTTGCCGCTTGAGCGGCGGGCGCTTGCAGTGCTGGGGCAGCAACAGCAGCGCGCAGCTAGGTCTGGGCACTACCAGCGCTCGCTGGGCCCCGACGCGCGTGGGCAGCGCCGACGACTGGCTGGAGGTCGCGGCAGGCCAGAGCCACACCTGTGGTCTGCGCGAGCCGGGCCTCTTGTATTGTTGGGGCAGCAACGCTGCAGGTCAGCTCGGCACGGCGGACGGCCTCTCGCACAGGCAACCGGTGCGCGTCGGTCGCGCCAACGACCTGCACGCGCTCGCTTGTGGCGGCGACAACTGCTGCGTGCTGCGCGCCCACGGCGCGCTCTCCTGTTGGGGCAAGAACCTCGACGGCTCGCCCGGCCAAGACGACGCGGCGGGCGCACCCGACATCGCGAGCCCGAGTCCGGTCGCGCCAGGGACGTCGTTCACGCGAGTTTCGGTCGGGCAGGCGCACACTTGCGCCGTGCGCGCGGATGGGGCGCTCTTTTGTTGGGGCCGCAACACCGACGGTCAGCTGGGCCTCGGTCTCGACGCTGCGCAGCGGCGTGCACCCACCCGCGTGGGCATCGCGACGGACTGGAAGCTGGTCGCCGCGGGGGAGCACCACACTTGCGGCGTGCGCAAGAGCGGCGCGCTCTACTGCTGGGGCAAGAACGACGCGGGCGCGCTCGGCATCGGCAGCGTGATTCTGGACGGCGCGATGCAAGCCGGGACCTATGGCGCGCCAGCCCGCGTCGGCACGCAGAGCGATTGGGCCGACGTCGCCCTCGGTTGGCTCCACACCTGCGCGATCAAGCGTAGCGGTGAGCTCTACTGTTGGGGCCAGGCCTCGAGCGGGCAGCTGGGCCTGGTCGCCACCGCTGCGGTGAGTGCGCCCGAGCCCGTGCCAGCGCTGACTCGGGTGCGCGAGATCGCGCTCGGCAGCTTCCACAGCTGCGCACTCGACGCCGATCGCAAGGTGTCGTGTTGGGGCGCCAACAACGACGGCCAAGTGGGGGTCGGCGATACGGTCCAGCACGACTTGCCGGCGTTGCTGCCCTGATGCACGCAGCTGCGCGCGGTCGAGAAGGTACTCGTGGGCAAAGCTGCACAGACCCATTTCGCGCAGCTGCTGCTCGATGCCAAGGTCGTGCCCACGGCGAAGCTCCCGTTCGACTGCATCCTCGGGTTCCATCTCGTGCCCGACGCCCCGTGAGCGCTACGGGCGCGCGCTCAGCGCTTTGCGTTGGCGGCGTGGAGCGCTTCGAGCAGCTGCGACAGCGAGCTGAGCAGCCCGGGCTGCTCCGCTTGCGGCAAGCCCGGCATGCACAGCAGCGACATGGGCACGGCTGGTGCGCGTTGCTTGAGCACACGGCCCTGACGCGTGAGCGAGACCTGCACCTCGCGACCGTCTTTGCTGCCGCGATCGCGCTCGATCACGCCCACATCTTCCATGCGTCGCAAGAGAAATCAATTACAGTCGGCAAGCGCAGGCAGGCCAGGCGCCCGCCGGCTTCAGCGCTCGAACGGGTCGATCAGCCGCTCTTCATGCATGCCGTAGCCGTCCTGGCTGCGGCGGGCGCCGTGCGCGGGTGTGGTGGGCGGCGCAGCTGGCGCTGCTGCGGGCTGGGCGGCCGGTCGGATCGTCACCACAGGCGGCGCTTCGGCAGCAGCGGGTCGTGGCGGCGCGTGATGAGACGGCTCGGGGCGCGGCTGGCCTTCGGCCTGGGTTCGCCCTGCGGGCAGCTGGGCTTGCGCGTGCGGCACGCTTGCGTCGGGCACTGTCGCTGGCAACCCCGCTGGCAACACGGTCCCGGTTGCAGCTGAGGGCTGCAGGCTCGCTCCCTGCGGTTGGGCAACCGGAAGTACGGCTTGCGTCGCCGCCGTTGGCTGCAGCGCGGGCTGCAGGACCGCAGGTGGTTGCGCGGTGGGTGGTGTGCTCGGGGTCTGGGCCGGGCGCATGGCCCACGCGGCTGCGCCTGCAACCAGCGCACCCACACAAGCGCTGACCACGAGCGTGCCAGCTTGTTTCTTCGGCAGCTGCACCGGCGCGTGCTCGGCTGGCTCGCGCTGTGCTTCGGTCGTGAACGGCGTGAGCGACTGTGCCTGCGGGCGCGCCGACGCACGGGCCGACGAGCCAGCTGACGATCCAGCGGACGATCCAGCTGACGATCCAGCTGACGAATAAGCAGACGGTCGCGACGACTGCGGCTGCGAGACGCGCGGCGCTTGCCGCAGCGCGCCCTGCGTGAACGCGCGCAGATCGACGGCCAGCGCTTGGGCATCGGCGTAGCGCTGCTCGCGGTCGACCGCCATGGCCTTGGCCACCACGCCCTCGAGCGTCGCGGGCAAGCTCGGGTCGTAGCTGCGCAGGCTGCGCACCTCACCGGTGATGATCTTCAGCACCAGCTCGGCGTAGTTGCGGCCGTTGAACGGCACTTCGCCAGCCAGCATTTCGTAGAGGATCACGCCGAGCGCGTAGACGTCGGCGCGCTGGTCGACGTCGCGTGCGCCGTGCACTTGCTCGGGCGACATGTACAGCGGCGTGCCCATCGCGATGCCCGTCTTGGTCAGCTGTTGCGTGCGCTCGGCCGACAACGACTTGGAGATGCCGAAGTCGAGCACCTTGGGCTCCGCCGACTTTCCATCGGGTGAGAGACACAGGAAGATGTTGTCGGGCTTGAGATCGCGATGAACGATGCCCTGGCGATGCAACGCCGCCACGCCGCCGAGCACGCGCAGCAGCAAGGCCGCCGCTTCGTCGGCTCCGAAGCGTCCGCGCTTGAGGCGCTGCCCGAGGCTCTCGCCCTCGAGCAGCTCCATCACCATGTACGGGTGGTGGCCGTGGTGGCCCACGTCGTAGACGCGAATGACGCCTGGGTGGTTGATCGAACCCGCCAGCTTGGCCTCGCGCAGGAAACGCCGCTCGGCTTCTTCGTCACCGGTGAGATCGGCGAGCATCACCTTGAGCGCGAAGCGGCGCTGCGTCTGCGTGTGTTGCGCGACGTACACCGAGCCCATGCCGCCGCTGCTGAGCGTGCGCTCGAGCAGGTAGCGACCGGCGATGACTTCCCCCGGCTCCGGCATGCCAGCCTGACTCAGATGACCTCCACGAGCTGCACGACGCGGTGCTGAACAGGTGCCCGCGGCGCGCGCCCCGCTGCCCGCACACTATGTCGTAGCCAGCCTGGATCGGGCAAGCTGCCCGCGGTCGGTCGTCACGCGCTCATGAACAGCTCACCCAACCATCCAGAATCTCCCGAAATGCCGCTGCGGCATGCGGTCGACGGCTGGCTGCGCAGCCGCTTCGATCCGCAGGCCACCGCCGGTTTCTACGAGAGCTACTTCCAGCGAGCCAACCACCCCAGCCGCCCGCTGGCCTTTTGGATTCGCTACACCGTGTTCGTCCCGCGCGGACAGCCACAGGCCGCCGCCGGCGAGCTGTGGGCGATTTACTTCGACGGCGAAAGCGGGCGCTCCACGGTGGTCTACGAAGCACACCCGATCGCGGGCTGCTCGTTTTCGCGCACTGGCTTCGACGTGCGGGTGGGCGAGGCCAGCCTGGGCCCTGGCGTGCTGCAGGGCTCGGCGGCACAGGCAGGGCACCGCATCGGCTGGTCGCTCAGCTACGAGGGTGGCGGTCCAGCGCTGTGTCTGTTGCAAGCGCAGGCGTACGAAGCGAGCTTCCCCGCCGCCAAGAGCGTCGTGCCTTCGCCCGGCTGTCGCTACCGCGGGCGGCTCGAGGTCGACTCCGAAACGATCGACATCGACGGGTGGCTCGGTAGCCAGAACCACAACTGGGGCCTGCGCCACACCGACCAGTACGTCTGGGGTCAGGTCGCCGGCTTCGACGGAGCCGATGACGCATTCCTGGAATGCTTCAGCGCCCGGCTGCGCTTGGGTCCTGTGTGGTCGCCGTACCTGAGCTTGCTCGTGCTGCGCGTCGGCAGCGAGCAGTACACGCACAACGCGCTCGGTCGTGCAGTGCTCGCGCACGCTCGCGTCAATCGCGCTGACGGCTTCGATTGGAGCTTGGTTTCGCAGCGCGACGGCGTGCGCATCGCCGTGCGTGTCCACGCGCCGGCCGCCGCGTTCGTGCGCCTGCGTTACCGCAACCCGCCTGGCGGCGAGAAGATCTGCATGAACACCAAGTTGGCCAACGCCACGCTCAGTCTAAAGCGCCCTGGCCAGCCCGAGCTCCAGCTGCGTTGCGCGCAGCGCGCAGCCTTCGAGTTGGTGAACGACCCCGAACACACCGACAGGGCGTAGAGCCGATCTCAATACCCTGAGCGAGTGGATTTCGGAGCGCGACGGGCCCGAGCGCAAGGCGCGTGACCGAAGGAATACTCGATGTATTTCGAGGTCG
>JADGRE010000038.1 GCA_017881185.1 Pseudomonadota bacterium | reverse complement strand
GCGCGGTCTTGATGCCGCAAGTTGGAGTGTCCGTCGGGAGTGCCGCAATCGCTTGCACGTGGTCTTCGACGCGTGAGCTCCACTCGTCGACCCAGACCCCAGTTACCGCGACCTACCGACCACCTACCGACCTCGGGCGGGTCTTCGTAGCTGAAGCCCACGCAACGCAGGAGCATCACAAAGCGGTCGTGAAGATGCTCGATCGATTTCGCGGCACGAAGCTGTCGTACACCGACGCATCGAGCCTGGTGCACCTTGAGCACCACAAGATCAAGCTCGTCTGGTCGACCGATCATCATCTCGGAGTGAGCGGCGCAGAAGTCCTGCCCCGGTCTTGAAAGCGCAGCTCGTGATGCTGCGCCTTGGACCGTCCCGTTAGCCTTGCAAGCGCGCCTGCGTGTCCGCGTGGAGCTCCGTGAGCGCAGCGCGTTGTGCCGGGTCGGCACCGTGGGCCGCGGCGACATGCAACGCGCGGACGCACAGCGCACAAGCCTCCTCGTATGCCGCGCGCTCCACGGCGCTGTGTGCTGCAACGAGCGCGAAGGTCATGGCTCGTGTGCTGTCACCAGGGCCAGCGGCTTCCAGAAAGTGGTGCGCCAACTGCGCCACTGGTGGCTCTACAGCGCCGTCGTAGTGCGTGAGCAGCGCTTCTGCCGCCTCGCGATGCAAGCGCACACGCTCGGCCGGATTGAGTCGGGTGTACAGCACGTCCCGCATCAGCACGTGCGCGAAGCGATACGGGCCCTCGATCTCGACGGCTTCACCGAGCACGCGCCAGCGGACAGCTTCACCCAGACATTCGAGGACGAGCTCGTAGCCGAGACCACTGACTGCCGCGATCGGGGCCGCCGAGAACTCTCGACCGAACACCGCTGCAATCGCCAGCACGCGGCGCACCGGCTCGGCGAGAAAATCCAGATAGTGTGACAAGCCTTCGGTGACACCGACCGGCAACTTGCCAGAACCGAGCGTTACGGTTTCCAGCTGCGCGAGCCGACCCTCGGCGGACAGCACGTGAAGCACCTGCGTCAAGAACAGCGGATTTCCAGCGGTGAGCTCCGAGAGCCGCCCAATCATGAGCTCCGACGCGCTCTTGCCCGTGGTCTCGAACACCAGGCGCCCGATCTCGGCAGCCGTCAGGCCTTGGAGCTCGAGATGCCGGCCCGGGTCGCGACGCGCGATCTCGTTGCTGATCTGCACCAGCGTCTCGTTCTGCGCCACTGCAGCACGCCGACCGACGCACAGCAGCAGCACACGCTCGTTTGCGAGCTGACTCACCAGATACTGGAGCAGCAAGAGCGACGGCGCATCGGCGCACTGCACGTCGTCGATGACGATGGCCAGCGGCTGGCGCTCCGCGGCGTTGCGCAGGAAGGTCGCAATGGCATCGAATACGCGAAAGCGTGCCTGCACGCTCTCGATCGGCGCACTGACGGCAAAGTCGCTCCACAGCTCGCGCAGCTCCGGCACGATCGCCGCGATGTCGCTCGCACCTGCTGCCATCGCGCGCTTGGCGTGCTTGAGGTCGTGCTGCGCCAGGTAAGCGCGAATCACTTGCACCCACGGCCAGAACGGCGGGGCACCTTCGACCTCGGAGCAACGACCGAAGAGCACGCCTGCACCCTGAGCGCGCACGTACGCTGCCACTTCTTCTGCAATGCGCGTCTTGCCGATGCCGGGATCGCCGCTGAGCATCAGCGCAACCGCTTGGCCTTGCATGGCTTGTGCGAAGTGCACACGCAGTCGTGCCATCACCTCTTCGCGACCGACCAGCGGCACACCGAAGCGCATGGGCGCTGCAGTTTGTTCGTGCGGCTCGCGCGAGGCGAGCGCCTTGCGACGCAGGAGCGGTCCCGTGCCTTCTTCGACGGATGCGATGAAGCGATAGCCGCGCCCGCGCACGTTGCTGACGAAGCGCGGAGCTTGAGCATCGTCGCCGAGCACCTTGCGTGCTTCCTTCACGGCGTAAAGCAAGGAAGCGCCGGTCACGACCACGCCCGACCATAGGCTCTCGAAGAGCTCGGCCTTGGTAACCACGCGGTCGCGGTGTCGCAGCAGGTAGAAGATGAGCTCGAGCACCTTCGGCTGCACGGCCACCGGCTCGGCAAGACGGCGCAACTGAAACTGTCGCTCGTCCGCGACGAAATCGGCGAAACGGAACACGCGCAAGAAGCGCGGTCCGGCCGCCATGCCAACCGTCAATGCGGTCGCAGACGCTGCACCCGTGACCGCGCCGGGACCGGCATCGATCGGGTGCACGCCGCTCTGGAACGACGTGATGCGTTGCCCGCGCCCCTCATCGATAGTGGGCAGCGCTCTGATTCTCCCCCGTTCGCTCATGGAGGCCGTCTCTCCTGCGGCGACCATACACCTTGTCGCAAGTGCTGTCTGCCGCCGCGCGCGGCTTCGGTGCTAGCATGGCGCGCGCCCATGTCGATCGTCGTCGATGTCAGCAAGGTCTCCAAGCACTACGACTCGCGCGAGGTCGTGCACGAGCTGAGCCTGCAAGTGCGCGCCGGCCAGTGCTTCGGCTTGCTCGGTCCCAACGGCGCGGGAAAAAGCACGTCGCTGCGCATGATTTACGGGGTGACCGCGCCCAGCAGCGGCTGCGTGCACGTGTTCGGCCTCGATGTGGCCAGCGAGAGCCGCGCCGTACGCGCACGCCTTGGCGTCACGCTGCAAGACAACGTGATGATCGACGCGCTCTCGCCGGTCGAGAACCTGCGGGTGTTCGGTCGCTACTATCTGCTGCGCGAGCCGTTGCTGTCGCAGCGTATTGCCCAGCTGGTGGACTACCTCGAGCTCGGCTCGCACGCGGACATTCCGGTCATCGCTCTGTCGGGCGGCTTCAAGCGGCGGCTGGCCATCGCCATGTCGCTGATCAACGAACCCGAGCTGCTGATCCTCGACGAGCCCACGACCGGGCTCGATCCCGCGGTGCGCTTGTCGCTGTGGACCAAGGTCCGCGAGCTGAAGGCCAACGGCAAGACGGTGCTGCTGACGACACACTACATGGATGAAGCCGAGCGCTTGTGCGACTACGTGGTGATCATGAGCCAGGGCGGCGCTGTGTGTCAGGGCTCGCCCAAACAGCTCATCGCCGAACGCGTGGGCAAAGATGCCTTCGAAGTAGATTGCACCGCCGCCGAAGAGCACCAGCTGCTCGACGGTTTCGGCAGCCTCGGCAAGCTGCGCGCGGGTGCACGACTGCTCGTGTACGGCGCCGACGTCTCGCCGCTCGTGCAACGCCTGCACCAGCTCGATCCGCTGCGCCCGTTCGTGATGCGCCCTGCAAACTTGGAAGACGTGTTCCTCGCACAGACGGGCACGCGCCTGGAGGCCGGCGCATGAACAAGCGCATCTCACTGCCGCACGCCCTCTCGGTCACGCATCGCAACGCCACCATGTACCGGCGCACCTGGATGCTGAGCATCTTGCCGAACTTCTTCGAGCCGGTGTTCTACCTGTGGTCCATTGGTCTTGGCGTGGGCGCCTACGTCAGCAAGATGCGCGGCGTCTCCTACGTGGAGTTTCTGGTGCCCGGTCTGATCTGCGTCTCCGCCATGAACGGCGCCAGCTTCGAGGTGACCTACAACGTGTACGTGCGGATGCACTACGAGAAGATGTACGCGGCGATGCTCACCACACCGGTCGAGCCCGACGATATCTTGATCGGCGAGCTGCTCTGGGCGCTGATCCGCGCCTGCATGTACGGCGGCATCTTCGTGTTGGTCGCGCTGGGCTTGGGGCTCGCGAGCCCGCTGCAAGCGCTGCGCGTGTTGCCGGTGATTCCCCTGTCGGGCTTGCTGTTCTCGGCGCTCGGGCTTGCCTTCACGCTGCGCGTCGGCAGCATCGATCTCTTCAGCTACTACTTCACCCTGTTCCTCACGCCGCTGTTCTTGTTCTCCGACGTGTTCTTCCCCATCGAAGAACGCCTGTCGGGCGTGTGGCTGACGGTGGCCGAAGCGCTGCCGCTCTTGCATCCAGTGCGGTTGGCGCGCTTCGCGTTCCACGGTGGTGGCAGCGCGGGCCAATCACTCGGCATGCTCGCGTGGGACGCAGCGTACGTGCTCGGGATGTCGCTCGGCCTCTTGTGGTGGGCGCACCGCATCATCCGCACACGCCTGCTCTCGTAATTGCGCCGCCGCGCGCCGTGCGCTACTTGCGCTTGCGCTCGGGCTTCTTGGCGATGAACAGGTAGTTGAAGCCGCGCAGGAAGAAGTTCTGCTCCTGCGCCGCCTTGTGGTAGTTGCCCATGTCGAGCGTGCGGTTGTGTCGCACCACGGCGACGGTGTCGACCGGCTCGAGCAGCTGCGCGATCTGATCGAAGAGCGCGAAGCCCACGGGCGCGAAGCCTTCTTTCTTGTTGAAGAAGTCGCACACGTACACGCCCAGCACGCCGCCCGGCTTGAGCACGCGCGCGGCCTCACGCAGCACGCGCCCCAGCTCTTCGTAGAAGCGCGGGTCGAAGGGGCTGAGCTTGCCGATGCACGCTGGGTCCTCGGAGTAATCGATGTGATCGCCGTACGGCGGGTCGATGAACACCAGATCTGCCTCACCATCTTGCAGCGGCAGCTTGCGCGCGTCAGCACGCTCGATGTCGTCGCGAAACGGTGCGAGATCGAAGCCGCGCGCGCGGCGCCCCGTGTCGTGTGCAACGTCCAGCGTGGTGCCCGAGCCGCACATGGGATCGACGACGAGCTCGCCCGGCTTCGTGTAGCGCTGCAGCAGGTTCCAGATGACATACGACGGCGTTGCACCCACGTAGCGCTTGTCACCCTGCTCGCTCTCACCGTAATGCTGCGAGGGATACTCCCAGAGTGTGGTGGTCTGCGGACTGAGCGCTGGTTTCTGCGGGCGCTCGAAGCGCCGTGGCGGTGCTTCGCTAGTCTGCGGGCGACTCGCTTGGCGCTCCGGTGGACGCAAGCTCCTATCGGGTCGCGTGGAGTGGTGAGGTTTGCGCGCGCCGCGCGGCCGATCTCTTGGCGGTGGTCGATTCATCGCACTGGCTGCCTACGGTACGCGCCTAGCGACCGATGCGCACGCGGCGGGAAGAGTGACCCACGCGCTCCCACAACGCTGGGCCGCCGGGCAGCTTCGGCATGCCGTACGCGACGAACATCCCGCCGATGCCGACACGCAGCAGCAGCAGCCCGAGGTCGCGGTGCTTGGACAGATCCGACCTCCCGCAGAGCGTACGCCGGGCCCGGGGCTCGGCAAGAAACACCCATAATTCCACCAGCTTGGACTGCTGGTGCGGCACCTTGGCCGTGGCCTCGAACCCGCCCGCGCCAGGCCCTCTTGCCCGCGAAGACCTGGGTCGTGCTGGGTACTTGCGTGAGCGCCGAGTTGGTGTAGGGTAGCGGCCCCGTTTGATTGGGAAGGACGCTTCGATGGTTGGAGAGACCGTACAGTGCAAGCCCGTCGAGGTCGTGGTCGGTGACCGCGGACTCGATCGCGCGATCAAGCACCTCAAGCGCAAGATGGCCAACGAAGGCATCCTGCGTGAGCTGAAGCGTCGCCGTCATTACATGAAGCCGTCGATCAAGCGCCGCAAGAAGGAAGCGGAAGCCGCGCGTCGTCGTCGCAAGCGCGCGCGTCAGATCACGCTAGGCGAATAGCCGAGTAACCTGATCTGCACGCAGCTGCGTGTAGCCGCGTGGCTCACAGGCAAGTTGCGGGCAAGCAGTAGTCCGCCGCCGTGAGCTGCGCGCTGCCTTTGGGTGCGACCACGAGCAGGTAGTCGCGCTGGCCGGCTTGTTGCCCGAGGTCGCTCTTCACCCCGTAGCTGAAGGAAAAGCCTTCGGCGCAGCTGAACTGCACGTCGACGTGATAGTCGAAGTGCAAGCGGAAGCGCAGCCGCGTATGGCCGGTGACGGAACCGAAGCGCTCGGAAGCTGCAACGATGTTGCGTACGTTGTCGGGTGGCTGAGCGTCGACGGCGATGCCGCTGACCAGGAAGTCGGACGCGGTCAGGTGCTGCGGATCGAGCGTGGGGTAGGCCCCGAAGAAGCCCGTTTGGCCTTCGCCGGTGCTGTCGACCGTGCTGCGCACGTCGAGGTCGACGCTGGCCTGGGACTTCGCGGTCATGAAAGCCACTTGATCGGGGCCTGGGACCGTGGGGTCGGTCGGATCGAAGCCGGTAGCGACTTCGACGAAGTCGGGGAAGCCGTCGTGGTCGCTGTCGGCCGCTTGCGGGTTGCTGCCGAACATCTGCTCGGTGGCGTCGCACACACCGTCGTGATCGCTGTCGACCTGCGGCACATGCACGCGGGCGTCGACTTGCATGCCGGCGCCAGCATCACCGAGCCGCACCAACAACGGCGGTTGCTTCGGGCCCCCACACGCAACCAAACACGCGCACAGGCACGGCACCAACACCCCACAATGCGCTCGCATGTGTCGAGCTTGAAAGCCGCGACCAGGGCTCGTCAAGCGCACGCGGGGCGTTCAGCGCAGGGTGACGCAGCTTTCAGTGACGCAGGTCGGCGCCCTGCAGGTAGCTGAAGGCGAGCCACGCCAGCGCAACGAGCAGGCCGGTGGCCAGCGCGAGTGTGAACGGGTTGAACCAACCGCGCCCCGCACGCTCGGCGAACTTGTCGGCGTAGAAGCGCCCACGACTGCGTGCGCGCAGGCGGCGCTGCACCCCAGGCAGCAAGTCGCGTGGGGCTGCCGGTTCCGCAAGCGAGCGCTGAGCGGCACCGAGTGTTGCGCGAAACGCCGTGTATTGCTGCGCAAGCTGCGCGTCGGCTACAAGCGCTGCGTCGAACGCCTGCTTCTCCGCCGCCGGCAGCTCGCCGTCGTGCGCTGCGCTGAACAGCTCTCTGGCTTGCTCCGACGTCACGCTTTGCCCTCCGACAGCTCGAGGTACTTCTGATGCAGCGCCATGCGCGCGCGATGCAAGCGGCTCTTGACGGTGCCGCTCGGCAAGCCCGTGAGCTCTTGGATCTCTTCATACGACATGTGCTCGAGGTCGCGCAGCACGATCAGCGTGCGTTGCTCCTCGTCGAGGCTGCCGAGCGCGAGCTGGATGTTGTTCTCGGCTTGCTGGCCTTCGAGCGCTTGATCCGGCCGCGCCAGCCGCGACCCGGTCTCGGGTGCGCCGGAGGTCTCCTGGGTGCCCTCCTCGATGGGCCGCTGCACGCCGCGCTTGCGCCGGCCGTGGTACTTGAGCCGATTGCGCGCGTGGTTGGTGGCGATGCGGTGGATCCAGGTCGAGAGCTTGCTGTCGCCGCGAAAGCCGTCGAGCGCCTTGAACACGGTGACGAAGACTTCCTGGGCCACGTCTTCGGCTTCGGCGGCGTCGCCGAGCATGCGCGCGAGCAGGCGGTAGACGGGGGCCTGATGTAGGGCGACCAGCGCGTTGAACGCGGCCTCGTCACGCCGTTTCAGGCGTTCGAGCAGCCGTTGTTCTGCGTCTTCGGGCGTCAAAGGAGACGTGTGTATTGGAGAGCTGCCGGAAAGGAAAGTTCCACGGTTGGCAGCCAAAACCGTGCCTGGCCCTGGCGGCTGCAGCCGCGGCGGCCGGCCCCGCGAGAGAGCCTAGTGGTCTGACCGAGGGTTTTGACGCGTTCTCGCTTGTCCAGAACGCGCATGGCTGCGTTGCTTCTCGTCACAATAGCGCCGGCTATTGCTCCTCGTCGCGCCTTGCCCTGCGCGCTCGATCCTCCGCGATAACACATCAAAACCCCTCGGTCAGACCACCAGCAGACCCGGCAGCCTGGCACGCCTACAACAACACGTTGCAGTCCAGGCGTTGGCGTCGGCCGCGCGCGTCGGCTCAGTGCACGTAGTAACGCAGCGCGCCGATGACGCGGGTGGCGTCGCCACCGGAGACCTGTTGTTGCAGCGAGAGGTCGAAGCCCACGGTCTTGTCCGTGTAGCCGATGCCGGCAGACAGGCTTTGAATGCTGCGCTCGAGATCGGCGGCGTAGCCGATGCGTAGCGGAATGGTGTTGGCTGCCAAGAGCTCGATGCCGCCGCCCGCGGTGTAGGTGAGCTTCTTGTAGCTCGTGGTGTCGATGAGCACGTCGGCGCCGACGCTGACCAGCTGGCCGAGCGCAAACGCAACGCTGGGCACGAGGTAGAGCGGCGCGTAGGCGCTGCCCAGATCGACGAAGTTCAGTGTGGCGAGCGAGAACTGCAACATCTGGACGGGCTGCACGCGAAACGAGGCGTCCATGGTGAAGCCGTGCACCACTTTGGTGGTGACGGACTTGCCGGGCACCACGGTGGTGTTGGTGAGATTGATGTAGCGACCACTCAAGCCGAGTGACACCGCGTCGGAGAACGGCACGGCCAGCCCGAGGCGTCCGTCGATGCCGCCGAGCCCTTCGCTGCCCGAGAGAAAGCCGCGCAAGCCGATGCCCGCGCCGATCTTGCTGGTCGATGAGTCGACCACTGCACCACCGAGCGCGACCGCATGCGCTTGCGGGATGTAATCGACCAGACCTTCGATGTGGTAGAGGCGCCCGAGCGCGAGAGCCGCTGGGTTGTAGGCCAGTGCCGAGGTGGACAGCGCCGATGCGCGGGCGCCGGTGCCTAGCGCCAAGCCGCGAGAGGTCTCGTCGTTCATCGGCTGCGGGCACTTGCTGCCCAGCACAGCACACGGTGGCGTCGCGTGCGCGCGGCTCGACACGAGCAACGCGACCAGCAAGCCACAGCCCGCGAGGGTGCGCGCAATCGCCGAGCTGTGAGACTTCGCTTCCATGGGTGTGCGCAAGTGCCGAAGCGCGCCCGCGACGCGCAACTACCTGGAACCTACCAGCGCCTTTCAACGTGCACAAAAATTCGGGTGCGTGTGCGTCGCGTGCGACTGCAAGCCTGCGAGCACGCAGCGCGCTCAAAAAAAGATCCAATGCTCACGCGGCGTTCCTTGGGGAAGCTCTGCGTGTGGATCGTTTGTGGATGAGCTGTGAATGAATTCTGCGCGTGCGTCGTGCGGAAAAAAATGCAGCACCGATCCGCTTTCTGTGTGTCTCTTGTGTGATCTCCGTAGACGTCCACAGGGTCGTTTGGTAGCTTCTTTCTCCCCGCGAGCCAGAGAGGGTAGAACGAAAAACCCAGCTCGAGAGCCGCGGGCAAGACACCGGTTGTAGACGCCGTTACGGTAGCGCAGCACCGATCAGTCGTGGTGTGGGAACGCGAGCAAGGTGGGGCTTGGCCGCGGTGGGTGGAGACGTGCCTGATTTCGGAGAACGCACGGACATGCTGGAACATTGGCAAGCTGCGCTTACAGACATGCGCTCGCGCCTCTCGGCGGAAAACTTCGAAACCTGGCTCGCGCCCATCGCCTGGGGCGGCTGCGACGACGGCAAGCTGCTGTTGCGCATTCCCAACAAGTTCTATGCAGACTGGATCCGCACGCACTACCTCGACTTGATGCTCGAGCTGCTGCGCGACAAGAGCGGCGTGCGCAATCTCGACGTCTCCTGGGAAGTCGACGAGCGCTTGGCCGTCGAGCTGAAGAAGCAAGAGCCCGTGCGGCCGAGTGCGCCGCCGCCGGCCAGCACGGTGCGCAGCTCCGAGCCCGCGCGCATCCAGGCGAACCTGAATCCGAAGTACCATTTCGAGAGCTTCGTGGTCGGGCCGAGCAATCAGCTCGCGCACGCGGCGAGCATCGCGGCGGCGTCGAGCCCCGGTAGCCGCTACAACCCGCTCTTCATCTATGGTGGCGTCGGTCTGGGCAAGACCCACCTGGTGAACGCCATCGGTCACCGCGTGCTGCAAGACAAGCCGAATGCTCGCATCTTGTACGTGTCGGCCGAGCGCTTCACCAACGAGTTCATCGCGGCGCTGCAGAACCACAAGATGGACGAGTTCCGCAATCTGTACCGCAACCTGTGCGATGTCCTCTTGATGGACGACATCCAGTTCCTCGCTGGTCGCGACCAGACGATGGAAGAGTTCTTCCATACCTTCAACGCGCTGTATCACTCGGACAAGCAGATCGTGGTGTCGAGCGATGTGTATCCGCAGCAGATGAAGGCCATGGAGGAGCGGCTGATCTCGCGCTTCCAGTGGGGCATGGTCGCCGACATCCAGGCGCCCGAGCTCGACACACGTATCGCCATCGTGAAGAAGAAGGCTGAGCAAGAGCGCATCGACCTGCCCGACGAAGTCGCGCACTTCCTGGCCGAGACGGTGCAGAGCAACGTGCGCGAGCTCGAAGGCACGCTGCTACGCTTGGCCGTGAAGGCCGAGCTGATGAAGCGGCCGCTCGACTTGGTGTTCGCGCGCGAGGCGCTGCGTGGCTCTCAGCCGCGCCGCGAGAGCGTGACCACGGTCGATGACATCCAGCGCGCGGTCTGCGAGTACTACAACATCCGCATGGCCGACCTGAAGTCGCATCGGCGACACCGCTCGGTCGCGCAGCCGCGCATGATCGCGATGTATCTGTGCCGACAACGTCTCAACACCAGCTACACCGAGCTCGGCGACCGCTTCGGCGGCAAAGACCACACCACGGTGATGAGCGCGGTGCGGAAGATCGAGAGCCGTATCTTGAGCCAAGACGCGGAAGTGTTGGCGAGCGTCCAGGCGATTGCGCACCGGCTCGACCGCACTTGAGCACTTGGGCAGAGCTGGCGCCGACTCGCGGGCTCGAGCTGACTGCACGCGGAGCGGCGGGGGGTTGCTCTGCTCTGCCCGGCGCTTGCCGCTCGCTTTCCCACAGCTCTTCCACGAGTCAGACACGGGTTTCGCAGGGTGGTGTTCGCTGGGGACAAGCCTGGGGTTTTTGATGGGGTTTCTTTGGGGTGTCGGGAAGACACCGGTTGTGCGGGCTTTGTCCGGATCGACGAATTCTGGAAACTCGCGGTGATCTTCGGTACTTGGCGGGATCGATCCACTATCCACAGCTTCTACGATTACGAATGAATTTAAGATCTATCTGAGGTTAACCTTCGCTGGCGTGGGGATTAGTTGAAACTCCAAGCAGCTTCTAGAAAGGTGCGGGCATGCATCTCACGATTCTGAAGAAAGACTTTTTGCGTTCGCTTGCGCGCACCCACTCCGTGGCCGATCGCAAAAGCTCGATGCCGATCCTGTCGAACATCTTGCTGTCGACCGATGGGCCCAAGACCTTGCGCTTCTCCGCGACCGACCTCTACCTCTCGGTGAGCTCGACTGCGGTTGCAGAGATCAAGGCCGGCGGCACCATCGCGGTGGCTGCACGCACGCTCTTCGACATCGTGAAGAATCTGCCCGAAGGTGAAGTGAGCCTGCAGGTGGTCGGCAATCACGGCGTGGAGATTCGTTCGGGCAAGGTGCGCTTCAAGATCCCCGGCATGCCCGGCCAAGACTTTCCCTCGTTGCCGAACCCCGGTGCGGCAGAGTTCGCGACGCTCGATGCCGAGGAAGTCGGCAGGCTGATTTCGCTCACGCACTACTCGATGTCGTCGGACGAGACACGACCGCACCTGGCAGGCGCCCTGTTCGAGGGAGACGGCAAGGCGGTGCGGATGGTCACCACCGACGGTCACAGGCTTTCCAAGGCCGAATACAAGCGCGGAGAGGGCAAGAAGCTGCTGAACTTCAGCATGCTCGTTCCGGCGAAGGGAATTGGCGAGCTGCGCAGGCTGATCGACGAGGCCAAAGCCGACCGCGGCAAGGGTGACGACAAGCCAGCAACCATCGACATCGCGACTGCAGGCGGCAGTGCGTTCTTCCGGCGTGAAGACGTGGTGCTGAGCGTGAAGTTGGTCGACGAGCAGTTCCCTCCGTACTCGAAAGTCATTCCGAGCGCGCAGACCCGCAAGGTGGGTATCGGGCGCATGCTGCTCACCGAAGCGCTGCGACGTATCGCGCTCGTGGCGAGCGACAAGAGCGGCGCGGTACGTTTCAATGTCGAGCCAGGCACGCTGCGCATCACCAGCGAGAACCCAGACGTCGGCGAAGGCACCGAAGAGCTCGAGGTCGACTTCGCAGGCGAAGGCATCGAAATCGGCTTCAATGCGCGCTACGTGCTCGACGTGCTTGCTGCCATCGTCGAAGACGACGTGCGGCTCGAGCTCGGCGGTCAGCTCGACCCAGGCGTGATCAAGCCCGTCGGTCCGACCGACTTCGTGGGCGTGATCATGCCGATGCGGATTTGAGCGTGAGCGCCGTCACGCTCACGCGCTCATGAGCGCCCAGCGGCAACGCTTGTTGCGCCTGCGGGTGCGCGAGTTTCGCAATCTGCACGAGCTCGACTTCGAGCCGGGCGAGCGCTTCAACGTGTTGTCGGGTGACAACGGCCAGGGCAAGTCGAACCTGCTCGAGGCCATCGACTACGTGGGCACGCTGCGCTCGTTTCGCGGCGCGCAGACGGCGGAGCTGGTGGGCGAGCACGCGGCGGGCGCGGAGTTGTTGGCGAGCGTGGGAGGCGATGTGCTGCCCCACGAGCACCGCATTCGCTTGTCGCGCGAGGGCCGGCGCGAGGTTGCGGTCGACGGTAAGCGGCCACGCTCACGGGCGCAGTACGCGCTCAGCTTGCCGGTGGTGATCTTTCACCCGGGAGATTTGGAGCTCACCACGGGTTCACCGGAGCCACGCCGCGCGTTTCTCGATCGCTTGCTCGAGCGACTCGATGAGACCTACGCCACCACACTGGCGGCGTACACGCGGGCGCTGGCCAGTCGCAATCGCTTGCTGAAGGCCGAGCAGCCCAACCGCAAGGCGATCACTTCGTACGACGAGCTGCTCGCCTCCGCAGGCTCGGTGCTGGGGCAGGCGCGTGCGGCGCTGGTGACCGAGCTTGGTCCGCGCGTGGCGGATGCGTTTGCAGAGATCACGGGTGACGGCCCGCCCATGTCGCTGCGCTACGAGCCGCGGGTGGCGCCGAGCATGCAAGCCATGCGTGAAGCGTTGGAGCAAGCCATCGACAAGGACCTGGCGCGCGGTTTCACCGCCGACGGCCCGCACGCCGACGAGCTGGTGTTTCGCCTGCAAGAGACCAAAGCGCGCCGCTACGCTTCACAGGGCCAGCACCGCGCGCTCGTGCTGGCATTGAAGGTGGCTGAGCTGCAAGAGCTGGAACGTCGCAGCGGACGCACGCCGATGTTCTTGCTCGACGATGTCTCGAGCGAGCTCGACCGCCAGCGCAATCGCAGCTTCTTCGCGCTCTTGTCACGCCAAGGTGGGCAGGTGTTTCTGACCACGACGCAGCCGGAGCTGATCTTGGTCGAAGAAGCACGCGTGGACTTTCGCGTTCGCGCGGGTGTGGTGACGCGCGCTTGAACAGCGCGGCGTTCGCGTCAGGGCTCAGCGTCAGGTGCTTGTGCGCGTGTGATGGCCCACTGCAACTCGGCCGGCAGCGGCGCGCGCACCTGTAGCGCTTGACCGGTCTTCGGATGGCGCAAGCGCAGCTCGGCGGCGTGCAGGAAGTGTCGGCGCAATTCCGGTAGCGAAGGGCCGCCGTACAGCGTGTCGCCGGCGATGGGATGGCCGATCGCTGACAGCTGGGCACGTACTTGGTGGCGCGCGGCAAAGGGCACGCGCACTTGCACGAGCGACCAGGTGCCGGCTGGCTCGGAGCTGACGAGCTCGAGCTGGACTGCGCGCGCACCTGCCACAGGCTCGCTTTGCACACGCACGCGGCGCTGGTCGGCCCGCAGGAACGCGCGCAGGGTCTGCGGCGCCTGCACCCGGCCCACGCACAGCGCGACATAGGTCTTGTCGATTTCGCGGCGCTCGTGCGCCAGGCGCAGCGCTGCGAAGGTGTCTGCGTCGCGCGCCGCGAGCAGCACGCCGGAGGTGCTGGTGTCGAGCCGGTGCAACAACCCGGGCTCGAGCGGGCGGTACCCGACCTTGGCCATCTCCGGGTAGTGCGCAAGCAACGCCGACGCCACGGTGCCCAGCTCACCCGTGCGCAGCGCAGCGCTCGGCACGCCGGCGGGCTTGTCGACCACCACGAGGAACGCGTCTTCGTAGAGCACCGGCAGCGGGAGCGTCGGGTCGGGTGCGGGTCCGCCGCCCAGAGACTGCTCCAGCAGCTCGAGCTCCAGCAGGTCGCCCGCCTGCAGCACCAGCCCCTTGGATGCGCGCCGGCCATTGACCCTCACCTGGCCCGCAGCCACGGCGTCTGCCAACGCCGCGCGACTGCGCCCCGGCAAGAGTCGCCTCACCACCTGGTCCAGGCGCTTGCCGGCGTCTGCCTCGCCCACGCTGATGTGCTGCGCTGCCACGCCCGATCCCTACTCTGCGGGCTCCGGTTGTAGTAGACCCGACGTCCCGAAAAGCGGTCTTGGCTGCGCGCTGGCTAGACCGCCTTCTGTCTCTGCCGCCAGCTGCCGACCTCGCGACTTCCCGTCACCGCCCTTCACCATGCCGAGCGCCGAAAAAAGCGACTACTACGAGCTGCTCGGCGTCGCGCGGGCTGCGACCCCGGACGAGATCAAGCGCGCCTACAAGCAGCAGGCGCTCAAGCATCACCCGGACAAGAACCCCGACGACAAAGACGCCGAGGAGCAGTTCAAGCGCGTGAGCGAGGCCTACGCCGTGCTCAGCGACGCCGACAAGCGCCGTCGTTACGACCAGCTCGGCCACGCGGCGTTCGACCCGGCCCGGGGCGGCACCGGCTTCGACGCCGCCGATTTCGCGGGCATCGGCGAAATCCTCGAGGGCTTCCTCGACGACATGTTCGGTCGCCGCGGCGCTGCCAACCGCTCGCCCAAGGACCTGCGCTACAACCTGGAGCTCTCGTTCGAAGAGGCTGCGCTCGGCAGCGAGCGGCCCATCGAGTACGAGCGTCACGAGCTGTGCACGCACTGCAAAGGCACGCGTGCCGAGCCGGGCGCCACGCAGGTGGAGTGTCCGGCCTGTCGCGGTCGCGGTGAAGTGCGCTTCCAGCGCGGCTTCTTCGCCACCTCGCGGCCGTGCTTCACCTGCGAAGGTAACGGCGTGCGCGCCGAGGCCAGGTGCACGCGCTGCGCGGGCCGTGGCAGTGTGGCACGCGTGCAGAGCTTGAGCGTGAAGATCCCCGCCGGCGTGGAAGACGGCGCCGTGCGCACGCTCAGCGGTATGGGCGAAGAAACGCCGGTCGGCACTGGCGACTTGCACGTGCACGTGAAGGTCAAGTCGCACTCGCTCTTCACGCGCGAAGGCGCCGACATCCTGTGCGACGTGCCGGTGAGCTTCCCGCAGGCCGCGCTGGGCGCGAACCTCGAGGTGCCCACGCTCGAAGGCAAGGTCTCGATGCGCCTGCCGCCCGGCACGCAGTCCGGCAAGGTGTTTCGCTTGCGCGGCAAGGGCCTGCCGGTGTTCGGCGGCTACGGCAAGGGCGACGAGCTGGTGAAGGTGATCGTCGAAGTACCGGCGCAGCTGACAGCGCGTCAGCGCGAGCTACTCGAAGAGCTCTCGCGCGAAATGGGTGAAGGCGCGCACCCGCAGCAGCAGACCTTTCTGGACAAGCTGCGAGGCTTGTTCGACTGAGTAGCAGCTGGGGGCAGCGCGATGGGCAATCTGTCAGGCAACTTGGGCGACAGCCCGCGCTCCGAGCTGCACAGCAAAGTCGCGGCGGCGCTCGGGAGCACGCCGACCGTGCGCGTCACCGGCAGGCTGCGCGCGGTCGTGGGCTTGTGCTTGCGCGCGGATCTGCCCGACGCGCGCGTGGGCGAGCTGGTGGAGATCGAGCGCTCGGGCGCAGGGCCCTTGCTCGCGGAAATCGTGGGCTTCGACCCACAAGGCGTGACGCTCTTGCCGCTCGGCCCCGCGCACGGCCTCGCGCCGGACGACGCCATCACGCCGCTGCGCGCGCCGTTGCGCTTCAACTTCGGCCCACAGCTCTTGGGTCGTGTGCTCGATGGTCTCGGCCAGCCCATCGATGGCGGGCCGCCGCTGCACGGCGAAGCCCGGCAGGTGCTGCGCGCCGCACCGGCAGCGCTCGCGCGCAAACGCATCGATCAGCTCCTGCCGCTCGGTGTGCGTGCGCTCGATGCCTTCGCCAGTGTCGGGCAAGGTCAGCGCATCGGTCTCTTCTCCGGCAGCGGCGTCGGCAAGAGCACGCTGCTCGGGCAAGTCGCGCGCAACGCGCAAGCCGACGTGGTGGTGGTGTGTCTGGTGGGCGAGCGCGGGCGCGAGGTGGGCGACTTCCTGGAAGATCATCTGGGCAGCGCAGGACGGCAACGCTGTGTTGTAGTTTGCGCCACCAGCGACGCACCGGCGCTGGTGCGCATGAGCTGCCCGTACGTGGCGACGGCCATCGCCGAAGGCTTTCGCGACCAGGGCAAGCGCGTGCTCTTGCTGATGGACAGCATCACGCGCTTCGCCCGCGCCGCGCGCGACGTGGGCCTGGCCGCGGGCGAAGCGCCTGTTCGCCGCGGCTATCCCTCCAGCGTGTTCGCGGCCCTGCCCGGCCTGCTCGAGCGTGCCGGCAGCTGCGAGCACGGCTCGATCACTGCGTTCTACACCGTGCTGGTGGAAGGCGACGACCTCGACGAGCCCATCGCCGATGAGCTGCGCGGCTTACTCGATGGCCACGTGGTGCTCAGTCGCGCTGCTGCGGCCCGCGGTCGCTACCCCGCCATCGACGTGGCCCACAGCTTGTCGCGCCTCATGCCCCGGCTCGCCTCACCCGAGCACTGGGCCGCGGCGCAGGCCGTGCGCGCCCACCTCGGCCTGTACGAAGAGAAGCGCGACTTGGTCATGCTCGGCGCCTATCGCGCCGGCAGCGACGCCCACCTGGACGCCGCCCTCAGCCGCATCGAGCGTATCGAGGCGTTCCTGCGCCAGCCCGCAGGCGAGCTCGCCAAGTGGGACGACACCGTCGCGCAGCTGCGCGCGCTGATCTGATTGCGCAGCGCGCGTAGCAAGGTTTCAGAAGCAGACCCAGCTGACGTTGCATTGTGCCGTACCCATGTCCAGGTCGGACACCGGGTTACCCGTGGTCGCGCGGCAACCGAAGGTCACCAGGTTGCCCGCAGGCACGCTCCACACCTGCGAGGTGCTGGCGGTGGAGGTGACCGTTTGGCCTGCGATCGGCAGCGCCACGGAGGTCGCCGTGCCCACCGTGGGGGTGCCCGACACGTCGCGCAGCACGCTCACCAAGACGTGATCGGTGGCCGAGATGCTCGTGGTCACCGAGAACGACACGTTCACCATGCAGTTGCCGTTCGCCGGCGGCTTGAAGCTCGTGCTGGCGAGCATGTTGTTGGTGCCCGAGCTGAACGCCCCCGACACGACATCCGTGCCTGAAGGCATATTCGCCGACGACAGCTCGCGCATCCCGACCGAAGCCGCGGCCAGCTCCGTGGCGGTAACCGTGTCGGCGGCGATGTTGGCGTTGGTGAGCGTGTGGCTGGCGATCATGCTGCTCGTCACGCCGCCGGCCGCCACCGAGAACTGGTTGCTGCTGATTGACAGCCCACCTGAGGCCGCGGCGCTGTACGTGGTGTCGTTGTCGTTGAAGCAGGTCCAGCCACCTGCGCCGTTGCTCTTGAGCAGTTGGCCGGAGGCGCAGCTGCCGCTGTCGGGGGCCACGGCCAGCACGCCGCTCGCGAGCGCCAAGCCTGCACCGGCAGCGCTGGGAGCGATGCTGAAGGCCGTGCCTGTGAGTGCCAAGCCACCGCTGGCGCCAGCGCTGTACGTGGTGTCGCTGTCGACTTCGCAGCTGACGCTGCCGTCCGCGTTGATGACGCGGATCGATTGCCCCGCGGCGCAGCTACCCGTCACGCGCTCCTGAGCAGCGGTGAAGTCCGCGCTGAACACGGTGCCGGTCAGCGTCACGCCCGCGCCAGCGCTGTACGTGGTGTTGGTGTCGATGTCGTTCTGGCAAGTCCAGCTGCCCGAGCCGTTGCTCTTGAGCAGTTGGCCCGCGGCGCAGCTACCGCTGTCGGGCGCGACGTCGATCACGCCGCCGCTGTAGCTCAAACCGTGACCGGCCGCGCTGGGAGCGATGCTCATCACGCCGCTGGCGAGCGCCAAGCCTGCACCGGCCGCGCTCGGCGCGATGCTGAACGCCGTACCGTTGAGCGCGAGGCCGCCGTTGGCTGCAGCGCTGTAGAGCGTGTCGCTGTCGGTTTCGCAGGTGACGCTACCGTCCTGGTTGACCACGCGGATCGATTGCCCAGCCGTGCACGTGCTGTTCACCCGCGCCTGCGTGGTGGTGTAGTCCACGCTGAAGGCCGTGCCGCTCATGGCCAAGCCGCCGCTGCTCGCAGCGCTGTACGTGGTATCAGTTTCGCAGGTGACGCTGCCGTCGGAGTTGACCACGCGGATCGAATGGCCGGCCGCGCAGGTGCCAGTCACGCGCTGCTGGAACGCGGTGGGCGCCAGGCCCTTGATGGTGTCGGTATCGCCGCACGCGTCGGCGTAGAACGCGTAGGGCACGCTCGATAGGCGCGTGCGCGGCAACATCTCGCTGTCGGTGCCCACCTTCACGCCCAGGTCGTAGATGCTGTTGCCTTTGAACAGCGTCGGGTCGATGCCGGCGCCGGTCGCACCGACGTATGCGTGGAAGAAGCCGCCCTCCACCTTCAACAACTGCTGCTCCGTGAACTTCGCGGTCGCGCTCGTGGTGATCTCGTAAATGGTGAACGTGATGCTGAACATGCCATCGATCGGGGTGCCGGCGCTGTCGGTCAGAAAGCCCTGGAACGGAAGGCTGGTCGGCGCATTGGCGTGCACGCGGGCCGTGCTGCCGAGCACGAGTACCGAGACCACGAGAAGTATTCCGAGCAGCTTCTGCATGTGCGCATCCTTCAAGGCGTGGGCGAGACAGTTATCAGGACAGTTACCAGCACAGTTACCAAGTCAGTCGGGCAGTCAGTTTGTAGTGCTCGCTGGCTGCCGCCCCGGTCGACACCAGGGGAGAGTTGGTGGGACGCAACGCCCCGACCGACGAACGCATGACGTAGCTGGGCGAGTAGGAAATTTCGCCACCGGCGAGCGGGAAGACCAGTCGACTTGGCGCGACGGGCGGTGGGCCAGCGTCGACGCCGGTGTCCGCGCCGGCATCCACGATGCCCGAGTCGTCGGGCGGCTTGGCTGCGTCGTGTGCCCCGGCGTCTTTCGGCGGCGGCATCAGCTTGCCCGCGTCGTGACGACCGGCGTCCTTGGGCGTCGCGGCGTCGTGTCCAGCGTCGTGATGGGCGGTGCCAGCTTCGCTTTGCCCGCCATCGTTGTTGTGAGTCCAGCCCACGCCGCTGGGCGCGGCGTCGACGGAGCAGCCTGCAACGCCGACAAGCAGCAGGCCGCACAGGCCCAGCCTCAGCCGTGATCTACGCGCGCTCATGTCCCCGACACCATTCTATTAGCTTACCGGAAGCGTCCGCGGCGCCGCACGTTTGCGGCGCGCACCGCTCACGCAAGAAGCTGTAGGTTAGCACAGTTGGGGGTCGCACTTGACCACGTACGTCTGACGCGCACATTGCGCCTGTTCAGGTCAGTTGCCCGTAATGCCCTCCAGAACCGGTATGCCCGCAAGGGAAAGCACCAGAATCTGCAGCTCGGGGGCCGTCATGAGCATCCCCTGGCCGGTGAACCTGTAGGGCGCGCGCGCGCGGGGGTCGGCGGCAAGATGCCCAGGGTGTCGAGGCGCAGATGGCGCAGATGGCGCAGATGTGAGCAAGCTCGCGGAGACACGAAGTGTTTCGGGTCGCGCAATGCCTCGGCGAGGCGCAGGTCCACGGTCTGCAAGAGGGCCGCGTCGTCGCTGGGCAGTGCGTCGACCACGCTCAGGTGCGTGCAGCCGCCCGGACAGCGCAAGCCCTCCACCAGGTGCTCGAACAGTGCGTGCCCGAACGGCACCACCCTTGCAACGCCCTGTTGCTGCAGTGCTTCGATGCTTTGCTGACTGCAGTTGTCTTGCTCGAGCAGCCGCGCGGCCTCGCGTGTCGCGACCACCACGGCGCCACCTTCGTCGAAGAGCGTCAGCGCGTCTTGTTCCGGCGAGCGCGCGTTGGGCAGCTGGGACGCGTCCGGGGGTACGCGCGCGCGCAGCGCAGCGAACTGCCGGGAGTGCAACGCGTGCTTGGCGTGAGGGAAGGTCGCGAAGCACAGCACGTTGAAGAAATCGTGCCAGTCGCGCTCGCGGGTGGGGACTTCGCCGCGCACGCTGATGCGCCCGTCGTAGAGCGCTTCGAGCACCACGCGCCCGCCGACGCGCTTGTCCTGCTTGCGCACGTTGTCTGCGAAGCGCAAGAGCGGCGCGCCGGTCTCTTGCGCACGCAGCGCGTACAGCTCGCCGAGTTGCGCGAGCGTCGGCCAGTCTGCCAACGTCTCGAAGCGCTCTGCTGCGCGGGCCAGCGGCCAGAACCACGGGCTACGTTCCATGAACTGCGCGTCCCAGCCGAGCTTGTGCACCAGCGCCATGCGGCCGGCGAAGATGTCACGACGTCGTGCACCGCGCCACCATGACGAAACGTCAGCTCAGGCCTTGATCGCCGCGATCTGACCCTTTGCGAGACCGGGGTCGCCGAAGTCGTCGACCTCGGAGCCATCGGCCTTGCGCACGCCCACCGCCGACAGCAGCGTATTGAACAGCTTGTTGTGGGTGACGCCGCCGGCATCGACGTAGGCGCCTTGTTTCAGGTAGCCGCCGCAGCTGCCCGCGAGCACCCACGGGATGTTGTCGTAGGTGTGGCTCACGCCGTGACCCAGGTCGTTGGTCCACGCCGCCACGCCGTTGTCCAGCAACGTACCGTTAGCCTGAGAATAGCTGGACAGCTTGTCCAGCAGGTACACGAACAGCCGCGCGTGCAGCATGTCGATCTGGTGGTGCATGTCCTGTGCGCCCGCAATCGGGTCGCCCGTCGCCCCATCGCTGTAGATGCGATGGGAAATCTGGTGGTAGCGCGGCAGCAGCATGCCGCCCATGTAACTTGGGATCGAGAACTGCGTGCTGTCGTTGCCCTGGCCCATCTGGATGGTGGCCACACGCGAGTAGTCACATGCGAACGACAGCGCCACCAGATCCATGTGCATCTGGGTGACGGTGAGGTAGTTGTTGCCGTCCACGGGGTCGATGGCGTCGAGCTCTTTCTGCCGCATGTCCGGCAGCACGCACGCCATCTTCACTTCCACGTCGCGCACCGCGCTCAAATGGAGGTCCAGGCGCCGGTGGTCTTCGCTGCTGAGCTGGGGGCTCGACAAGAGCGTTTGCAGCTGACCACGCACCAAGTCGTTGACGCTCTTGCGGCGCGAAGCGATCTGCGCGATCTGCGCCTGGCCCATGCCGGCGAGGCCCGTCATGCGCGTGTACACGGCGAACGGGTCGTTGTCGGCGCCGCGCAGGTCCTTGGGGCCGCGATACGAGAGCACGACCGGCAAGTAGCCCTGCGTGGGCCCGGTCATGAGCGTGAGCGGCTCGCCCTTGTCAGGGTTGATCTCCCGCGCCATGCGGTTGTCGACCGACTCGCCCATCGCGAGCGACGCGGCGCCGCTCGGATCCTGCGAGACCTGCGCCGCCGTGAGCACCTGATTGCCGCCACCCGAGTGACCGCAACCGTTGCCCTTGAACGCGAACTTCGTGCCCTTCACGAGCAAGAGCTTGTCGGCGTAGCTCGCCAGCTCCGTCACCGCGCGGTCGGACTCCGAAGTCATCGAGGCCTTGGTGAGCGCCCCGAGGTTACGCGGCCAGAACAGCTCCGGCTCGCCATTGCCTGCCTGCGCCACGCCGTTGGCTTGCCTGATGAACACTGCGAAGCGCGGCTGCGCGGCGCCAGCTGCCGGCGCCGCGTGCGCCGGCCGCGCTGCAAACGCGTCCAGAAACGGCAGGCCCAGCGCCACCGTGCCGGCACCACGCAGAAACACGCGGCGGCCCGCGCGCGAACCCAGCAGCTGCACAAGCTTGTCGCGCTTGTTCATGGCTTCACCTGCACGCGCGTCTGGAAGCTCGGGCTCTGCACCAGCTCCACGAGCAAGTCTTTCACCGGCAACCCGAGCATCCGCGAAGCCTCGGCCACGCGCGCGATCAGCGGCTCGTCACCGCTGGCTGCCTGCCTCCCGAAGCCGAACTCCAGCCAGTGCCGCACGTAGCACGCGTGGCTGTCCACGCTCTGCAGCATGGCTTGGCTCCACTGGATCGGTCCGTCGTAGCTCTGGTCGCCGTCGCTGAAGCTGTAGCTCGCGCTGCCGTCCACCGGCTGTCCGCTGTCTTGGGTGCGGTAGCGTCCGACGTCGTCGAAGTACTCGAGCGGAAAGCCGGCGGGGTTGATCATGCGCGCGTGACAGCTCTCGCCGCAGGTGCCTTTGCCGGTGATGGAGTCCACGCGCTGCCTACGCGTCACGCCCTTCATCGTGGGCGGCTTGAACACGGGCGGCGGTGGGAGCTTCGCGCACAGGAAGTTCAGGTTGATGAACACGCCGCGCAAGATCGGCGCCGTGCCACCCGAGCGGTAGGTGAGAAAGCCCGGCTGCGTGAGCAAGCCCGCGCGCACCTTCGGATCGAGCTCTGCGCGCACGAAGGTGGTGTCGTACGTGCCAGATAAGCCGTACAGGCTCGCGAGGTCTTTGTTCACGAAGCTGTAGCTCGCGCCGAGCAAGGTCTTCAGGTTGCCGTCGTGCTTGACGACCACGTCGTCGACGAAGCGCTGCGTCTCCTGTCGCATCGACGCGCCGATCGTGCTCGGTTGGCCCGCGGGGTGCAGCGTGTCGTAGCGTGCGAGCTCGAGCAGCTGCGCGTGGAAGCCGTCGAGCTTCGTTGCAGCCTTCGGGTCTGCCAGCATGCGCTTGGCTTGCGCCGCGAGCACCTTGCTGTCGTGCAGCACCCCAGCCTTGGCAGCTGCAAACAGCGTGGCATCGGGCATCGAGTCCCACAGCATGTACGAAAGCCGCGAGGCGATTTCGTAGTCGTCGAGAGTGACCGTCCCGTCGGCGCCAACGCTCGTACCGCTCTCCACGCGGTACACGAAGTGCGGCGACTGCAACATCGCCTGCACGAGCAGCTGCACACCCGAAGTGAACGCATCGCTTCCCGCGAACAGCTGCGCGCCTCGTTGAAAGAGCGCCAGGTGGCTGTCGAGCTCAGCGGCGGTCAGTGGCCGGCGGTACGCGCGCTCGCCGAACGCCGCCACGAACGCCCGCGCCTTGGCGGTGGCATCGCTCGGCAGCCCGGTCGGCACCACCTTCGCGAGCTGGGCTGGGTCGGCAACCAGCTTCGCTGCGAGGTCCTCGGCTGCAGTCTGGTAGTCACCCCAAAGCCCCTGTGATACTTCGAGCTTGTCCCCGTTGTTATCGAATTTGGTTCCGGTCTGCGGATCGTTGGTGAATCCGGCCACGTCGGGCGCGCTGCTCAAGTACAGCAAATCGCGCACGCTGTTCGACCACTGACCGTGGCTCAGCCGCGGGAATTCGCCGGACGCAACAGCTGTTTCAGTATCACAAGAAGCACCCACGCAACCATTCCCGGCTGCTCCGCTTCTGCCTGCTTGCGGGTTGGTGCTGCCGGCTCCACCCGAGGCGCCAGCGCCGCCGAGCTCATGAGGTTGCGCGGCCTGGCCGCTCGGCTCATGGATGATCCCCGAAGAGCATCCAGCGAGGACGAGCGCGGCGCATACCAGTGTCCAACCACGTGCCTGCGTTAGACGGGTGCGCGACATGCGCTTTGTGTGTACCCGAGGCCTGCGCCGAACGGGTCAGGTTTTGCGCGCACCGCCCTTGCCCGCTACTCCGCCGCTTGCGTGTTCGCCGGCGCCGCGCGGCGGTCGATGGTCAGCACACCGTCCTTCGCGTTCACCACCACGGTATCGCCTGGCAGGTACTTGCCGCCGAGCAGCTGCTCCGCGAGCGGATTCTCGAGGTGCCTTTGGATCACGCGCTTGAGCGGGCGTGCACCGTAGGTCGGGTCGTAGCCGAGGTTGCCCAGCAAGTCCTTGGCGTCGTCGCTCACCACCAGCAAGAGCTCGCGCTCGCGCAGGCGCTTCTCGAAGCGACGCAGCTGGATGTCCACGATGGAGCGCAGTTGCTCGCGACCCAGTTGGTGGAACACCACGGTCTCGTCGAGGCGGTTCAAGAACTCCGGGCGGAAGTGCGCGCGCAGCTCTTCGGTGACCGCCTTGCGAATTTCCTCGTCGCTCTTGGCTTGGCTGATGAACTGCGAGCCCACGTTGCTGGTCATGATGATGACGGTGTTGGTGAAGTCCACCGTGCGACCTTGCGAGTCGGTCAAGCGGCCGTCGTCGAGCACCTGCAACAGCACGTTCCAGACGTCGGGGTGGGCTTTTTCGACCTCGTCGAAGAGGATGATGCTGTAGGGGCGGCGACGCACGGGCTCGGTGAGCTGGCCGCCTTCGTCGTGGCCGATGTAGCCGGGAGGCGCGCCGATCATGCGCGACACGGAGTGCTTCTCCATGTACTCGCTCATGTCGATGCGGATCATCGCGCTCTCGTCGTCGAACAAGAACTCGGCGAGCGCGCGCGCCAACTCGGTCTTGCCCACGCCAGTCGGGCCGAGGAACAAGAAGCTGCCCACGGGCCGATTGCGATCACCGAGGCCTGCGCGACTGCGGCGCACCGCGTTGCTCACGTGGACCAGCGCTTCGTCTTGGCCGACCACGCGCGTGCGCAGTCGGTTCTCCATGTCGAGCAGCTTGATCTTCTCGCCCTCGAGCATCTTGCTCACGGGCACGCCCGTCCAGCGCGAGACCACGTTCGCGATGTCTTCCTCGGTGACTTCTTCCTTCAGGTACGAGCCGTCTTTCTGCGCTTCGGTCAGCTTGGCGCGCAGCTCGGTCACAGCCTTCTCGGCTGCAGGGATGTCGCCGTAGCGCAGCTTGGCGGCGCCCTCGTAGTCGGCCACGCGCTGGGCACGCTCCAAGTCCACGCCCAGCTGCTCGACGGTCGCTTTCTTCTCGCGGATCTGGCCGATGATCTCTTTCTCCTTCAGCCATTTCGCGCGCATCTGCGACTTCTTCTCGCCCAGCTCGCCAAGGTCCTTCTGCAGCTCGGCAAGACGCTTCTTGCTCGCTGCATCGGGCTCCTTCTTCAGCGCTTGCTGTTCGATCTGCAGCTGCACGAGCTTGCGCTCCACGAGCTCGATCTCGTGAGGCATCGAGTCGATCGCCATCTTGATCTCGGCGGCCGCCTCGTCCATCAAGTCGATCGCCTTGTCAGGAAGAAACCTGTTGGTGATGTAGCGATCCGACAGCGTTGCAGCTGCCACGAGCGCGGGATCCTGGATGCGGATGCCGTGGTGCACTTCGTAGCGCTCGCGCAGACCGCGCAGGATGTTGATGGTGTCCGGCACGCTCGGCTCACCGGTGAAGACGGGCTGGAAGCGGCGTGCGAACGCAGCGTCTTTCTCGATGTGCTTGCGGTACTCGGCCAGCGTGGTCGCACCGATGCAGCGCAGCTCGCCGCGTGCGAGCGCGGGCTTGAGCATGTTGCTCGCATCCATCGCACCCTCGGCGGCGCCTGCACCCATGATGGTGTGCAGCTCGTCGATGAAGAGGATGATGCTACCGGAGGCAGCCTCGATCTCCTTGAGCACGGCCTTCAGGCGATCTTCGAATTCGCCGCGGTACTTGGTGCCGGCGATCATGGCGCCCAGATCGAGCGAGAGCAGCTTCTTGTCGCGCAAGCTGTCGGGGATGTCTCCCTTGGAGATGCGCTGCCCGATGCCCTCGACGATGGCGGTCTTGCCCACGCCGGGCTCGCCGATGAGCACGGGGTTGTTCTTGGTGCGGCGCGCGAGCACCTGGATGACGCGGCGAATCTCTTCGTCGCGACCGATGACCGGATCGATCTTGCCGGCTGCAGCGAGCGCGGTGATGTCGCGCGTGTACTTCTGCAGCGACTGGAACTTGCCCTCGGCATCGGCGTCGGTGACGCGCTGCGCGCCGCGCACTTCCTTGATGGCTTTCTGCAGGCTGTCCTTGTCGACGCCGTGCTCCTTGAAGAGCTTGGTCAGCTCGTCTTTCTGCCCGACGAGCGCGAGCAGCACGTGCTCTGCAGACGAGTACTCGTCTTTGAGGTCTTGCGTCTCTTTCCAGGTCTGCGTGAGCAGCTCGCGCAAGCGCCGCGACAGCGACGGCTCGGCGCCGCCTTGTACCTTCGGCAGGGCCTCGAGACGTTTGTCCAACGCGCTGACCAGCGCGCGGTCTTTGCCGCCCGCTTTGCTGACCAACGCTGGTGCGACGCCGTCGGCTTGCTCCAAGAGCGCAACGAGCAAGTGCTCCGGCTGAAGCTCCGGGTTACCGCGTTCCGTCGCGTCATTCTGGGCTGCTTGCAGCGCCTCGCGAGTCTTGTTTGTGAGCCGATCCAAGCGCATGGAAAATGCCTCCGTAGTCGTAACCTAACCACGGTCCCCAGGGGATCAAGGCTCGCGCTTCACTCGAGGCTCAGCGGATCGCGCGGCAAAAAAGGCCGTACATCCAGGGCTTTGGCGGGCGGATCGGCAGACAGCGCGGCAGACAGCGCATCCCACCCACTGGCGTGCGCGGCCAATGGGCGGCCAAAGTCGATGGCGGCACGCGCACTTTCGGCTTCGCCGGTGGCGGCCAGAAAGAGCGCCGTGGAGAGCGTTTGCGCGGCAAGCCACGGCCGAGCGACAGGCTCGGCGAGGCTGCTGCCTGCAGCATCTTGCAGTTGCCCCAGCTCGGCCACGAAGTCAGCTGCGGCGTTGCGTTTTTCGGCGTGGCTGGCGGCTGCGCCGAGCACCTCGAACATGAAGTGCTGCAAGCGCAGCGCGGGAAAGAGGTCTGGGCTCAGTTGCGGCTGCGCATCTAGCACGACCGGCCGTTTGGCCGCGAGCGACTCGAGCTCGGCTTGTTCCAACTCACCGCTCAACAGGTAAGCGCGCAAGAGCGGTCGCAGCTCGGCGTCCATAGGCAGCGTTTGCGCGTGCGTGCCCGCGCTTTGCCAGCGGCTGGGCGCGAGCAAGCGCAAGTCGGGGCGCGCTTGATCTTCGGCTTCGGACGCCAGCAGAAACGCGGCGCTACGCGGATCGGACGCCAGCACCAGGCTGCGGGCTGGCAAGCGTTGACGTATCTGGCCGGACAGCGCATCGGGCAAGGCGAAGCTCGTGAGCGCGCTCTGCGTTGCCGTGACGTGCAAGCGCAGTGCACCGAGCGCGAGTAGTGCGAAGACAGCGGTCAGCTGCGCACGCGACGCTTGGGGCTTGCCATGGCCGTCGGGTGCGAGCAGCGCACCGCACAGCGCGGCTGCGAGCAGCGTGCTTGCGACGAGCGCGAACGAGAGCATGCCCAGGCCGTCGGGCGCGTGCGGTGACAGACCAAAGAGCCCGTAGCCCAGCACCGGCAGCACGCAGGCGCCGGTCCACAGCGCACCGATTCGGCGCACGCCCGGCGTCTGCAATGCTGCGATGGCCCCCAGCACGGCCCAGACGCCGAACAGGCCCAGTGCCGAAAGATAGGCGCGTGGGTAAGCGAAGACGGTCGCGGCGGTGTGTCCGCCCGCGGCGAGAGTCGGCCACCACGGTGTGTGCGTGAAGCCGCAGCCGATGCGTACGCCGGCGCCCACCGCGAGTGCGCCGAGCGCGCAGGCGCCGAGCCGGCGCAAGCCCTTGGCGCGAGCCACGCGCGAGAGCGTGGGCAACGCCGCCGTCAGCAGCAACAAGGCACACACCGGATCGCCTGCAGCGAGCCCACCAAAACACACGGCGGCCGTGTACAGCGCGCGCAAGTCGTGCGAGGGCCAGCTCGCCTCGAGCCGAGTCAAGCGCTCGAGAAACGCGACTGCCAGCAGCGTCTGAACGGCGAACACCTCGGGACGCAGCGCCTGGAAGAACAGACCGGGCACGCCCACGCCGAACAGGCAGAAGCCGAGCGCCACGGCCGCGCGCAGGGCGGGCACGCCCACGCCTTGCGCGAGCAACAAGGTGTCGAGCGCGCGGTACGCGAGCAGCGCTGCGGCCGACAGCGCCAGCGTCGACGCCACTGCGATGCGCAGCGCAAGCGGTCCGAGTGGCACGAGCATGCACAGCCGGGCGAGTAGCGGCGCCGGGGCAGACCAGGCTGCTGCGTGTGCACTCAGGCTCGTCTCCATCAGGTCGAGCGAGCCGGCCAGGTAGCCGTGCGCGCTGGCGCGGGTGACCCCGTACAACAGCGGCACCACGAACGCCGCTTGTGCGCCGAAGTTGCTGACTTGCGCGTGCTGCGCGCGTGTGTTCGTGAGCGCCACGGGTGGTCCTGCGATCGCGGTTCGGTTGTCGCGCGGCAGGCGCCCCGCTGCAAGAAACTCGGGTCGGGGTGCGTTTTTCGGGGTGCGGTTACGCGCGCTGGCAGACCACGATCAGGTCGTCGAGCACGTACAGCGGGCGGTGCGTGTCACCCTGGCACAGGTAGGGCACGCGGCACAGCCGGGTCACGCGCAGGCCGGCGGGCTCGACCACTTCCTGCACGAGCGACGCGGCGCCGTCTTCCCACAGCTTGCGCCGCGCGGGCAGCGGCTCGTCGGGGTCGACCGTGGTAGGGCCGACGTGCACGTGGGGCGACAGCGGCAGGGGCACGGCGAGCACCAAGAGGCCCTGGTCTTTGAGCGCGCGTCGCAAGTGAGTAAGCAGCGCGCGCGGGCGTGCGGTGCGGTCGAGCACGTTGAGCGCGCTGACCACGTCGAAGCGCTCGGTCAGGGGCAACGGCGACAGCCCCAGGTCGTGCTCCAGCACACGAAAGCCCCTCGCACGCAGCTTGCGCCGCAGCGCGCTCGAGCTTTCGGTCACGCTGATCTCGCTGAACAGTGACGCCGCGCGCGCCGTGACGGCGCCCGAGCCTGCGCCTACGTCGAGCAGCGAACGAGGCCCTGCACCGAGCCCGACGAGCGCCTGCCACTGTGGCATGCTCAGCACGTGCATCGGGTACATGTTCAGAAGGCCGTACGCGTCGTAGTCGGAGAGCACCAGCTTGAGCGCGCCGAAGGCCTGCGTGCGCAACCAACCGGCGCTGCGCGTGCGCGCTTGCTGCAGAAACGCGCACGCCTCGTCGTCGAGCGACAGCGGTTCGAAACGCTCGCGCAGCCCCGGCGGCAAGCGCGAGCGCTCGCAGTCGTAACGAAGCTCGGGCTCATTCGCACTGACAGGCTCGACCATGCTGCCGGCGGCCATCATGGCGGCAGTGGCTGTGGCAAGGCAATCGGCTCGACCGGCACGGCGCGTAGCTTGGCGCGTGCAACGCAGATCGGCGCGTCGTGACCCAGCCGCAAGCGCTCGTGGGCATCTTCGTGGGCGGCCAAGGTCGGCGCATGGGTGGCGCGCAAAAGGCGCTGCTCTTGGCGCCGGGTGAGCGCGAGACGCTGGTTGCCCGGCTCGTGCGCATCGCGCGCGAAGTCGGCTTGCCCGTGGTGTTGGTCGGAGGCGACGGCACACTCGGCGCGCAGCTCGATGCATTGCCCAGGCTCGTCGACGCACCCGCGGGCATCGGCCCGCTCGGCGGGTTGTCGGCACTGTTGCCGCGCGCCGGCGCTCGGCCCGGCATTGCCATCGCTTGCGACATGCCGTTCGTCACGGCCGAGCTGCTCGCTCGCCTCGCCGCGCACCCGAGCACGGCGCCGGTGCTCGCCGTGCGCGATCCAGAGGTCAACAAGTGGCAGCCCCTCTTCGCGCGCTACCAGCCCAGCAGCGTGTTGCCCGCGCTAGAAGCCGCGCTGCAGCACGGCGAGCGCTCGTTCCAAGCCGTGCTCGCGCGCTTGCCCGTGGAAGAGTTGCAGCTGTCAGAAGCGGAGCACCAGCAGCTGCGCGACTGGGACACGCCGGACGACGTCAGCCGCTCGCGCTGACGTCTATTTGAGCGTGGCGATCTTCAGCTCGACCAGCTGCTCGGCGTTCACCGGGCTTGGCGCACCGGTCATCATGTCGGTGCCCTTTTGCGTCTTGGGGAACGCGATCACGTCGCGGATGGCTTCCCCCTCCGTCAGCAGCATCGCCAAGCGGTCCAGGCCGAGCGCGATGCCACCGTGCGGCGGTGCCCCGAGCTTGAGCGCGCGCAGCAAGAAGCCGAACTTCTGCTCCGCCTCTTCGTCCGAGATGCCGATGGCCTTGAACACGCGCGCCTGCACGCTCGGGTCGTGCAAGCGGATCGAGCCTCCGCCAACCTCGAAGCCGTTGAGCACCACGTCGTAGCGGTGACACAATACCTTGCCCGGATCCTTCTCCAGCAAGTCCAAGCACGCGTCGTGCGGCCGCGTGAACGGATGGTGCGCGGCAGCCCAGCGCTTGCTGGTTTCGTCGCGCTCGAAGAGCGGCGGATCGGTGATCCACAAGAGCTCGAAGCGCCCGCCGCTGCCGTACTCGGGGATGAGCCCGAGCTTCTTGGCGATGTGCACGCGCAGGTTCGCCATGATGGTGTGCACCTTGTCGACTGGGCCGAACTGGAAGCACAAGATGTCGCCGGGCTGCGCGTTGCAGGCCTTGTTGATCGCCACGCGCATGGCGTCGGTCACGCTCTTGCTCAGCGGGCTCTGGGTCCAGCTGCCGTCGTCGCCGAGCTTCGCGCGCGCCAAACCGCCGGCGCCCATGCCCTTGACGTACTGCTCCAACTTGTCGCCATCGGCACGCGTGAAGTTACCGCTGGCCGGGATCACGAGCGCCTTCACGATCTCTTCGGGCAAGTCCTTGCGGTACTCGCCGCTCTTGAGCTTCTTGGCGATGGGCTCGAAGAAGGGAATGCCGCCGCCATCGTGCTCGGTGACCAGCTCGGTGAGATCGATGTGCTCGATGCCAAAGCGCAGGTCGGGCTTGTCGTTGCCGAAGCGGCGCATCGACTCGCCCCAGCGCATGCGCGGGAAGTGTCCACTGGGGTACTTCTCGTGCAGATCCATGCCCAGCACGTTCTTGAACAGCTTGAAGAGCAAGCCTTCGATCATGCCGAAGATGTCGTCTTCGTTCACGAAGCTCATCTCGACGTCGATCTGCGTGAACTCGGGCTGCCGGTCCAAGCGCATGTCTTCGTCGCGGAAGCACTTCACGATTTGAAAGTAGCGGTCGTAGCCCGCGACCATGAGCAGCTGCTTGAAGAGCTGCGGGCTCTCGGCGAGCGCGTAGAACGAGCCGGGCTGGTGGCGCGAGGGCACGAGGAAGTTACGCGCGCCGCCGGGCGTGTACTTGAGCAGATACGGCGTCTCCACTTCGATGAAGCCGTTCTGGTCGAAGTGCTGGCGCGTGGTGCTCATCATCTTGGAGCGCGCGATCAGCGCTTTCTGTAGCTTGGGGCGACGCAGGTCGAGGTAGCGGTACTCCAGGCGCTTGTCCTCGCCGGTCTCCGTGTTGTCTTCGATGGCGAACGGAGGCGTCTCGCTCTTGTTGAAGACGGTGGCTTCGAGCGCGATGACCTCGATGCTGCCGGTCGGGATGCGCGGGTTCTTCATTTCGCCGCGGTCGCGCACCTTACCTTTCACTCCAAGCACCCACTCGCTACGCGAGGCATCGCCCAGCTCGAAGCTCTGGCCGATGGAAGGGTCGAACATCACCTGGACCACGCCGGACTTGTCGCGCAGGTCGACGAAGATGCAGCCACCGTGGTCGCGCCGGCTCTGAACCCAGCCGAACAGCACCACTTCCTGGTCGACGTGCGCCTCGCGCAGGTCGCCACACAGATGCGTTCGCTTGAGCTCGTCGATGAATCGGGCCACGACAGTCCTCCTGGGATCTCGCTGCTGCGAGGGGCTGACCTATGAGATCGGCCGCCGCCAAAGTCAACCTTTTCGAGCCACCCCGGCTGACCCACCCACAGGGGTAGGCAACCGCGGCCCGGAACTCTCGGTATGTCAGCAGGTTGCCAGGGCGAGCCCGTCTGAGCGACAATGCCCGTTCGGTCCCTGAGTCGTACGCGGCGCGGCCAGGTCGCGCTGGACAGCGAGGCGATTGCGATGGCAACGGCAGAGCAAGAGATCACATGTCCCATGTGCGGGTTCAAAAACCCGCCGAGCGCGGAGCGTTGCCGTTCGTGCGGCGCCAAAGTCGAAGCGCTCACGACCACGTACACCGAAGAAGAAGCCCATGCGCGGCGCTATCAGCAAGAACACTTCGAGCTGAAGTGGGCGCTGATGGCGGCGGGCGTGTACTTGGTGGCGCAGGCCATCATCTTGATCCTCGTGCCCTTCGTGATCTCCAGCTTCGACCCGCAGGGCTTGCCGGGCTTGCTGATCTCGGTCGGCGTGTGGTTCCTCGGTGGCATCGTCGTCGGCGTGCTCTCGCCAGGCAAGACCTTCGTCGAGCCGGCGGTCGGCGCGTTGATCGCGGTGATCCCCACGGTCTCGTACCTCGCGCTCACCACGCCGGATGGCTTTCAGCCCACCTTGCTGGCGTACATCGTCACGGCCCTGCTCGGCGTGATGATCTCGATGTTCGGCGCATTCCTGGGCGAGAAGATCCAGATGGGCCAGTCGCGCACGCCTGCAAAATCGGCCTGAGATCGGCTCTAAGCCTGCGCGCTCACGCATTGCTCATGCAGCGCTCCCGGCACTGGCCTGCTCGGCCTCGCACTGAGCTCGATGCGGTTGCAGCTGCGCTGCAGATCCAGGTCGATCGCGACTACGCGCCGGTCTGGGGCAAGCATGCGCAAGTGGTGGCGTTGTCGCCCGGCGACACCATTCCTCAAAACGCCTGGCCGCTGAAGATTCTCGACCAACCGCAGTACGGGCTGGGTGTGCACCGACCTGAACCACAAGCCTTTCGCCGAGATCCAAAACACCAGCGACTACAGCACGCCCAACGGCGACTTCACGCGCTCGCTCGCCAAAGCCGACGGCACCAAAGACCCGCGCGACGACCGCGACAGTGCGTTCGGCCCGGATGCCGAGCGCTCACGCCACAAGCTGCCCGAGATTCGCCAGCGCTTCGCGACCTGAGGACTCTGCTACTCGCGACTACTTGCGGAAGCGCGAAGGGTATTCGTTCTTGCCGGCCCGAGTGCTGAGCTCGGCGTCGTCCGGGTGCAGCTCGAGCGCGCGCTTGATGAGCACGGGCTCTTCTTCCCGGACGCTCGGGTCGGGCAAGCAGCACTCGACCGGGCACACGGCCTGACAAGCTTCGTGGTCGTAGAAGCCCACGCACTCGGTGCAGAGCTTGGGGTCGATCACGTAGATCTCGTCGCCCTCGCTGATCGCTTGGTTCGGGCACTCCGGCTCACAGGCGCCGCAGTTGATGCAATCCTGGGTGATATGCGTGGCCATCCACTTCTCTCCAACAAAAAAGCCCGATACCGACGACCGAGCGGCGCAGGAGGTATAGTGCCCGGCTCCGAGACCGTCAATGTCTGGGCCAAGGCAGGGCCCCGTAGGCTTGCGCTGCGCCCCACGGGCGCTTGCCGACCCTTAGAGTTTTGACCCCGGCGGCGCGGTCCGTTACGATCGGGCCATTCGGATGACACCACCGTGCGCGCGCACCACCGGCCACGCCCATGCCCATGCGATCGACCCGATCGTCAAGGCGGTGGGCTAAATGGACTTGAGGGTTCTCGGTTGCCACGGCGGTGAGTCGCCCAAGCATCAATGCCCTGCGTTCCTGCTCGACGGGCGCGTGTGCTTGGACGCCGGCTCCATCACCAACATGCTCTCCTTGAAGGAGCAACAGAAGCTCGAAGCCGTGGTGGTGAGCCACGCGCACCTCGACCACGTGCGCGACCTGGCCATGCTGGCCGACACGCGCACGCAGCAAGGTGGCCCGCCGCTGGTGATTGCCTCCACGCCCGGCACCATCGCGGTGCTCAAGCGTCACTTCTTCAACGACCGCTTGTGGCCCGACTTCAGCAAGATCCCCGGCCAGAAGAACCCCACCGTGGTGTTCCAGAGCCTGAAGCCCGAGATCGAGATCGAGCTGTGTGGCTTTCGCGTGAAGCCCGTGACGGTCGATCATTCGGTCGAAGCTGCTGCCTACGTCGTGGGCGATGGCACCAGCTCCATCGTGTACAGCGGTGACACCGGCCCCACCGATCGGCTGTGGGACGTGATGAAGGAACAAGACAACCTGCGCGCGCTGCTCATGGAAGTGGCGTTCCCGAACGAGCAAGCCAAGCTCGCGCGCGACTCGTGTCATCACACGCCGATCAGCCTCGAAAAAGAGCTGAAGAAGCTCGGTGCCAAACAGCGCGACCTGCCGGTGCTGCTCTTCCACATCAAGCCGGTGTTCCAGAAGGCCGTCGAGCAAGAGCTGGCGAAGATCAAAGCCCGCAACAACACCATCCTGAACATCGGCGACCAGTACTTGCTGTAGTGGTCTGGCCGCGGGGTTTTGATGTGTTGTCGCGCAGGACCGAGCGCGCAGGGCAAGGCGCGACGAGGAGCAATAGCCAGCGCTATTGTGACGAGGAGCAACGCAGCCATG
>JADGRE010000171.1 GCA_017881185.1 Pseudomonadota bacterium | reverse complement strand
GCAATCTACGCATGGACGAGCCGCCGGGCACGCGTCAGACTGCGAGCGCCCGCCATGCGCACGCTAGAGCAGTTGCAACAGCTTCATGCCGCGAGCCTGCCCGCGCCGCGCGAGCGTGGCCGCATCGACCTGCTCGTGGTGCGCAGCGCGCCAGGCCGACACGAGACGCCCGCAACGGCGGAAGTCACTCCTGCAGAAGGCATGGTCGGCGACCGCTGGGCCAAGCGCTGGGGCTGGCAGCGCGATGTGGAGCGCCAGCTGACGCTGATGATGACCAGCGTCGCGCAGCTGGTGTGCGACGGGCAACCGCTGCATCTGCCCGGCGACAACTTGCTCGTCACGCTCGAGCTGGGCGCGCACGCGCTGCCCGCGGGCTCACGCTTGCGAGCGGGCAGCGCGCTGCTCGAAGTGACCAAGAAGCCGCACAAGGGTTGCAAGAAGTTCCTGACCCGCTTCGGAGTCGACGCACTCGCGTGGGTCAACGACGACGCCGGGCGCGCAAACCGGCTGCGCGGCATCAACTGCCGCGTGCTCGTAGCAGGCACGCTGCGGGTGGGGGACGTGATCGAGCGGGTGCCAGGCTAGGCCATCACGCCTAGGAAGAACGGCGAAACCCGAGTCAGAGCGTTCGTTACTGCACCGAAGGCGTTCCGCCGCGATTGAAAGCTCGTGACCCACTGGCGTAGAGCGCACAGAACGCTACATTCGCGCCCCATGGGCACTGGCGATACAACCACGGGATTAGGTGACGACAAACCCACGCGCGTGGGCAAGTTCATCCAGACCTACCACTCGTTTCTGTCGAGCTTCGTGATCGGCGCGGCGGGCTTGGTCGCGACTTCGATGTGGCAGTACAAGCAGGCGGACACTGCGCGTCGCCAAGCCGATTCGCAGCAACAAATTGCTGCAGCTCAAGCCGAGAACAGCTGGCGCATCGAACGTGCCGAAATTCTCGCGAAGAACTTGCAGGTGCTCTCGACCTCGGGCCCGAGCACGGTGGAGCAGCGCTACGGCGTGCTGTTGTCGCTCACTCGCGGCAACATCTTGGATCCAGAGCTGGCTGTGTCGTACGCGTTGGAGCTTGGCAAAGACAACCCCGAATACATGAGATCCGTGCTCGCAAGCACCACCGACAAGAGCTATGCGCGCCTGGCGAACGCGTTCGAGCTCACGTGCCAACAACGCTTCGGCGTCACGCGCGATGCGCCAGTGTGTGCTTCCGACAAGCAAGCCGACCGTTCCGCTGCGCTGGCGCAGCTCGTGGCCGAAGAGCTCGAAGCGGACAAAGCACACCCGCACCAGAGCCCCCTTCTGATGCTCGCTGACGAGCACGCTGTGCAAGCCAGCCCGGCCAAGCTGTCGGCGCTGTTCGGGCCGTACCTCACGAGCCTCTACGAGCGGCGACAGCTCGCGGAGATCGCTCACTTTGAAGAAAGCTCGGCTGGCGCGAAGCTGATCGCGGCACTTGCACTCGTTCCTGCGCAGCCCGAGGAGCTGGTCGCGGCGAGCGAGGCCGACGAGCTCGAGAAATTCCGCGCCGCACGCAGTCAGTGGTTGGCCACGTTCGTCACGAGCGCAGGCTGCGGTGGCGAATGCCGAACGAAGCTCCTCGACGTGATGTTGAGCTCGTACGCACGTGCGCAGGGGCGCTTCGAGGCGCCACTGCGTGCGTTGCTCGACGAGCCGCGCAGTCACGTGGCTGGCGTGCTCGCACGCTTGCACGCACGCCTGCTGACCTGTCAGCTGGGGCAGGACGACGTGCTCGCGCTGCGCGACCAGGTCCTGGTCCCCCTGCTCGACACCGAGCTGCGCGCAAGCAAGCCTGAGCAGACACGCCTGGACGATGTGCTCGGCCTGCTCGCGCTCACACCGCCATCAGCTGCGAGCACGGGCGACGATGAAGCCGCTCAACACGCCCACGACGCGCTGCAGCAAACCCTGGACCGCGCCAAAGCGGCGCTCGGTGCGCGCTTCGCAAAGAGCTACACAGCAGCCCGCAGCAGCGCACAGGCCGCGCGAAGAAGCCCGCCCGGCACACTCGCAAGGTCCATGTTGTGTAGTGCGAACGAAGTGACCGGCGCGGACGCCGACTCGATCGAGCAGTAGTCGAGCGCAGGGCGCGTGAGACCGAGATGCCGCAGGATACGCTGGGCGACGCGAGGGGTCTGTACGAGGCGTCCGGGGGCGTGCTCGGCCCGCAACTGGGACTCGGCACGCGGCGTGCTTAGGTTCCAGCCATGACCGAAGCGCTCTCCGATCCACAAGTGGATGCCCTGCACGCGTACTGGCGGGCCGCAAACTACCTGACCATTGGCCAGATCTACCTGCAGGAGAACCCCTTGCTGCGGGAGCCACTGCGAGTCGAGCACGTCAAGCCACGCCTCTTGGGACACTGGGGCACTTCGCCGGGGTTGAGCTTGATCTACGTGCATCTGAACCGCCTGATCAGACAGTACGGTGCCAGGCTCTTGTATCTGGCAGGTCCGGGACACGGTGGGCCCGCGCTGCTGGCCAACGTCTACCTGGAAGGCACGTATTCGGAAATCTACCCGGAGATCTCCCAGGACAGCGCCGGCATGCGGCGCTTCTTTCGTCAATTCTCCACGCCCGGTGGCGTGCCCAGCCACGTCAGCGTGCCCACGCCCGGCTCGATCCACGAAGGCGGTGAGCTCGGCTATGTGCTCGTGCACGCTTTCGGTGCGGCCTTCGACAATCCCGAGCTGTTGGCGGTCGCGGTCATCGGCGACGGAGAAGCGGAGACCGGACCGCTCTGCGGGTCGTGGAGCGGCATCAAGTTCCTGGACCCGGCACGCGACGGGGCGGTGCTGCCCATCTTGCACTTGAACGGCTACAAGATCTCCGGGCCCACGGTGCTCGGGCGACAGAGCGACGTAGACATTCGCAAGTTGCTCGAGGGCCACGGCTACCGGCCACTGTTCGTCGAAGGCGACGATCCCCGGCTGGTGCACCGCGCGCTGGCTAGCGCGCTCGATACGTGCTGGCGCGAGATTCGAGAGATTCAGGCGCGCGCGCGGGGCGGCCGACTCACCGAGCGTCCGGTGTGGCCGGCCATCGTGCTGCGCACGCCCAAGGGCTGGACCTGCCCCAAGCTGGTCGATGGCGAACGGATCGAAGGGACCTTCCGCGCGCACCAAGTGCCGCTTGCGAAGGTGAGGCAAGAACCCGCGCAGCTCGCGCTGCTGGAGCAGTGGCTAGGCAGTTACCGGCCGGACGAGCTCTTCGACGAGGCCGGCCGGCTCAGGCCCGAGCTGCGTGCGCTCGCTCCCGAGGGTGAGCTGCGCATGGGCAGCAGCTTGCACGCCAACGGCGGCAAGCTGCTGGTGGACTTGGACCTGCCGGATTGCACGCGACATGCGCTGCCCGTGCCGCATCCTGGCACCGAGCATCACGAATCCACGCGGCAGCTCGGCCTGCTCTTGCGCGACGTCTTCGTGCGCAACGCTACTCAGCAGAACTTCCGCTTGTTCTGTCCCGACGAAACCAATTCCAATCGACTGAGCCCGGTGTTCGAGGTGGAGAACCGCTGCTTCATGGAGCAGCTGCGACCAGACGACGACCATCTGGCGCCCGGGGGCCGCGTGATGGAGATCTTGAGCGAGCACTGCTGCGAGGGCTGGCTCGAGGGCTACTTGCTCACCGGTCGCCACGGCTTGTTCGCGACCTATGAGTCGTTCGCGATGGTATCGGCGTCGATGACGGTGCAGCACACCAAGTGGTTGGAAGAAGCGGTCAAGCTGGCTTGGCGCGCACCGGTTGCGTCGCTCAACATCCTGCTCACATCGACCTGCTGGCGCAACGATCACAACGGTTTCAGTCATCAAGGGCCCGGCCTGATCGACACCATGCTTTCCAAGCAGGGCTCGGTCGCGCGCATCTACTTGCCACCGGACGCCAACTGTCTGCTCTCGGTCGCAGACCATTGCCTGCGCTCGCGCAACTACGTGAACTTGATCGCCATCGACAAGCAACCGCAGCTGCAATGGCTCGACATCGCCGCTGCCAGGGCGCATTGCGCGCGAGGCGCGTCGGTCTGGGATTGGGCGAGCAACGAACACGACGCCGATGCCGAGGTCGTGCTCGCTGCTGCCGGCGACGTGCCTACGCTCGAGATCGTGGCGGCGGCCTGGCTCTTGCGAAAGCACGCACCCGACATACGCGTACGCGTGGTGAACGTGGTGGATCTGATGGCGTTGTTCCCCGCCGACGTCCATCCACACGGGCTTTCGGAAGACGACTTCCTGCAGATCTTCACCGCCGACCTGCCGGTGGTCTTCGCCTTCCACGGCTACCAACGCGCGGTGCACCAACTGCTCCACGGTCGACCCAACGCCGAGCGCTTCCACGTGCGCGGCTTTCGAGAGCAAGGCACGACCACGACCCCGTTCGACATGGTCGTGCTCAATGGAATGAGTCGCTATCACCTGTGTCTGGAGGCGTTGCACCGGCTGGGTCCGGGCCGCGGTGCGAAGCTCGCGCGAGTGTGCGAGGCCACACTGGCGCGCCATCACGACCACGTGCGCGCCCACTTCGAAGATCTGCCGGAGGTCAGCGAGTGGACCTGGGCGGCAACATGAGCCACGAGCTGCGAGTGCTGTGTCTGAATGCGGGCTCGTCCTCGCTCAAGCTCGCGCTGTGGACGATGGCTGAGCGCGAGGCCGCGCTCGGCACGGCGGCCGTCGAGGGCATCGGTACGGCGCGCTGCCGGCTGTGGTTGCGCGGTGCGTCGGGGCAGCCCGTCAGCGAGGCGCCGCTCGTGCTCACCGATCACGCGAGCGCAGTGCACGCGCTCCTCGATGCCGTGGACGCAGCGCACTGGCCGACGCCGCAAGCGGTCGGACACCGGCTGGTGCACGGCGGGCCCAATCATGCCGCGCCGGAGCTGGTCACCCCTGCCCTGCTCAGCGCCTTGCGCGAGCTCGTGCCGTTTGCACCGCTGCACTTGCCGGCAGAGCTGGCCGGCGTGGAGGCCGTGGCAAGACGCTTCCCCGCGCTGCCTCAAGTCGCGTGCTTCGACACGGCCTTTCATCGCCACATGCCCGAGCTCGCGCAACGCTTGCCACTGCCACGCGCGCTCTGGGACGTCGGCCTGCGGCGCTACGGCTTTCATGGGTTGTCGTACGAGTACGTGATGCAGACACTCGGGCCCGCCGCCATGGGCTGCACCGTGATAGCGCATCTGGGCAACGGCGTGAGCATGGTAGCCGTTCGAGACGGCCAGCCACTCGACACCACCATGGGCTTTTCGCCCAGTGGTGGCCTGATGATGGGCACGCGCAGCGGCGATCTCGATCCTGGCGTGGTGCTGCACCTGCTGAACAGCCGCGGCTACGACGCCGCGGCGCTCGAACATCTGGTCGAGCACGAGGCGGGCCTTTTGGGTGTGTCCGGTCTGAGCGCGGACATGCAAACCTTGCTGGCCGCGCGCGACGAAAAGCCGCAGGCCGCGCAGGCGGTCGCGTTGTTCTGTTATCAGCTGCGCAAGCAGATCGGCGCGTTCTGCGCCGTGCTCGGAGGGCTCGACAACTTGGTCTTCACGGGTGGCATCGGCGAACATGCAGCGGCCGTGCGCGCGGCCGCGTGTAGCGGGCTCACCCAGCTGGGCATCGAGCTGGACCCGCAAGCCAACGAAGCTCATGCTGCAATCATCAGTCGGGCCGGGCGCAGTGGCGTCGTGCGGGTGGTGGCGACCGATGAAGCCCGAATGATTGCGCGTCACACGCGGACGCTGCTGGCTGCAGACTGACCGGTCACGCTGAAGACCACCCGCAAACGCCACCCACGAATACAGGAGGCCACGATGCAGCTGGGGATGCTCGGACTCGGACGCATGGGAGCCAATATGGCGCGGCGGCTGATGCGTGCCGGCCACCAGTGCGTGGTGCACGACGTCTCGCCTGCGGCCGTGCAGGCGCTCGCCGCAGACGGTGCGACCGGCAGCAGCACGCTGGCAGATTTCGTGGGCAAGCTCGCCAAGCCGCGCGCACTGTGGCTAATGGTCCCGGCCGCGGCGGTGGATGCCACCGTGAACGAGCTGTTGCCCTTGCTCGAAGCCGGCGACATCCTGATCGACGGTGGCAACTCCTACTACCGCGATGACGTGGACCGCGCGCACAAGCTCGCAGCGCGCGGTGTGCACTACGTCGACTGCGGCACCAGTGGCGGCGTGTGGGGCCTGGAGCGCGGCTACTGCCTGATGATCGGCGGTGAGCCCGACGTGGTGCAACACCTCGACCCCGTGTTCGCGAGCCTGGCGCCCGGGGCAGGTGAGCTGCCGCGCACCGCAGGTCGGGAGCAGCATACAGGCACCGCTGAGCGCGGCTACCTGCACTGCGGCCCAAACGGCGCCGGCCACTTCGTGAAGATGGTCCACAACGGGATCGAGTACGGCTTGATGGCGGCCTATGCCGAGGGCCTGAACATCCTGCGCCATGCCAACCTGGGCAAGCGCGCCAGCAGCGCAGCTGACGCCGAGACGACGCCGCTGCGCGAAGCGCAGTACTACCAATACGACTTCGACCTGGCGGACATCACCGAGCTGTGGCGGCGTGGCAGCGTGGTGTCGTCTTGGTTGCTCGATCTCACCGCCACGGCGCTCGCCACCGACCCCACGCTCGAGCATTTCGAGGGGCGCGTGTCGGATTCGGGCGAGGGGCGCTGGACGCTGCAGGCTGCCATCGACGAGGCGGTTCCCGCGCACGTTCTGTCAGCTGCACTCTTCGAGCGCTTCGCGTCGCGTGGACAGGCCGAGTTCCAGGATCGGGTGTTGTCCGCGATGCGCTTCGGCTTCGGTGGCCATCTGGAGAAGAAGCCATGAGCGGCGAGCTCGAACACTCCGATGCCCTGGTGCTGTTCGGCGCCAGCGGCGACCTGGCCTACAAGAAGATCTTTCCTGCGTTGCAGGCCATGGTGCGGCGCTGTCGCCTGGATGTGCCGGTGATCGGGGTGGCCCGCTCAGGTTGGAACCTGGAGCAGTTTCGTGCACGCGCGCGAGAGAGCCTCGAGAAGCACGGAGAGGTCGACGAGGGCACGTTCGCGAAGCTGTCAGGGCTCTTGCGCTATGTCGACGGCGACTACCGCGAAGCCTCGACCTATGCCGCCCTGCGCAAGGAGCTCGGCGATGCCAAGCGCCCGCTGCACTACCTGGCGATTCCGCCCAGTGTTTTTCCCGTCGTGGTCGAAGGGCTGGCCCACGCCAGCTGCACCGACAACGCACGCGTCGTGCTCGAGAAGCCGTTCGGCCGCGACCTCGTGTCCGCACGCAAGCTGAACGCCACGTTGCAAAGCGTGTTCGATGAGTCGTCGATCTTCCGCATCGATCACTACCTGGGCAAGGGCCCGGTGCAGAACTTGGCGATCTTTCGCTTCGCCAACACCTTCCTCGAGCCCATCTGGAATCGTCACTACGTCGACAGTGTGCAGATCACCATGGCCGAGAGCTTCGGCGTGCAGGGCCGCGGCGCGTTCTACGAAGAAGCCGGCGCGATCCGCGACGTCGTGCAGAATCACATGCTGCAAGTGGTCAGCCTGCTCGCCATGGAGCCGCCGACTACGAGCTACCACGAGTCGATTCGCGACGAGCAGGTCAAGGTGCTGCGCGCGCTACGGCCGCTGCGGCCGGAACAAGTGGTGCGGGGGCAGTTCTCCGGCTATCGCCGCGAGCCCGGCGTGGCGCCTGCATCCACCGTCGAGACCTTCGCCGCGCTGCAGCTGCAGATCGACTCCTGGCGCTGGGATGACGTGCCCTTCTACATTCGCGTCGGCAAGTGCCTGCCCATGACGGCGACGGAGGTGCTGGTGAAGCTCAAACGGCCCCCGCTGGCGCAGCTGTCACCGAGCGAGACCAACTACTTCCGCTTTCGCCTGAGTCCAGACGTGATCATCGCGATCGGAGCGCGGACCAAGCGTCCGGGCGACGAGCTGATCTCGGAGCCAACGGAGCTCAAGGTCGTGCAGCAGGCGAGCAACGACGACCTCGAGCCGTACGAACGGCTGCTCGGCGAGGCCATGGAAGGTGACACCGTGCTGTTTGCGCGCCAGGACGGTGTGGAAGCCGCTTGGGCCGCAGTCGATCCGGTACTGGGCGACGCAACGCCCGTGCACTCCTACGAGCCGGGCACCTGGGGTCCAGCGCAGGCCGCTGAGCTGACCGCCGCTGTTGGCGGCTGGCGCGAACCGGGGTCGTGTTGAAGGTCCTACTGATCGACGCGGGCGGTACGCACGTGAGGTTTCGCCTGTGGAAACCGGCAGGCGCACGCGCTCAGCGCAGCGTGAAGGCATGACCAGCAAAGTCGAACCAGCGCGCGCTGCAGTGGTGTTCCTGTTCGACGTCGACAACACCTTGCTCGACAACGATCGCGTGATCGTCGACTTGCGCCGGTACCTTGCGCAGGAGCTGGGCGACGAACGCGCGCTTCACTACTTCGAGATCTTCGAGAGTCTGCGCACGCAACTCGGCTACGCCGACTACCTGGGCGCACTGCAAGCGTACCGCATCCGCTATCCACGCGATCCTCACGTGCTCGCCGTCTCCTCGTTCCTCGTCAACTATCCGTTCGCGAACCGACTGTTTCCGGGCTCGCTCGATGTGCTGGAGCATGCCGGCCGCTTCGGACCGACGGTGATCTTGTCGGACGGTGATGTGGTGTTTCAGCCGCGCAAGGTGGAACGCTCGGGCTTGTTCGAGGCGGTAGGCAGACGCGTGCTGATCTACATCCACAAGGAGCACGAGCTGGAAGACGTGGAGCGGCGCTTTCCCGCGGAGCACTACGTCCTGGTCGACGACAAGCTGCGGATCCTGACAGCCGTGAAACAGCGCTGGGGGCGCCGGCTGACCACGGTGTTGCCGCGCCAAGGGCACTACGCCACCGGGCCCGACCTGCAGCAATACCCGCGACCCGATCTGACCATCGAGCGCATCGGCCAGCTGCTCGACTACGATCTGCCCGAGCTGCTGACGGCGGCCGAGCCGCACAGCACATCCTGATCGCTGCGGCGAAGTCATGCGCACGGCTTGCAGCTCGAAGTCCGCGCCTTCCCAGCGTTGGCGCGCGGGGTGGCAAGCCGGCAACGGCCTGCCATGGCACAATCCGCACCATGGAGCTGACGAACACGCTGCGCGTGGACGTATTCCCGGACGCCGCCGCATTGACGCGCGGCGCCGCCGAAGCCGTGGTGCGAGCAGCAGCGCGGGCCTGTCGTCTGCGAGGCCGCTTCATCTGGTGCGTTTGCGGTGGGCAAACACCGCGCGCGTTGTACGAGCTACTCGCGACTGACGCGTTCGCCAAGCGCATCGACTGGACACGCACCGAGCTGTGCTTCGGCGACGAGCGCTGCGTCACGCCCGATGACCCGTCGAGCAACTACCGCATGGTCTGGCAAGCACTGGTCCGGCACGTGGCACTTGCACCCAGCCAGGTTCACCGAATCGAAGCGGAACGTGCGCCTCTGGTGGCAGCTGACGCGTACGAAACCCAGCTCAAACAGCTGCTCGGCGTATCGGCTTCGGGCTTTCCGTCGCGGCATTTCGACCTCGTACTGCTCGGTCTGGGCGACGACGGCCATACCGCGTCGCTCTTTCCCGGCTCGCTGGACGAACCCGGACGCTGGGTATCGGCCCGACCCGGGCAGCCCTTCTGGCGGATCACGCTCACGCCGGGGGTGTTGAACGCCTCGCAAGCCACGCTCTTTCTCGTCTCGGGCGCACAAAAAGCCGCACAGCTCGCTCGCGTGCTGTGCGCGCCCGCAGATCTGGTCGGAGTGCCTGCTCAGCGCATCGCCCCGGCGGGTACGCTGACCTGGCTCGCGGATCGCGCGGCGGCAGCGCGCCTCGACCCGGACGCGTTGGAACGAAGCGCCATCCGCCTGACCGAAACAGCTCGCTGAGGTGCGCGAAGCCCTTGAACCGAGCGTCACGTCCTTGGTATCGCGAAAGGTCTCTTCGATCGTGAAGCGTTTTACTGCCTGCGCGCACGCTGGTGCGCGCGACGCCCGTGGAGTAAAGTGCCGGCGCTAATCTTTGGAGCCGAGTCCGATGAGCCTTTCCATACTTCGCGCCTTGCCCCTCGCGTCTGCCTTCGCGCTCGCCCTCGCCCTCGTGGGATGCGGCAGCAACTCCACCAGCCCCCCGGCGACCTCCACCGACGCCGGCACGACCGACGCCGGCGCGACCGACGCCGGCACGACCGACGGCGGCGCCCAGATCACCGGCCTGAAGCCCAAGACGTGGACGTGGGTCCCATTCGCCGGCGCGCACTGCGGCGACGGATCGTCGACGGGCATCGGGATCAACCTAAACCCGAGCTCTACCAAGTTGATGATCTATCTCGAGGGAGGCGGCGCCTGCTTCAACGCGACGACCTGTCTGATCACCCCCTCGTGCTTTCCGGAGTCGGGATCTTGCAGCACTGGCACGTTCGCCTCGTGGAAGGACGGTACCGCGAGCCGACTGCCGAGCTCGCCCCTCAGGGGGATCTTCGACCGAGCCAACGCGCAGAACCCGGTCGGGGACTGGAACATGATCTACGTGCCCTTCTGCACGGGGGACGTGTTCGCGGGGACCAACCCCAGCGGTCAGGTGCCCGGCGTTACCGGCACGCACGAGTTCGTCGGCTACACCAACCTCGGCCTTTATCTGGACCGGCTGGTGCCGACGTTCCCGAACGTGAAGCAGGTGCTCCTCACCGGCGTCGCCGCCGGGGGGTTCGGCGCCGTGATCAACTACCTGCGCGTCGCCAAGGCTTTCGGGTCCGTGCCGGTGCAGATGCTCGACGACTCCGGCCCCCTCATGAGCGCCCCGTACGTTCCGAAGTGTCTCCAGGCCCAGTGGGGCAAGCTCTGGGGGATCGACGCGATCATGCTCCCGACGTGCGGCACAGATTGTCCCGACCCGACCAACTACTACATCGACGCCCAGAAGCACGTGATCAATCTCTTTCCAAAACGGCAGTTCGGCCTCATCGATGCCACCCGCGACGGCATCATCTCGCAGTTCTATGGCTTCGGGGCGAACAATTGCGCACCGGCGAGCGTTCCAACTGCCGTGCCCGCGCAGACCTACCTGGAAGGTCTGCAGGACATACGCACGAAGCTCGCGGGGTCTCCGAACTTCGGGTCGTTCTTCTTCGACGGGACGGACCACCCGACGCTCGCCACGGCGAAGCTCTACACGCTGACCGCGGGTGGCTCCACGTCGGCCGACGGCGGGACCTCGGGGGGCGGCGGAGGCGTCCTTCTCACGGACTGGATTAAGCAGTTCCTCGCTGGCACCGTCACCAACGCCGGACCCTGAGACGCACTAAGCGTAAGCGTTCAGGCCCCCGAAAAGCTGGATCCAAACCCGAGTCTGAAGTCTGAAGTGCAACTCGTTGGTAGGTGGAACGCCGAAGAATCATTCTACCACGCGACACCGTGCATACAGGCGACACTGAGATCCTTTCCAGGGAGCCATGCATGCGTACAAGTTTGCCTCTTAGTGCTCTTGGTCTGATGTTCGCGGCGATCACGTTGCTGGCCTGTACCAGCAGCGGCGGAAAGAACAGCCAAGCATCCGACGCCGCGCTGGCGACCGGGGACGTGGACGCGACCAGCTCGGGCGCAATGAGTGGCGGCGCGGGCACGGGCGGGAGCGCAGGCACAAGCGGGAACGTGGGCACCGGCGGGAACGCGAGTGCGGACGCCTCTTCGGGCACGGGTGGGAGCGCGGACGCCAGTTTGGGCACGGACGCCAGCCCCAACGCAGGCGGCGGCTTGGACGCCGGCACACCGCCCACCTTCTCCGCCGATTTCACCGCCGCCGACAAGTCGCGCTTCTACAGTCGCGCTGACAACGGCGGCAGCGCCACCTTCGGTGCCGCCAACGCCAGTGCCGCGGACAATGCGGTGGCCGAGCTGGTCTTCAAGGGCAGCGCCGCGCTTGGCCCTAGCGACAAGCAAACCCCGGACTTCGCCACCGAGGTCGGCACAAACCAAGCCTTCGGCTATGGCACCTTCCGTACGCGCGTGCAGCTGGCCAAGTGCGGAGCCAGCGAAGAACTCGTGAACGGCATCTTCACCTACTTCAACGACGGCAAAGATCACGACGGCGACGGACTCATCGACAACTCGGAGCTCGACATCGAGATCCTGTGCAGCGATCCGTCCATCATCTCACTGACCATCTGGAGCGAATACACCTCGGACACGGCCAAGCAGGGCGTCTCGCGCGTGATCCACACCCAGACCGGCGCCTACGAGGATTCCATCAACGACAGTACGTCCATCGGCAGCGGCTCCTCGCCCGCCTTCAAGCTGACCGGCTTTCCAGACCCGAACGCCTTCTACGAGATGGGCTTCGAGTGGCACGCAACCTCCTTGCGCTACTTCATCGTCGTCGGCGGCCATGAAATCACCCTGTGGACCTACGCCGACGCGAAGTACATCCCCTCGCTGCCCGCACCCTTCCTGTTCAACGTCTGGCATTCGACCGACTGGTGGAACAGCCAAGGCACCGCCGACTACCCCACCAGCGACGCCGTCATGCGCGTGGATTGGTTCCGCTACTGGAAGGAATAGGCTTCCGGATTCCCTTCCTCGCCCTGCCCAGGCAAC
>JADGRE010000170.1 GCA_017881185.1 Pseudomonadota bacterium | reverse complement strand
CAGCACACGAACCTCGAGATCATCCGGCAACGCGCGCGCGATCTGCTGTCGTTGATCGACGCAATGGTGGACTGGGCCAAGCTCGAGGCGGGCGAGCTCACGCTGGAGTTCACGGACACCAACGTGCAGCAAGCATTGGCAGAAGCCGTGGAGCTTGCGGAGCAGCGCTCCGGCAGCCGTGGGTTGCGCGTACGCACGGAGCTCGCGAGCGAGCTTGGCCAGGTGCGCGCCGATCGCAAACACTTGACGCAGGCCCTGCTCGGGCTCATGGATCACGCCGCACGCAGCGACGATGGGCCGACGATCACCTTGCGAGCTCGGGTGGTGAACGGCGACACAGGCAAGACGCTACGGGTGGAGCTGTTCGACCCTGCGCTGGAGTTTCGCGAGGAAGACCGCTCGCACCTCTTCGAGGCGTTTCGTCCTTCGTTCGCGCCCACGGGCAAACGCATCGCCGGGCTCAGCCTGGGTACAGCCGTCGCACGAGCGCTGGTGCGGGCGCAGGGTGGGGATGTGTGGTTCGAGAGCCGACCTGAACGAGGCACGACCTTTGTGCTGACGCTGCCTGCGACGTGCTAAATTCGGATACTTTCCATGTCCACAGAAGCCGCCCAAGTCAGTGAGCTGAGAGAGACCACTTCCACCGCTGCACTGGAAGTGGCGCAGCGCTTGATCGTGAACGTGGGTCGCGTGCTCGAGGGCAAGCGCGAGGTGGTCGAGCTGGCGGTCGCGGCGCTCTTGGCGCGTGGTCACTTGCTGATCGAAGACGTGCCCGGTGTGGGCAAGACCACGCTGGCGCGCGCGCTGGCGGCGAGCATCGGGCTCGAGTTCAAGCGCATCCAATTCACTTCCGACTTGATGCCCGCCGACGTGCTCGGTGGCAGCGTGTACTCGCAACAGAAGGGCGAGTTCTCGTTTCGCAAAGGGCCCGTGTTCACCAACGTGCTCTTGGCCGACGAGATCAACCGCACCACGCCCAAGACGCAGAGCGCGCTACTCGAGGCCATGGACGAGCGCCGCGTGTCGCTCGACGGCCATACCTACGTGCTCGAAGACCCGTTCTTCGTGTTGGCCACGCAGAACCCCGAAGAATTCTTCGGCACCTATCCGCTGCCCGAATCGCAGCTCGACCGCTTCTTGATGCGCCTGCGCATCGGCTACCCGCCGCAAGACGTGGAGCGCCAGGTCATCGGGCGCCGCCGCAAGGTCGATCCGGTGAGCGAGCTTTTGCCCGTCATCGAGCGGCGCGATCTGTTGGCTGCGCAAGTGGGTGTCGACCGCGTACGCATCAGCGACGAAGTGGTGGACTACCTGCACGCACTCATTCTCGCGACGCGCGCCACACCGCTGCTGGCGATCGGCGCATCCACACGCGCGGCCATCGCCCTCGAACGCGCGACGCGCGCCTGTGCGCTCACTTCGGGCCGCATCTACGCCACCCCCGACGACGTGAAGACCGTAGCCGTGGCCGTGCTCGCCCACCGCGTGCGCCCCAGTGGTAGCCGCGACGGCAGCGTGGCGCACGCCGACGGCGAGCGCATCGTGCGCGATCTTCTGGCCTCGATGCCCGTGCCGGTGTGAGCGTGTCCGGCGCGGCCAACAGCACTGCGCCTGCGCCGCTGCCGACTGACGGCAACGCCGACCGGGCCGCTGCGCGTTCCTGGCCGCCGCGCGCCGCCGGTGTCCAACGCACGCTGCGCCGCGAGCAGCCCTGGCGACGTCACCTGCGCACCACGCGCGAAGGCAAGGCCTTCATCACGGTGACGCTGGGCGTGGGCGTGGCGGCTTTCAATACCGGCAACAATTTGTTGTTCTTGATCCTGGGCTTCATGTTGAGCTTGATCGTGCTGTCGGGCGTGATGAGCGAGACTGCGATTCGCGGCGTGCGCGTGACGCGGCAGATGCCCCAGCGTGCGTTCGCGGGCACGGTGAGCTTGGTCGAGATCGTGCTGCACAACGGCAAGCCACGCTCGCCCAGCTATTCGCTCGAGATCGAAGACATCGCGGCCGACGCACCCACCGAGCGTCGCTGCTACTTCTTGAAGGTGGCACCGCGCACGGAGCAGGCGGCGGCGTATCGGCGCAAGCCCAGCAAACGCGGACCCATGCGCTTCGTGGGCTTTCGCGTGGCCACGCGCTATCCCTTCGGCATCTTCGAGAAGTGGCGCATGCTGGATGTGCCCGGTGAGCTGCTCGTGTACCCGGCGCTGCTCGACGAGCGCGAGCTGTTCGACGACGCCAGCGTGAGCGGCGTGGAGGCGCCCACCTATCGCCTAGGTGCAGGCAGCGAGCTCGCAGGCCTGCGCGGCTACGAAGTGGGCGACGACGCGCGCGCCATTCACTGGAAGCGCACGGCCTCGCTCGGCAAGCTCGTGGTGGTGGAGCGGCACAGCGACGCCGCGGCGCAGCTGAGCATCTTGCTCGACAACGCGCGACCGGCGCAGCCCGATGCGGGCTTCGAGGCCCGCTTCGAGCACGCCATCTCGCAAGCCGCCACGCTGGCGGTCTTCAGCCTCGGCCGCGGTCTGTCGGTCGAGGTGATCGCCCGCGGTAGCCGCTCGCCGGTCGTGCTCGCCGGGTCGGCGCCCGATCCGCTGCTGCGCTACCTCGCGCTGCTCTGCACCACCGAGGCCGATGCCACCGGTTTCGCGCCGCACGCCCGCACCGCCCGCGTGGTGCGCATCGCGACCGGTGCAGCGGTAAGCGGCGCATGAGCTTCTCGTCGCTCCACAAGCTCGTCGCCTACTTGCTCTCGGGCCTGGGCCTGGTCGCGCTCTCGCTCGGCACCGAGCTCGAGCCCAGCTCGATCGTGCTCATCTTCGTGGCGTACTTCGGCAGCCTGTTCGCCGAGGGCAAGCTGCTGTCGGGCCGTTACTACGGCAAGGGCTGGACCGCGGCCGTGGTGCTCTTCCTCCTGGTGCAGCTGACGCGAAGCTTGGCCGACACCCCCACCTTGGCGATGGCCATCGAATTCGCGGCGTTCTTGCAGATCTCTCGGCTGTGGAACCGGCGCACCGCGGTCGACTACCAGCAGATCGCGGTGCTGTCGTTCTTGCATCTCATCGCGGCGACCGTGTTGTCCACCAGTCTCACCTACGCGCTCATCTTCATCGGTTTCGTCATCGCGACGCCCTGGATGCTGGCGCTGTCGCACCTGCGGCGCGAGATCGAAGGCAACTACCCCACGGCGAGCCCCGACGACGAAAAGGCCCAGGCTGCGATGCGGCGCGTGCTCGCGAGCAAGCGCGTGGTGGGTGCGTCGTTTCTGGTGAGCACGGCGCTGCTCGCGCTGCCGCTGTTCACCATGACGCTGGCGATCTTCGTGATCGTGCCGCGCGTGGGGCAGGGTTTCTTGAGCTTGCAGCGCGGCGAGGGTCAACGCTCGGCGGGCTTCGGCAACCAGGTGGAGCTCGGTGGCTTTGGGGTGATCCGCGACGACCCGACGGTGGTATTGCGCGTCACTCCGCTGGGCGTCTCGCCGCTGCGTGCCAACCGTCTGGCGCTGCGCATGCGTGGCACCTCGTTCGACCACTACGACGGTCGTCGCTGGACGCGCTCGCCGGCCGCCGTGCTTCCGCTGTTGCGCAGCGACGACGACCACTATCCCATCCGTCGCGATCTGCAGTCCGACCAGCATGAGCCCCAGCTGCGCATTCTGCTCGACCATCTCGACGAGCCGGTGGTGTTCCTGCCCACCGGCACGGTGGCAATCAGCGTCCCGCCGCGCATCGTGCAGGGCGAGCGCATCCCACGTTCGCTGATGCACGGCCCTGGTCTCGACCTGCGCTACGCCGACCCGGACGAGCTCGGCCTGATGTACGAGGCGTTCGTGAGCCACAAGCCCGAAGACGCCGACATCCTGCCGATCGCGCCGGAGCGCGAGGCGAATTACTTGCAGGTGCCTGCGGGTCACGAGCGCGTGGCTGCGCTGGCGCAGCGCGTCACGCTCGGCACCGTGGGCGCCGCCGCCGCCGCCAAGAAGCTCGTCGAGTACCTGCACTCCCCGCTCTTCACCTACTCGCTCGAGCAACCCGACGTGAAGGGCAAGCTGCCGCTCGACGCTTTCTTGTTCGATGCGCGACGCGGCCACTGCGAGTACTTCGCCAGCGCGATGGCGATCATGCTGCGCACGCTGGGCATACCCTCGCGCAACGTGACTGGCTTCGTAGGTGGCAGCTGGAACCCCTACGGCAAGTACTACGCGCTGCGCCAGGGTGACGCGCACTCATGGGTGGAGGCGTACGTCGAGGGCCGTGGCTGGGTGACCTACGACCCGACGCCTTCCGGACAACTCGAGGCTGGCCCACGCAAACACTGGTGGACCGATCTGCAAGCTCTCGCCGACGCGCTGCGCACGCGCTGGATGACCAGCGTGGTCGGCTACGATCTGCGCACGCAGGTGGGCATCGTGATGGGGGTCATGCGCTTCTTTGCAGCCCATGGCGGCCGCGCGGGCAGCGCGAGCGACCTGCATCTCGACGGCGGGCGCACCTTCGCACGCCTGGCGCGCACGGCGCTCGGCTTGCTCGTGGGGTTGGCGCTGTTCGGCTTCGCAGTGTGGTGGTGGCTGCGCCGGCGCGATCGCGATCCGAGCGCACGCCCCCTGCCCGCGCACGTGGCGACCATGGTCAAGCTCTACCGCGAGCTCGAACGCGCGCTCGCCGACAGCGGCCATGCGCGGCCGGCCTCGCGCACACCAAACGAGCACCTGAAGGCATTGCAGGCCGAGGGCTTCCCCCAGCTCGACGAAGTCCGCGAGATCACCGAGCGCTACATGCAAGTGCGCTACGCCGGCCGCGAGCTACCGCCGGCCGAGCTGCCGCAGCTGAGAGCAGCCCTGTCGCGCGTACGCGGCGCCAAGCACGAGCCCCGCGCGCAGCGCTGAAGCCCGCGCCCGCTACAGCCTGCGGCCAAACAGCGCGATGGCGATCGCAGCGACGGCGAGAATCGCCATCAGCACGTACTTGCCGGTGCCGCCCGCCTTGGCTCTCGGTGCAGGCGCGGGAACTGGCGGCCTCGCTTTGGCTTGCACCGGTGCCAGCTCGAGCGGCGGCGCGGGCTCCGACGTTGCCGCCGGCGGCAAGGACGCCAGTGCGTTGAGCTGCTCGATGTCGGGATCCGACTCGGGCAGCGGTATCTCCACTCGGTGTGGCGCAGACTTCTGCGTCGGTGCGTTGTCGACCTTGATCGGCTTTTGCCCCAAGCCCGACTCGCGCCAGCTTCCCGAGCGCCCTGTCACGGCCGCGATCGGCGCGCTGCCCGCGGCCGAGCCACCGCTCTTGCGCTCCGCGGGCGCGCTGGCAGCCGCCGCCGTGGAGTCGTTGTCGCTGAACCAAGTGGCGGGGTCTTCGAAGCCTCCGACCATCGCATCGGTGTCGCTGCCGTCAGCAGCAACGGCGGGCATTTCACCGGCCTGGCTGCGCACGCCGACGCTCTCGTCCAGCTCTTCTTGGATCAGCCGGTCGATCAGCGAGGCTTCGTTCTTGCTGGGCGCGGCGTCTTCCGCGAGCGCGGCATTCACCAGGTTCGCGATGTCGTAGTTGGTGACCTTGAGCTGGCGCGAGAACAAGTAGCCGGTGAGTGCGTCGCCGAACTCTTGCGCGCTCTGGTAGCGGTCGTCGGGGTTGCGCGTGAGCGCCTTGAGCAAGATCTCCTCGAACGCTTCGTCGACGCTGCGATTGAGCGGCGACAGGCGCGGGATGTTGGCTTGCTGGATGAGCTTGACGGTGGCGTAGTCGGTCTCGCCCAGGAACAAGCGCCGACCGGCCAGCATCTCCCACAGCACGATGCCGAGCGAGAAGATGTCCGCGCGCGCGTCGACCTCTTTGCCGTTCGCGGCTTCCGGCGACAAGTACGAGAACTTGCCCTTCACCACGCCCGGGTCGGTCTGACTGATCTGAGTGCCGGCCTTGGCGAGACCGAAGTCGGCGACCTTCACTTCGCCGCGGCGCGTGATCATGATGTTCGGCGGCGAGATGTCGCGGTGCACGATGCCCAGCGGCTTGCCGCTCTCGTCGTGCAGCTCGTGCGCGTAGGCGAGGCCGCGGCAGGCCTCGGTCACCATGTACAGCGCTTCGGGCAATGGGAAACGCTGCCCACGTTTGCTGAGCGTCTCCAGGATCTTCTTCAGGTTCGCGCCGTCGATGAACTCCATGATCAGGAAGAAGGTGTCTTCCCTGGCGCTGATGTCGAAGACCGAGACGATGTTGGCGTGGGTCAGTCGCGCCGACAGCCGCGCCTCGTCCAGAAACATCTGGATGAAGTTCTCGTTCTGCGCGAGGTGCGGCAACACGCGCTTGATGGCGACGCGCTTCTTGAAGCCCTCCACGCTGGAGGCTTCACCAAGGTAGACCTCGGCCATGCCACCGGCTTCGAGGCGCTTGATGACGCGGTACTTGTGGTCTGCCATCGCGATGCGAGTCGAGAGATGGATGCGGGACGCGAGTGTGGCGAACGGCTTGATGAGCTTGGGTCCGGGTCACGCCGGGCTAGCCATGCGCGACAGCGAACCTTGATTGTGGACACGCCATGCTGGGGTCGTCAAGCGACCGGCAGCTGCCACGATTGCTGGAAAGCCTAAGCGTTGCCCTCACTTCCTGGTCCATCGGTGTGTCGTGTCGGCCGTGTGTCCGGTGCTGCGTGCGGGGCCCACGCTGCAGTCTTGCGTTGACAGCCCGCGTCACCGGCGCTTGACTGCCGGCGTGCCTCGCTCGCCGCGTCCCATTCGCATCGCCCCGTCCATTTTGTCCGCCGACTTCTCGCGCTTGGGCGACGAGGTCCGTGCCGTCGGCCAGGCTGGCGCCGAGTGGGTCCACGTGGACGTCATGGACGGCCGCTTCGTCCCCAACATCACCATCGGTCCGCTGGTGGTTTCGGCCGTGCGCAAGGTGGTCGACCAAGCCGGCGCTGCCGCGGGGGCGGCGCCCAAAGTCGTCGACGTGCACCTGATGATCGTGGAGCCCGAGCGCTACGTGGAGGAGTTCGCCAAGGCTGGCGCCGATGTGATCACGGTGCATGCCGAAGCCTGCACGCACCTGCACCGCACGCTTCAGCAGATCCGCTCACTCGGCAAGAAGGCGGGCGTGGCGCTCAACCCGCACACCCCCGAGAGCGTGCTGTCGTACGTGCTCGACATGGTCGATCTCGTGCTGGTGATGAGCGTCAATCCGGGCTTCGGCGGGCAGGCGTTCATTCCTGCGGCGCTGCCCAAGCTGCAAGCCCTGCGTAGGATGATCGACGACAGCGGCCACGGCATCGACCTCGAGGTCGACGGCGGGGTCAAGCCCGGCACTGCGCGTCAGGTGATGGACGCGGGCGCCGACGTACTGGTCGCCGGCAACGCCGTGTTCGGCAACAAAGACTATGCGAGCGCGATCGCCGCGATCCGCAACGATCGCTGAGCGTGGTCGCTGGCTGCTGGTGGCGGCGCTGCTGCTGCTGACGGCGGCAGGCGTCGGAGCAGCTGCGCACGCGCAAGAGGTGCCGCTGCCCGCGTGGGTGCGCTCGGCCGAGGTGACGCACGACGGCGCGGTGCTCTACGTGGTGCCCGACGAGCACGCAGCCCGCCGCGGCACCGTTGCCCTGGGTACGCGCTTGCCGGTGCTGGGCCGCAGTAAGGGTCTGGGTTGTGGCGACTTCAAGTTCGTGCGCGTGGGCGAGCAAGCCTTCATCTGCGAGCACGAGCTTGCGTGGTCGAAGCAGCCACCCGGGGGCCAGGCGCAGTTGCCGGTGCCGGCGAGCTCGCTCGTGCCCTTCGACTACCGCTTCGTCACGATCGAGGGCACCGGCGGCTTTGCACGTCCGAGCGACTACACCACCGACGAGTACGCCGTGGTGCTCGGTCAAGGCTTCGGCGTGGTGGCTGCGCAGCGCGAGCTCTACGAGGGCGTGCCCTTCGTGCGCACGCAGCACGGCTACTACGTGATGGAAGCCGCGTTGCGCCCCGCGAAGCCGAGCGAGTTCGCCGGCGTGACGGTCACTGATGGCGCGCTCGATGGGATTGCCTGGGTGGTGGGTGAGCACGCGCAGAAGCGGGCCACGCCCAAGGGCAAGCCCAGCGGTCAGCTGCCACGGCTCACGCTGCTGCACGTGACGCCGAGCGAGGCGCCAGCGTTCGTGAAGCTGGAGGACGGCAGCGTCGTGGCTACCCGCGAGCTGACGCGGCCACGGCCGGCCACGCCACCTGCGGGCTTGCTCGAAGCCGAGCGCTGGATCGATGTGGACACCGAGACGCAGATCCTCACCGTCTACGAGGGCAGCACCCCGATCTTCGTCACGCTCGTGTCCACCGGCTTGCCGTCGCCGGTCACCGAGACTCCCAAGGGCGAGTTTCGGATCTGGGCGAAGCTGACCACCTCGGACATGAACGACACGGAGCGCGACGATCTGGAGCGCAACTACTCGATCGAGAGCGTGCCGTGGGTGCAGTACTTCCACGACTCGGTGGGCCTGCACGCCGTGTTCTGGCACGAGCGCTTTGGCGAGCGTCACAGCCACGGCTGCGTGAACCTCTCTGCCCGCGACGCCCGCGCGCTATTCGGCCTCACCCGCCCTGCGTTACCCGACGGCTACTACGCGATTTTGCCCACCGGCAAAGACCGCGGCACCCGCGTGGTGGTGCGCTGAGCGCACACGCTCGCCGTGTGGTAAGAGACAGCCCATGGCGCTGCGTTTTTCCAAGTATGAGGGTCTCGGCAACGACTTCATCATCGTTGATGGCTCGCACGCCCAGCGGGCCGATCTGGCGCTTGCCACCAAGCACGCGGTGAGCCTGTGCGACCGGCATCTGGGCATCGGTGGCGACGGCGTGCTGCTCGTCGACGTGGTCGGCGGTCGCCCAGCGATGCGTGTCATCAACGCAGACGGCTCGCGGCCCGAGATGTGCGGCAATGGCATTCGCTGCGTGGCGTTGCACATGGTGCGCACCGGCGCGGTGAAAGACAATGTGTTCGAAGTGGACACCGACGCCGGCCCGCACGCTTGCAAGGTGCAAGCCAGCGGCGAGGTGGCGCAGGTCGAGGTGTCGATGCGCCCGCCGAGCCTCGAGCCCAAGAGCATTCCCGTGGTCGCTGACGCCCGCGTGCTCGACCAACCCTTCGATGTGCCGGGCAAGCGCGTGCAGCTGAGCTGCGTGTCCATGGGCAACCCGCACGGCGTCACCTTCGACGACATCGGCAACGAGCGCGCCATGCTCGGTCCGTTGCTCGAGAAGCACGCGCGTTTCCCTCGCTCGGCGAACATCGGCTTCGCGCGCGTGGTCGCTCCACAGCTCATCGAGCTGGCGGTGTGGGAGCGTGGTGTGGGCTTCACGCAAGCCTGCGGCACGGGAGCTTGTGCCTGTGCAGTGGCTGCGGTCGAGACCGGTCGCGCCAAGCGCAACGAACCCATCGACGTGCGCCTGCCAGGCGGTCCGCTGCGCATCGTGGTCGGCGAAGCCGGGCAGCGCTTGTCCATGACGGGCCCCGCACGCCACGTGTTCGACGGCAGCGTCGAGCTCTGAGCGCAGCACAGCTCAGCGCGTTGGGGCATCCCGTGCGTTTGCAGATTCTGCGTTACGTGGTGCAGCACGGCGCCGAGGGGACAGCCGCGGGTGCGATCGCGGCCCACGTCGAGCTGCCTGCGTCCACGCCCGGTTCACAGGTGCATCTCGAAGTGCTGACGGCTATGCAGGAATCAGGGCTAGATCTGTCCGCTCAGCGCCCGCAACGCCTCACCGACGAGCTCGCGCGCGGCGCGCAGCTGCTCATCACCATGGGCTGCGGCGACCAATGCCCTGTGGTGCCCGGTCTGCGCCGCATGGATTGGCCGCTCGAAGATGCCAAAGGCAAGCCCATCGCACGCGTGCGCGAGCTCCGCGACGAGATCCGCACGCGCGTACAGGCGTTGCTCGCGGCCGAAGGCTGGGGCTGAGCGCAGCCGCGCCGCGTGCCACTTGTCCGTTACTTGTCCGTGCGCAGAAAGCGCAAGAGCGGCGCATCCGTCGACAACACGATGTCCGTGTGGTCGTTCATGATCGACTTGTAGGTCTCGAGCGTCTTCAAGAAGCTGTACAGCTCCGGGTCGCGGTTGTAGGCGTCGGCGTAGATCTTGGCGGCCTCGGCGTCGGCCTTGCCGCGGATCTCTTCGGCCGCTTCATACGCCTCGGAGCGCACGCGCAGAAGCTCGCGCTCCACCTTGCCCTCGATGCCGGCGCGCTTGCCCTGGCCCTCCGAGCGGTAGCGCTCGGCGATGCGCTTGCGCTCCGAGATCATGCGCTCGAACACCTTCTGCTGCACGCTGTCCACGTACGCCACACGCCGCAGCTTGATGTCTTCGAGCTCCACGCCGTACTCCGGCATGATGGCTGAGGCCTTCTGCAACACCAACGCGGCCAGCTTCTCGCGACCGAGTATGGGATTGAAAACGGCCTCGTCGGCCTGGGAGTCGTCGCCCTCGCTGCCACGCTCGAACAGGCGGGCACTGCTGCGCACCACCTCGATCAGATCGTGGCTTGCGATCACGTTGCGGATCTCGCCGTCGATGATGTCGTCCAGGCGCGACTGCGCGCTGGTCTCGTCGTGCAGGCGCTTGAAGAACTTCACCGGATCTTTGATGCGCCAACGCGCGAAGGTGTCGATCCAGATGTACTTCTTGTCACGCGTGGGGATCTGGTTGCGCGCGCCGTCCCATTCCAGCCAGCGCTTGTCCAGGCTGTGCGTCTCCTGCACGAACGGCGCCTTCCAGTGCAGGCCCGGTGAGTCGACCTTGCCGCCCACGATCTTGCCGAACTCGGTCACGATGACCTGTTCGTTCTCTGCTACGGTGTACATCGAGCTCTCGGCCAGGAACAAACCCGCCAGCAAGAGCAACAAGATGGTGAAATTCGAGCGGGTCATGGCTTGCCGCCTTCCTGCATGCTGAACAGCGGCAACACACCCTTCACCTTGTCGTCGATGAAGATCCTGCGGCGTGCCGCGGGCAGCACCTTCGCCATGGTCTCGAGATACAAGCGCGAGCGCGTCACCACCGGCGCCTTGGCATACTCGGTCTGCAATGCAACGAAACGTTGCACGTCGCCGCGGGCGTTGTTCACGCGCTCGGTCGCATAACCCTCCGCGCCCTGGATCTGCTGCTCGGCCTTGCCCTTGGCCTCTGGGATGACGGAGTTGTAGTGCGCCCAGGCCTGGTTGATGGAACGCTCGCGCTCCTGAATGGCCTGGTTGACCTCGTTGAACGACTCACGCACGGCTTCCGGTGGGTTCACGTCTTGCAGCACCAGCTGCAGCACCTCGATGCCCATTTGGTAGCGGTTGCAGGCCCTCTGCAGCTCGTCCTTCGCGAGCACTTGAATCTGCTCGCGTCCGACGGTGAGTACTTCGGTCACGCTGTGGTCACCCACGACCTTGCGCATCACCGCTTCGCTCACGTCGCGCAGCGTGCCGCGCACGTCACGGATGCGGAACACGTACTGGTACGGGTTCTTGATCTTGTACTGAACGATCCACTCGACGTCGGCCACGTTGAGGTCGCCGGTGAGCATGCGCGACTCGTTGCGCGTGTCGTCGGTCTGTTCGTACTCGGTGCGCACGCCGGGTTGCACGGTGCGAAAGCCGAACTCTTCCTTGAGCTGGCGTTGCACGGGCACCTTCACCACGCTCTCGATGCCCAGCGGCCACTTGAAGTGCGGGCCGGGTTGCGCGCTGTACACGTACTTGCCGAAGCGCGTCACCAGCGCCACCTGATCGGACTCGACCTGGTAGTAACTGGTGAGCGAGGCCACCACTGCGACGATCACGATGAGCACGAGCAGAAACTGCGAGCCCAGGAAGCGCATGAAGCGCGCGCCGAGATCGCCGAAGTCGTCACCGCCACCGCCACCGCCACTACCACCGCCACCGTTGCCACCGCCGACCGGTCGCAGTGGTCTACTGGGTTCACTGGGCATCGAAGCCTCCCGCGGCGAAGCCGTTCGCCGCCGCTGTCGGTGCGCATCAAGGCACGACCCCGCAGGCTTTGCAACTCAGGGCCGCCAGGCCGACGGACCCACGCACACCCTGGCTTTGCAATCTTCGGTCAAAGTGAAGATAGTATGCAAAGCAGATGACGCGTACTGAAGATAGTATGCAAAGCAGATGAGGCGTACCGTGGAAAAGCCCGCAAAACGTGCTACGGGCGCGCGCCAAAAGCAGCCAGTGCGCCACGATACTCAGCGGGATGCGCGCGCGGCGCCTGGGCCCGCCGTCCACACCGATGGCCGTCACGCGCGTGCACAGAAGAACCGCACCGCGGTGATCGAGGCGCTGCTCTCGCTGCTGCGTGAAGGCCGGCTCTCGCCATCGACCAAAGACATCGCTGAGCGCGCGGGCGTCACGCAGCGCACGCTCTTCAATCTCTTCGATGATGTGTCCGCGCTGCTCACGGCCCTCACCGACTACCAGCTCGCGCACGCGCGCAAGCGCTTGCCGCCGCTGCCACAAACCGGCGACTTGAACGCGCGTGTCAGCCGCTACGTGGAGGAGCTGTCGAGCTTTCTCGAAGAGCTCGCGCCCGTGCGCTGGGCGGCGCTCAGCTATGCGGGTCCGCCGCGCGAAGCCCGCCGCGGCATCGATCGCATGCGCAAGCTCACCAACGATAGGTTGGCCGCGTTGCT
>JADGRE010000037.1 GCA_017881185.1 Pseudomonadota bacterium | reverse complement strand
AGCTCGCCGCGCGAAGCCCTGATCGTCGAGAAAGAGTCTGGCACCGAGCTGCGCGTGAGCCTCGAGAAGTACAAGGCGGTATCGCGCGGCGGCAAGGGCCACGCCATGTTCCAGCGTGGTTCCGTTTCGAAAGTGGTGACCGTGCCACCGCCGGTGCCGAGCCTGCCGGAGACGAAGTGAGATGACGTACACAGCAGAGAGCATCGAGGTTCTCGAGGGCCTGGAGCCGGTGCGCAAGCGCCCGGCCATGTACATCGGCGGCGTCGATGTGCGCGGCTACCATCACCTGCTCTGGGAGATCGTCGACAACTCGGTCGACGAGGCCATCAACGGCTACGCCAAGCGCATCGACGTGGTGCTCGACAAAGACCATAAGGGCGCAACGGTTTCCGACGACGGCCGCGGGATTCCCGTCGACATGCACCCGAAGTTCAAGCGGCCTGCGCTCGAGCTGATCCTGTGCACCTTGCACGCCGGCGGCAAGTTCGACGGTGGCAGCTACAAGGTGTCGGGCGGGTTGCACGGCGTGGGTTCGTCGGTGGTGAACGCGCTGTCGTCTGCGCTCACCGCGACGGTGCGTCGCGACGGCAGGGAGCACCAGCAGTTGTTCTCCCGCGGTGTCGCCGCCAGCAAGCTCAAGGTGCTCGGCCCGGCGCGCGGTAGCGGCACGTCCACGCACTTCCGTCCCGACGCGAGCATCTTCGGCGACAAGGCGAGCTTCGATCTCGACACGGTGCGCGAGCGTCTCGAGGCCAAGTCGTATCTGCACAAGGGCCTGCGCATCACGCTGCTCGACGAAGCCAGCGGCAAGAAGGAAGAGTTCCTTCACCCTGAAGGCATCAACGACTACCTCGGCAAGCTCGTGCGCGGCAGCGGCAAGCCCGCCATCCACCCGAACCTCTTCACGCTCGAGCGTGACAGCGAAGAAGTGCGCATGGAGTGCGCGCTGCAGTGGACCGAAGGCACCGACGAGAACGTGCGCTCCTACGCCAACGGCATCCCCACTCCGTCGGGCGGCACGCACGAAAACGGCTTCAAACAAGGGCTCGGCAAGGCCATTCGCGCCTACATGACCGCGAAGAACATCTCGCCCAAGGGCGTGACGCTCGCGGCCGAGGACATCCGCGAGGGCGTGGTCGCGATCATCAGCGTCTACGTGCGCGAACCGCAGTTTCAGGGTCAGACCAAAGATCGCTTGAACAATCCCGAGGTCGCGGGCGCCGTGGAGTCGGGCCTACGCGTGGCGCTCGAGCAGTGGTTGCTCGACAACGCCAGCGCTGCCGACTCCATCGTCGCGCGCATCATCACCGCGGCGCGCGCGCGTGCAGCCAGCCGCGCGGCCGGCCAGCAAGTGCTGCGCAAGACAGCGATCAGCCATCGCTTGAACTTGCCGGGCAAGCTCGCCGATTGCGCCAGCACCGACCCCGAAGAGTGCGAGCTGTTCCTGGTCGAGGGCGACAGCGCCGGCGGCAACGCCAAGCAAGGTCGCGACCGACGCACGCAAGCGATCCTGCCGTTGCGCGGCAAGGTGCTCAACACCGAGCGCGCGAGCGCGGAAGCGATCCTCGCGAACAAAGAGCTCCAGAACATCGTGTCAGGGCTCGGCTGCGGCGTGGGCGCAGAGTTCGATGCCGGCAAGCTGCGCTACGCCAAGGTCTTCTTGCTGATGGACGCCGACACCGACGGTCATCACATCGCGACCTTGCTGCTCACCTTCTTCTACCGGCACCTGCCGGGGCTCTTGCGCGGTGGTCACGTGTACATCGCGATGCCGCCGCTCTACCGCATCGATGCCGGTCGCGAGACCTACTGGGCGCTCGACGACGCCGAGAAAGAGCGCGTGCTCGCGAACCTGCCGAAGAACGTGAAGCCGGACATCTCGCGCTTCAAGGGTCTCGGTGAGATGTCGGCCGATGAGCTGAAGCAAACCACATTGGACCCACGGCGTCGGCGCGCCCTGCGCGTGATGATCGACAACGAGGTCGAGGCGGACCGCGTCATGAACGAGCTGATGGGCAAGGACCCGCAGGCCCGCTACCACTTCATCATGGAGCGCGCGAAAGAGGCCGAAGCCGACGATCTCGATGTGTAGCCAGTCGTGGTCGCTTTGTAAGTCGTGCTGCAATCTTGCTGCCGCGCACCCGCGGTGAAACAATACAGCTGAGTCATCGCAGGCAGTCCCGCTGGACGCGTCGCCGTGATTCGGTGCCTTTCCGTCCATGGCTTGTTCGCGATCGCTGTCATCGGCCTTGCTCGTGCTCGTCCTGCTGTCGTCGTCAGGCGTGAGCCGGCGGGCGCAGGCCGAGCCGCTGTTGGTTTCGCTCGAAGCCGATGGCGCGCTGGCGTTGACCAAACCGCAGTCCGAGCAGTTCGGTCCGGGCGCGAGTGTGGCGGCGGGCATTCTATATCCCGTGGCGCCGGCGCTGCTGCTCGGCGTGCGCTTGCGCGCGGGCATGCTTGCCAACGGCCCCGCGCCGAAGAACCCCGCGTTGGTCGACCCGGGCACCGGAACCTTCGAGCTCGCCACGCTGAACATTCGCTTGCGGCCGTTCGCAGGCGGGCAGGGCGTGCGCCGCGCGACCGGGCTCTTTCTGGACGCCAGCGGCGGCGGTGGCATCACCGGCGACCTCACGCGCGGCTCGTTCGAGGCCGGCATCGGCTACGGCTTTCGCATCGGTGGTGCTGCGCTCGCGCCGAGCGTGCGCTACCTGCAAGTGATGCAGCCGACCGACAAGCTCTCGAGCGAAGACGCACGCTTGCTCCTGCTCGGCGCCGAGCTGACCTTCTTCGATGCCACGCCTGCCGCTGAGACGACAGCTGCCACGAAAGATGCAGCGCCGCCCGAGCCACCGGACCGCGATAGCGACGGCATCCCCGACGCACGTGACAAGTGTCCCGACGCAGCCGAGGACTTCGACGGTTACGAGGACAAAGACGGTTGCCCGGACCCTGACAACGACAAAGACGGCATCAAGGACAAGGACGACAAGTGCCCGAACGAGCCCGAAGACTTCGATGGTTTCGAAGACAAAGACGGCTGCCCCGATCCGGACAACGACAAAGACGGCTTCCTCGATGCCGACGACCAGTGTCCGAACGAGCCGGAGATCGTCAACGGCAACAAAGACTTCGATGGCTGCCCCGATGAAGGCCTGATCGAGTTCAAGGACGATCGCATCGTGCTCGAGGAGCGCGTGCTCTTCGACTTCGAGCGTGCGCGCGTCAAGCGCGAGGCGCGCCCGCTGCTCAAGGCCATCGTGAACCTCAAGTCGCAGCATCCCGACTGGATCAAGGTCATCATCGAGGGCCACGCGGACGCACGCGGCGATGCCAAGTTCAATCAGGAGCTGTCGGAGCACCGCGCGCGCAACGTGATGACGGAGCTCGTCAAGCTTGGCATCCCCGAGTCGCAGATCGAGTTCGTGGGCTACGGCGCGACGCGGCTGCGTGATCGCCGCGACGACGAAGAAGGTCACGCGCGCAACCGGCGCGTGGAGTTCGTGGTCACTGCGCATGGCATCGCGCCGGTCGGTGCGACGCCCAAGACCCCAGCGGCGACGGCACCCGCAGCCAAGAGCGGCGCGGACGATGCCGACGCCGACGAGCCCGAACAAGAGCAGGGTGCGGTCGAGCCCAAAGCCGCGCCGACCAGCACTCCGCCTGCAGTTGCCGCGCCGGCCGCGCGGCCCGCACCGAAGGCTCCGGCCAAGGAGTCCAAGCCATGAAGCCCCTCGCGTATTGGCAGTGGCTCACGCTCACGCTGGTCGCCGCCGTTGGCTGCGCGAGCCCCATCGTGGGCGCGAAGTGCAAGACCGGTTACAGCCAATGCGGCGGCGCTTGCGTCGACCTGCGCGCGGACTTTCGCAACTGCGGGACCTGCGGCCAGGACTGTGGCCGCTTCGTCTGTCAGAACGCGGTGTGCAGCAACACGGTGCGTCCCGATGGCGGCGGTTTCGGCGATGGCTCGGTGGTGATGGACGGCGCGCTCGGGGACGGCTCCACCACGTTCGACGGCGGCAAGCTCGATGGCGGGCCCATCGGCGCGGGTCAGGCCGACAGCGGCCACTTCAGCGCCGACACCGGCTTGCCGGGCTGCTCGATCGGCGAGCAAGCGTGCGTCGGTGGCTGCGTCGACCCGCTGGTCGACCCCGACAACTGCGGCAGCTGCGGCACGGTGTGCGCACCGCCACAATTCTGCGCGCAGGGGGCTTGCGTGATCCGCTGCGACCCGCCGCTCACGGCGTGCGGCCTGCAGTGCCTCGACCTCACGACCGACCCCGACAACTGCGGCAGCTGTGGTGTCAGCTGCGCCTCCGGCATCTGCGAGGCCGCTGGTTGCGCCGACGCCATCCCGGGCCACGTGGTCGTCATCGGCCACGACTTCCTCAGCGCCAACACGAGCATGCGCCGCATCGCAGGCAATGCCGTGTTCCTGGCGCGCGGAGCGCCCGTACAGGTGCTTGCCTACCGCGGCAGCGCACCTGCCGCGTCGGTCAGCGGCGTGGAAGCCGCCATCAACTTCGTGAAGGCTGAGACCGGCCGCCAGTGGACCAAGACCGATGCGATCGAGTCCATCGTCCCGTTGCAGCTGCGCGACGCCGACGTGTTCGTGATCCACGCGCAGCTCTCGGCCACCAAGAGCACCCTCGCCAAGCTCGGCTCCCAGTGGGGCCCGGCGCTGGCCGATTTTCTGGTCACCGGTGGCGTGATCGTCGTGCTCGACGGCCCCAGCACCACGAACGACGGCACGTACAAGATTCTCCAGCCGGCCGCCATCTTCGCCGCCGCCAGCCGTAGTGCCATCGTGAACCAGCAACTCAAAGTGCTGCTGCCGGGCATCGACGTGGCGGCGCGCGTCTCCGACCGCTACATGAGCGCGCGCGACACCGTGCACTTCAGCGGCGTGAGCAGCGCAGGCACCACGGTCGTCGTCGACAAGACCATGGCAGCCGTCGTGGTGCACCGTGTGATAGTCCACTGAGCCGACAGGGCTTGAGCTGTGGGCTCGGTACGGCTATTCAGGTGGTGCTCGGCCAGGGCTGAATCAGGTGTGGCGCTGGACCGTCCGGCCAAGTTGGAGGTCGTCATGTTGGAACGCAGGCAGCCGTTTGGAACGCTCTGGACGCTTGTGGTGGCGATCCTGTGTTCGGTGCGGCCTGTTGTGGCTGTTGTGGCCGTCCCGTGCCTCGCGGCTGTGGGCCTGTGGGGTCTGCCGTCCGCGGCGCGCGCCAACGATGCGCCGCTGATCGAGCGCATCGAGCCGAGCTCCGGCCCTGCGGGGACGCTGCTGCGTGTCTCGGGGCTGCGTTTCAAGGAAGGCGCCAAGGTCTTCGTCGGCGACACCGCGCTGACGATCGACCAACGCCTGCCGAACCTGCTCACCGCGCGCGTGCCGGAGGGTGCCAAGAGCGGTTGGGTCGCGGTGGAGACCTCGGCGGGCAAGGCGCTCGGCCCGCAGTTCGTGGTGACGCAGCCGGCACCCGCGCCCATCATCGAGAGCATCGAGCCTCCGCGGGCTGCGCCGGGCACCGAGGTCGTGATCCACGGTCAACACTTCTCCACCCGCATGGCCGAGGACCTGGTCCGCTTCGGCGACAAGGCGGCGATCGTCACTTCGGCGTCGCCGGTGGAGCTGCACGTGCTGGTGCCCGACAATGCCCAGTCCGCCGCCGTCAGCGTGCAAGTGCCGCTGGCTGGCGAGGCCAAGAGCCCGACGGTTTTCGAAGTCTCTGCCGCCACCAGCATCACGGCGCTCTCGCCGCGGGTGGTCGCGCCCGGCGGCACGGTCGTCATCACCGGAACCGGCTTCTCCAAGGACGCCAAGAAGAACCGTGTCTATCTCAACAACGACGAGGCCAAGCTCCAGGCGGCGACCGACACCAAGCTCACCATCGTCGTGCCACGCAGCGCGGCCAGCGGGCGCGTGCTGGTCGACGTCAAGGGCGCCGGACGCGCGTACTCCAAGGATGCGTTGCAGATCCAGCGTCCGCCGAGCATCGTCGGATTCTCGCCGCTGACGGCGGCGGTCGGCAGCCAGGTCACCGTCAACGGGGCGAGCTTCGGCGACGAGGCCGCCGCCATCGAGGCGCGCATCGGCGAGCTGCAGGCGCAGGTGGTCTCCGCGTCGCACTCGCAGCTGGTGCTGGTCGTGCCCCCGCTCGCGAAATCCGGCCGGGTGTCGGTGCGCGTTCACGGCGTGGGCCCGGCATGGTCCGACAAGGAGCTTGGCGTGCTTGCCGCGCTCTCCATCAGCGGTTTCGGTCCGCGCTCGGGGCCGGTCGGTAGCTCCGTCATCCTCGAGGGCAGCGGCTTTTCGACCGCGGCTGAGCACAACCACGTGCGCTTTGCGGGGCAGGTGGCCGAGGTCATCGCCGCAACCCCCACGCGTCTGTCCGTGCGCGTGCCAACCGCCGCCAAGAGCGGCCTCGTCACCTTGCAGGTCGACGGCAGCGGCAGCGCCGAAACGCTGTCTCCGTTCGTGGTGACGCAGCCGCCGCACGTGGTGGGCGTCAGCGGCTTGGAAGCCATCGCTGGCAGTGCGCTCACCATCACTGGCAGCGGTTTCGGCACGAGCCCGGCGCTCGTGAGCGTGAAGCTCGGAAACCTACCGCTGGCCGTTCAGACCGTGCACGACGACGTCTTGATCGTGACGCTGCCGACCAACGTGGCCGCCGGCAAGATCACCGTGACGGTGGCCCAGCAGGGCAGCGCCAGCTTCGAGCACGAGATCAAAGTCACGGCGCGCTAGTGCCGCACGATCGCTCCCGTCCGCGATTTCTGCCTGCTGTTTCGCCGAGTTGTGCGTTTGTGCGGCGCTCGCACGTCCGGGACGACCGCCCTGGCAGAGGCGGGCCAGTCTCGGCTCGCCTGCGAGCAAAACGGGGTTATACTGCGCGGCTTCAGTAGCGGAGGTCCCCCCTGTGATTCCGGACAGTTTGCCTGAAGCGCTGACATTCGACGACGTGCTCTTGCAGCCGGCGTACTCCGACTTCTTGCCTGCTCAGGCCGAGGTCGGTACGCAACTGACGCGCGAGCTCAAGCTGGCGATCCCGCTCCTGTCGAGCGCCATGGACACGGTGACCGAATGGCGCATGGCCGTGACCATGGCGCGCGAAGGCGGCATCGGCATCTTGCACAAGAACTTCACGCCGGAAGATCAGGCGAAGGAAGTGCAGAAGGTGAAGCGTGCCGAGAGCGGCATGGTGCTCGACCCGGTCACCGTTCGGCCGAACGACACGCTTCGCACCAGCCTCGAGATCATGCGTCGGCACGACGTGTCCGGCCTGCCCGTGGTCGATGGCAAGCGCCTGGTCGGCATCCTGACCAGCCGTGACGTGCGCTTCGAGACGAACCTGGATCAGCCGGTCGAGCGCCTGATGACGCGTCAGCTGGTGACGGTGCCGCCGAGCGTGAAGCAAGATCAAGCGCGCGCGCTGTTGCACGAGAAGCGCATCGAGAAGCTGCTCGTCGTGAGCGACGGCGGCGAGCTCGTCGGGCTCATCACCTTCAAGGACTTGCTTGCAGCCGAGCGCAACCCTGGCGCGGTCAAAGATGCGTTCGGGCGTTTGCGCGTCGGTGCAGCTGTCGGCGTCGGTCCCGACCGGCGCGAGCGTGTGGCGGCGTTGGTCGCTGCCGGTGTCGATCTGCTGGTCGTCGATACGGCCCACGGTCACAGCAAGAACGTCTGCGACGCAGTGCGGGACATCCGCACGACCTACCCGGGCGTGCAAGTGGTGGCGGGCAACGTCGCCACGCGCGAGGCCACCAAGGCGCTGATCGAAGCCGGCGTGGACGGCGTGAAAGTCGGCATCGGACCCGGCTCCATCTGCACGACGCGCGTCGTGGCGGGCGTCGGCGTGCCGCAGATCACCGCCATCAGCGAGTGCGCGAAGGCGGCGGGTGAGCACGGCGTGCCCATCATCGCTGACGGCGGCATCAAGTACTCCGGCGACGTGGTGAAGGCGCTGGCTGCCGGCGCCAGCAGCGTGATGATCGGCTCGCTCCTGGCCGGCACCGACGAAGCGCCGGGTGAGACCGTGCTCTACCAGGGCCGTACCTACAAAGCGTACCGCGGCATGGGCTCGCTCGGCGCCATGCGCCGCGGCAGCAAAGATCGCTACGGCCAGGCCGACATCGAAGACTTCGAGAAGCTGGTGCCCGAGGGCATCGAAGGCCGCGTGCCGCATCGCGGTCCGGCGTCGAGCGTGGTCTACCAGCTCGTGGGCGGCCTGCGCGCTGGCATGGGTTACACCGGCTGCCGCACGGTCGAAGAGCTGCGCCACAAGGCGCGTTTCGTCAAGCAGTCGTCACAGGGCCTGCGCGAGAGTCACGTGCACGACGTGATCATCACGCAAGAGGCGCCCAACTACGGCACCAATCATTGAGCGGCGCTGCGCTCGTTGCTTGGGGCGTCTCTCGTTCATTGTGTCGTTCACCGTGTTGTTCATCGTGTTGCACACGCAAAGGTTCACATGGAACGCAGCCTGGTTTTGATTCTCGACTTCGGCGCGCAGTACACCCAGCTGATTGCGCGACGCATCCGCGAGCAGCACGTCTACTGCGAGATTCACCCGTGCACGCTCGCGTTCGACAAGGTGCGAGCGCTGCAGCCCAAGGCCATCGTGCTCTCTGGTGGCCCCGCGAGCACGCTCGATACCGATTCGCCCAGCGTCGACACGCGAGTGTTCGAGCTTGGCGTGCCGGTGCTCGGCATCTGCTACGGCATGCAGCTCTTCTGTCGCTTGCTCGGCGGCAAGGTCGAAAAGGCCGTGCACCGTGAGTACGGCCCAGCCGTCATCGAGGTCGACCAGAGCGTCGGCGTGTTCTCCTCGTTCCCGGCCGGCAGCAAGACCAACGTGTGGATGAGCCACGGCGACCGCGTCATTGCGCTGCCTCCCGGCTTCGTGACGATGGCACACAGCGACGGCTCGCCGTTCGCTGCAGCTGGCAACACCCAGCGCAAGATCTACGGCGTGCAATTCCACCCCGAGGTGGTGCATACCGATCGCGGCGAAGACATGCTCGGCTCGTTCTTGTTCGACGTGGCCGGCCTGACTCCGTCGTGGACCTCGCGCTCGTTCATCGACGACAGCATCGCGCGGATCAAGGGCCAAGTCGGCTCTGGCAAGGCGGTGTGCGGGCTGTCGGGTGGCGTGGATTCGTCGGTAGCCGCCGTGCTCGTGGGCAAGGCGATTGGCGAACAACTCACCTGCATCTTCGTCGACAACGGTTTGTTACGCAAAGACGAAGCCACTCAGGTCGTGGAGATGGTGCGCCATCACTTGAGCCTGAAGCTCGTGCACGTCGATGCCTCGGAGCGCTTCCTGACTGCGCTTTCGGGCATGACCGACCCCGAAACGAAACGCAAGACCATCGGTCGGCTGTTCATCGAGGTCTTCGAGGAAGAAGCCCACAAGCTCGGCAAAGTCGATCACCTCGTGCAGGGCACCTTGTACCCGGACGTGATCGAGAGCGTGTCGTTCAAGGGGCCGAGCGCTGTGATCAAGACGCATCACAACGTGGGTGGTCTGCCCGAGCGCATGCGCATGTCGCTGGTGGAGCCGCTGCGCGAGCTCTTCAAGGACGAAGTGCGCGAAGTGGGCGCGGAGTTGGGCATGCCGCGGCGCGTACTCTGGCGTCAGCCTTTCCCCGGACCGGGACTCGCGATTCGCTGTCTGGGCGAAGTCACCAAAGAGAAGCTCGGCATCCTGCGCGAAGCCGATGTGGTGCTGCAGGAAGAAGTGCGCGCCGCTGGCATGTACGAGAGCCTGTGGCAATCGTTCTGCGTGATCTTGCCCGTGCGCACCGTCGGCGTGATGGGTGACGATCGCACCTACGACTACGTCGTCGCGATTCGCGCGGTCACCTCGCGCGACGCCATGACGGCCGACTGGGCGCGCTTGCCGTACGAGTTGCTCGCCAAGGTGTCCACGCGCATCATGAACGAGGTCCGTGGCTGTAACCGCGTGGTCTACGACATCTCGTCCAAACCCCCTGCCACGATCGAGTGGGAGTGACATGGTGCGTTGGATCGCGACTGGGACCGCGTTGGCTGTGCTAGTCGCGGGCTGTGTGCACGCACCGCCGCCGGATCGCTTTGCCTATCTCAAGGTGGTTGCCGAGCCGCCGGGCACGACCGTGTACGACAACAATCACTTTCTGGGCACGGCGAAGATCCTCGCGAAGCAATCCAAGGCACTGTCGCCGGGCGTGCGCTACCTGACCTTCAAGGCGCCGGGCTATTTCCCGCACGATCTGCGGCTCGATCTGCCCGTGGGCGAGACGGTCGTGCGTATCAAGTTGCGACCGATTCCGCCGTAGCCGGCTACGTACGCGTGCGACTACGCGCCTAGCTCGACGCCGACTGCGCGCGCCACGCGCACCAGCTCGCCATCGGTAGGCACGAGCTTGCTGTGTCCGCCGACCGCCTCGATGGGCACCGTGATGATGTCCTGGCCACGCAACGCCACCATCAGACCGGTCTCGCCGCGCTGACACAGCCACGCTGCTTCCACGCCGAAGCGCGTGCCGAGCAGACGATCGAACGCCGATGGTGAGCCGCCGCGTTGCAGGTGACCGAGCACGGTGACGCGGATCTCGTGCGGGATGCGTCCTGTGAGCAAGTCGGCGAGCGCTTGTCCTGCGCCGCCGAGGCGTGCCAGATGACCTTTGCGGCCGCGCGCGACGGTGGACACAGTGCCACCGCGAGGCCGCGCGCCTTCTCCGACCACCACGATGCTGAAGGTGACGCCGCGCGCAGCGCGCTCGTGGATCTTGGCGACGATGCGCTCGACATCGTAGGGCAGCTCGGGAATCACGATGACATCGGCGCCGCCGGCGATACCCGCATGCAGCGAGATCCAGCCGGCATCACGGCCCATCAGCTCGACGATCATCACGCGGTCGTGGGACTCGGCTGTGGAATGCAGTGCGTCGATGGCCCAGGTGGCCGTCTCTACCGCCGTGTCGAAGCCGAAGGTGTAGTCGGTGGCGGCGAGATCGTTGTCGATGGTCTTCGGAACGCCGATGACGGGCACGCCGCGCTTCATCAGCTCGCGTGCGTAGCTCATCGTGCCGTCTCCACCGACCATGGCGAGCACGTCGATCTGGTGCTCGCGGATGCGCGCTAGCACTTGCTCCGAGACGTCGTGGTAACGTTCCACACCCTTGTCGTCGCGGATCGGGTAGGCGAAAGGGTTCGAGCGGTTGGAGCAGCCGAGGATGCTGCCGCCGCGCGGCAAGATGCCCCGCACGCTCGACTTCTTCAGCTTCACCAAGCGACCTTCGTGGATCAGGCCTTCGAAGCCATCCTCGCTGCCGTAGACCTCCACGCCCAGATCGATGCTCGTCTTCACGAACGCGCGGATCACGGCGTTTAGGCCGGGCGCGTCGCCGCCACCGGTGAGAATGCACGCGCGCTTCACGGCGTGCTTGGCCTTGCGCGCCGTGCTTGCCGGCTTGCGCGCGGGCTTGACAGCTTGGCCGCTGCTCTTGGCAGCGGTCCCGGGCTTCGGGATTGGGGCGTTCTTGGTGCGGACAGTCTGGGGCATCGGTCTACGCTCCGTGGCCGCAGCATAGCGCAGGCCGCTCGCGTCGGTGCGTCAGCGGAGCTGGCGCCGCGCCCGTGCGCTCTCGTAGAGCGCGATGCCCGCTGCGACCGAGGCATTGAGCGAGGCGATGGGCCCGACCAAGTCGATGCGCGCCAAGTTGTCGCAGGTCTCGCTCACCAGGCGTCGCAGCCCAGTGCCCTCCGACCCCACGACCAGCACCCGGCCCTTGCGGCCGAAGGGGAAGTCGTGCAGCGCCATGCTTCCCGCCGCGTCGAGCCCGATGATCTCGATATCGAGCTTCTTGAGCTGCTGCAGCGTGCGCGTGAGATTCACCACACGCACGATGCGCGCGCGCTCGGTTGCGCCGGCCGACGCACGGACCACCACACCCGTGACGGGCGCTGCGCGATCTTGAAGCGTGATGATCCCGTCGGCGCCGAGCGCGACGGCGCTGCGCACGATGGCGCCGAAGTTGTGCGGGTCGGTGATTTGATCGAGCGCGACGAGCAGCGGGGTAGGCCCGGCTTCGCGCAGCACCACGTCGAGCTCGGCGTAGATGTAGTCGCCGCCGATCGCCACCACACCTTGGTGACGCAGATCTTTGGCGAGTGCATCGAGTGCCGCCATGGGCAGTGGCTCGCAGCGCACGCCGACGCTCTTGGTGCGCGCTTGCAGGTCGCGCAGCAAGCGATCGTTGTCTTCTTGCACGTAGACGACGCTGATCTGGCCCGCACCGGCACGCAGTGCTTCTTCGACCGCGCGCGGCCCGGCCACGAGGCGCTTCATCGCGACGCCTGCTCGATCTCGGCGACAATTGCTGCCGCCGCTGCCGCCGGGTCCGGCGCATCGCGGATCGGCCGCCCAACCACCAGCATGCTTGCACCGCTGGCGATCGCTGCCGCGGGCGTGGTCACGCGCCGCTGATCTCCGACCGCTGCGCCTGCAGGCCGGATCCCCGGCGTCACGAGCACCGGTGCGGCGCCCAGCTGCGCGCGCAGCGGACCACACTCTTGTGCCGAGCACACCAGGCCGCCGATGCCCGCAGCGGTCGCGACCTGCGCCAAGCGCATTACCGCCTGTGCCACCGGCCCACGCATCCCGATGGCGTCCAGCGCAGCGTCATCCATGCTCGTCAGCACCGTCACTGCGAGCAGCTGCAGTTGGCTACCTGCCGCGGCGGCTGTCGCTTCGCGCAGCGCATCGGGGCCGTTGGCCGCGTGCAACGTGAGATACGCGACGCCGAGATCGCGCGCGCTCGCCACAGCACGGCTCACCGTGGTGGGAATGTCGTGCAGCTTGAGATCTAGAAAGCAGCGACGCTTGCGCGCGTGCACCGCGCGCACGGCAGCTGGCCCTTCCGCCGTGAAGAGTTCCAGGCCCACCTTGAACACGCCCACGTGCTCGGCGAGCTGATCGAGCAGCGCTTCAGCTTCCCGCAACGTCGCGACGTCGAGCGGGAACGCCAGACGTTCGCAACCGTGGTCGAGCATGCGCGCTCAGATGCCGTCGAGGCCTGCCAACGGATCGTCGCCGCCGCCTGACTTCTTGCCGCCGCCCGACGATTCGCCGCCGGACTTCTTGCCACCACCGCCACCACCACTGCTGTGGTGCGCATGGCCGCCACCGCCGCCGCTGGCGGCACTCGCAGCGTCCTCGACCGCCTTCTTCGTGGCAGTTGCGGCCACCTTTGCGGCTTCTTCCTTGGCCAGCTCGGCGGCCTTCTTGGTCTCTTCCAGCTGGCGCTCGTGCTCGACGCGGTCTTGCTCTGCTTTGTCCTGCAAGCGGCGCTTCTCGGCCGCCGCGATCTCTGCCTGGTGCAGGGCTTCGGCCTTCTCTGCTGCCGCGCGTTGCTGCGCCGGCACGTACACGCCGAGGTAGCCGTAGGCACCACCGCCGATCGCCAAGAGCGCGATGGCTGCGAGCGCACCCGGATGCACGCCCTTGCGGCGCTGCGACTCCAGGGTCTTCACCTGCAGATCGTGCTGCAGCTTGCGCTCTTGCTCGAGCGCTCGCTCTTGCGCCTCGGCGTCGAGCTTCACGCGCAACGCGTGGGCCTCGCGCTCACGCAGGATGCGTTCTTCTTCTTCGCGCGCGCGACGCTCCGCGGCGATGCGCGCGTCTTCCTCGGCCTTGACGCGCGCTTCGGCTTCCGCCTTGATGCGCGCTTCCTCGGCGGCCTGGCGCCGGGCTTCTGCCTCGGCCTTCTGGCGGCGATCTTCCTCTTCGGACTGGATGCGTTCTTCCTCCAACCCCATCAGCTCTTTGAGGTTGAAGAGGACAGAAGACTCTTTCTGCTCGCTCATCGTGTCTGCTTCTCCGTCTGACGGGCGCGCATGTCCCGGGTCGTAACGCTAAGGCTGGTGTCGTTCAGACACGTTGTACTCTTGCTCGCTTGGGTCGCGATCGGCGTCGCACCGACAGCTGGCTCAAGAGGGCATCGAGACGCCACAAGTTCTCGACTAGAAAGCATAACGTCGCGCTTATGCAGTGTCAACGCGAGGCGCACACCGCGTACATGCGGAAATCGCTCACATTTCAATGGCTTGCTTGCGGGGCGCCGGTTCTGATACGAACCTGAAACCCGCCCTTTCTGTCCCGGAAAGGCGGCTGTGTTCCCATGTGGTGTCGCTGGGCGCCGTGTATGGGACCCGCCAATGAGGCTGAGATGGCCACGAACGTCAATGCGCATATCACCGGAACTGTTTGGAAGATCGAGAAACGCGTGGGCGATCGCGTGCGTGCGGGCGACTCGGTCGTCATCCTCGAATCGATGAAGATGGAGATGCCGGTGGAGTCTCCGGTTGACGGCAAGGTCAGCGAAGTGCGCTGCGCTGAAGGCCAGGCGGTCGAAGAGGGTGCCGTGCTGCTCGTGATCGAGTGACCGCCTGGTCTTTGCGGCGCGTCTGCTGCGCGTCTGCCAATGGACTCGGCCGGTTGGCATGGCTAACCTGTTGCAGGTGAAGGGGTGGCTCGTCAGCTTCGCGCTCGTGTTGTCCGGCAGCGCTGCCTGCACCGTGCAGTCCGCCGCCAAGGGCGAGGCGTGTGCGCGCAGCGCGCAGTGTGTGCCAGGCCTGGTGTGCGTGGCGGGCAAGTGCGGTAGCGACCTGACCAGCATTGCCAAGGGCAACACCGTGCCCAACCTGGGGCTCGGTACCGATGCGGCTGCAGCTGACGGCGGCGATGCCAGCGCCGACGGGGCGAGCAAAGCTGCGGGCGAAGCGGGCGTCACGGACGCCGCAGGCAGCGATGCCGCCAGCAGCGCGCAAGACGCCGCCGGCCATCCTATGCCGCACGACGCTGCCACGCCGGATGCTGCGGCCCCGGCCGGCGACAGCTGAAACATTTCACCCGTTCGGCGGGGCACGGCGTGCGGCGCGACGCGCACGCTCGAGTAGCCACAGCAGCGCGGCCGCGAGCAGGGTCTGCACCCCGAGCGCGATGATCAGCGTGACGCGCAGTGGGCTCGCGCTCGCCGCGGTCACCGTGAACGGGCCGACCTGCGCGAGCTTCGGCACGGGCCTGGCCGGTGGTAGCGCGGCCGTCTGCACGATGGTCACGGCAGCGGTTGACAAGCCCGGGACGGCGCCGACGACGAGCTGTCGAACCTTCGCCTCGTCCACGGGTGCGTCGCCGGCGCGTCGCTCGAGCAGCACGCTGGCGCTGGACGCCTGCGGCAGGCTCTGCGCAAACGCCGGCACGACCGGGACCGAGAGCTGCAGGTGGGCGTGCGCGACTGCTGGCAATCGTTCCAACATCCGTTCCAGTTGACGTGACTTGTCGGAGAGCTCCTGCGCGTGCTCGCTCGCCTTGGTGGGCAGCAGCGTGTCGTCGTCACACGCGGTGGCCAGCAGCGACAGCAGGGCGAGTGCGAGCGCTGAAAACCTGAGCCTGCCCCGTGTCACGACGCGCTCAGTCCACGTTGAAGCTGTACCGGGCGCCCATGCGCGGCGCGGGGAACGACGGAAAGCCCACCTGCTGGACCTTGGCGGTGATGCAGCGCTGGAACGCAGGGCTGCCGGCACTCACGCTGGCGCCCGCGACGTGACCGCTACCCAGGATCGCGAGATCGATGGTGACTTTGTTCAGCTTGCCGCCGCGTCGCAACTCTTCGCCGACGCAGCTGAACATGCGGTTGAGGTCCCGGTTCATGACACCTGCGACGTCGGCGCTGCTGAGCTGCCGCTCGCCGCCGCCCTTGGTGGCATCGCCCAGCTCCATGGCTTGGTTCATGGCGTCTTCGTACGAGCTGAAGCCACCGCCGCTGCTGCCGCTGCGGTGTCCGCCACCGCCAGCACGCGCCACGTGCTGCAAGATGCCGGCGGTGCCCGTGATCTTCACCTGGCCGCTTTCGTAGAGCGCGGCCAGGTCGGTCTCGGCTTTCTGCTCCCGCTCTTTGGCAGCGTGCCGGCTCATCAGGTAGCCGCCGCCCACCAGCAGGATCGCGCCGATCGACGCCAACAGCACCACGAGCTTCGCCGCGGTCGAGCGCTTCTCCACCTTCGTGGACTTCTCGAGCGCGTGCGCGTGCGCTTTTTCCTCTTTGCGGATCTTGTACTGATGCACGAACTCGGCGAAGTCGGGGTACTCACCCACGTTCTTGCGCTCGTTGGTCGACATGTTGAGCAAACCGTGTTGCTCGAGCACGTCGCCGTCGACGATGAGCTTGATCAGCTCGCGCGCCGTGAACGGACCGTGGTCCATGCCTTCCTTGACGGCGATCCAACGGGGAGCGTCGTTCTTGGTCAGACGGGCGGTGAGCTCGGCGATGTCGACGCCGTGCTCAATGGCCCGCGCCGGCGCCGCTGCAGCCGCGGGCCTGGCTGCGGCCATGGGCGCGACCGGCGACGGCATGCGCGGTCGCGCTGGGCTCGCGGCGGTTTGTTTGAACACGGGCCGCGCAGGCAGGCCCGGTGCAGGTGACACGCGCGCGTCCTGCGGCAGTACGACGGCCTGCGCTGCGGGTGCGGCGGGTGCGATGGACACGGCGATGTCGACGTCGATCTCGACGTTGCCACCGAAGTCGATGTCGATGCCCTGCGGCTCGGGCGAGTGGGCAGCCAGCGGCAAGAGCGCCTGCACTACGTCGGCGGGGCTGGCGTAGCGCTGCGCAGGGTCGTACGCCAAGCAGCGCAAGAGCACTGCATCGAGCTCGGCAGTGGCTTCCGGGTGCACTTGCGAGGGCGCGACGAACTCTTCGATGGGCGAGCGCCCCGTGAGCAGCACATACAAGAGAGCGCCGACACCGAACACGTCGGTGCGGGTGTCGGGCGTGCCGAACGCTTTGACTTCGGGCGCTAGAAAAGCCTGCTCTTCGGCAGGCAAGAGTGGCCACTTACGCGCCTTCACCACGGCGAGGCCGACGCCCAAGTCGCCGAGCTTGACGCGTCCGCTGCGTGTGACCCAAACCACCGACGGGCGCACTGCGCCATGACAGCACTGTTGCTCGTGCATCGCGCTCAGCGCCTTGCAGACGTGCGCGACCACGTTGAACACACCACGCACCGAAAGCGGTTGGGCTTGTTGCCGACGCTCGGCAACCAGCTCGGCGAGGCTATGGCCTTGCACCCATTCGCGCGCCACGAAGTGGTGTTGTCCGGCGTGCGTACCGACGCCGTAGATGGCGCACAGGCTGCGGTGCTTGAGCTTGGCGGCGTTGCGCACCTCGTCGCGAAACGCCTCGTAGGCGGGCTTGTCGCTCGCGAAGTCGGCAGACAGCACGTAGATGGCGATGGGCTTCTTGGTCTTCTGATCGCGGGCCGGGAAGGTCTGCCCTACGGCATCGGCGATGGGGGCGCCCTCGAGCTGGAAGCGGCCGCCGATCAGCGTGCCATCGACCATCGCGCCCGGAGCCTGACTGGGTGTTACGGGCACGTTTGCGGACATCAGAGCGCCAAGGGTAATGGAGGGCGGGCCGCAGATTCAAGCTGCGCGGCCGCATGGCAAAGACGCGGAGGCGTTCGGATGGCGAACAGGTAGGACACGCGCAGACACGCAGTCGTCGCACGCGCCGTATCACTGCGGGGGCGTGGGCGGTGCTTCCGGGTACGGGGTTGGCGCCGCTTCGTGGTACTGCGCCGGTGGGGCCGCTGCAGGTTGCTCCCCGGGGACTTCTTTGTACTGAGCGGGCGCTGCCGGCTGGTATTCGGCAGCCGGCGCTGCGGGGTGTTCGGTGTCCAGCGGCTTCGGCTCGTCGACGGCAGCTGCGGTCGGTGCGGCCTTCGGTTGAGCCTGCTGTTGCAGCTTGATCGTCGCGTGAACTGCGAACGGGGCGTCTTCGATCGGCGGCGGGAACGACACGCGTTCGGCGAGGCTGCGGATGCAGGCGAGCTCGTCGCCGTCCAAGCCGCTGCCGCTGACTTCGCTGCGGCTGACGGCGCCACTCGGCATGACCATCACCGTCACGAAGATGGGGATCTGCGCGGGCGCTTCGTCGGTCTTGCGTGGCTTGAGACACTGGATCGGCATGCCCATCCCTGCGGTCAGCTCGCGCTCGAAGTCACGCTTGCCGGCGTCCGGCTTGGGCTTGGTCGCGGGGCCTGGCGGCAAGTCTGCGAGCGGCAGCAGCGGCTCGCGCTCGGGCGCAACTGGCACCGCTTCGCTTGGCGCTGCACCCGGTTCGACGGCCACAGGGCCGCCGATGCCTCGTGGCCGCGGCGGCGCTGACCCTACCGGCTGGCGCTTGGAGCAAGCGCACAGCGCCGTGAGCAGTATCGTACTGGCGAGCAGCGCAAGCCCGCGCTTGGCGTGGCCCAGGCCCAGCGCGTTCGGAGCGGCAGCTTGTCGCGCGTGCATGGCCGGCCCCCTCAGTTGCGCGCAGCCTTGGCGCGCTCGGGCGCCAGCTCGCGGTCGTTCAGCTGCTGGCCCTTGAGCTTCTCGATGATCGCGTCGAGGCGTTCTTCTGGCACGTCCACGAAGGTGTAGCGATCGCGCACGCGGATGCGTCCGACTTGTTCGCGTTCCAGCTGGCAGCTCTCTCGGACCAAGCGGGCGATCTCTCCGACGCGTACTCCGTCGCGCTTGCCGACGTTCAAGTAGAGGATGCCCGACAGGCGTGCTGCGTTGCTCTCGTCGTGCGCGGAATCCTCGCTGGTGTTCGGCTCGTGGCTGCGCTCCTGCTCGGCAGCCGCCGTCGGCTGCGGCGCGGGCCGGGCCGTCACGCGGTCGTTCGGTGGCCGTTGTTCACGAGCACGCTGTTCACGATCGCGTTGCTCACGATCACGTTGCTCGCGCGGTTGCTGTTCGCGTAGCTGCTGCTCGTGTGGCAGTGCGTCGCGCAGCCGGGTTTCGCGCGTGGGCCGCGCACGCGCGGCGTCGCGATCGCCATCGGGTCGACCACGGCGCGGTGGTGGTCCGTGCCGCGGCGCCGGGTCGGGCTCGCTGGTCAGCTCGGGCGCCGGCGCCATCGCGGTCGGTCTGCGCGAGCGGCGTGCGGCCGCTGCTTCTTCGTCGACCTCGTCGTGGGTTCCGAGGAAGGTGTGCAGCATGCCGGCCAGAATCTGGTCGGCTGCAGGGTGCGTGAGCAGTCGGCGCGCGATCGCCAGATCTGCTGCGCTCGGCGTGTGTGTGAACGCGCTCTCGAGCATCGCGACGCGATCGATCTCTTGCCGCGTCTTCAGCTCGCCCTGCGTCGGCAGGCTGCGTTCCACCGGGGTGATCTTGTATTCGAGGCGCAAGTAATAGAGCCGCCCGAGCTCGTCGGGGCTGACCAGCGAGATCGCGCAGCCCGTGCGACCCGCGCGGCCGGTGCGACCGGTGCGGTGCACGTATACGGCCGCCGACTCCGGGAAGGTGTAGTTGATGACGTGCGTGAGGTGCGAGATGTCGATGCCACGCGCTGCGACGTCGGTGGCGACGAGGTAGCGCAGCCGGCCTTCGCGTGTGTCCGCCATGATGCGCTCGCGGTCGCGCTGCGGCAGGTCGCCGTTCAGCCAGTCAGCGTTGAAGCCAGCTTGCTTCAGACTCCCCGCCACGCGCTCGGTCTCGGAGCGCATGTTGCAGAAAATGAGGGCGCTCTCGGGGTCCTCGACCTCCAGGATGCGCACCAGATCTCCCGCGCGATCGGCGCCGCTCACCATGTACACGTGGTGGCTGATCTGCGCGACGCCGATGGCGTCGCTGGAGAGCGAGACCATCTGCGGGTTGTTCATGTGGCGCTGCGCGTGGCGGCGAACTTCGCCATCGACGGTGGCAGAGAAGCACATCGTCTGCCTGCGGGTCGGCTCCGGCAGGAAGTCGAGGATGGCGTTGAGCTCCTTGGCGAAGCCCATCGACAGCATCTCGTCCATTTCGTCGAGCACCAGCACGCGCAAGCGCGAGGCGTCGAGCGTGCCGCGTTTGAGGTGATCGAGCACGCGGCCCGGGGTGCCGGAGACAATCTGTGCGCCGCCCTTGAGATCGTCGACCTGCTTGCCCATGGGCGCGCCGCCGTACACGGCGACGGTGCTCATGCCACGGTGCGCACCCAGGCGTGCGATCTCACGCTGGCTCTGCAACGCGAGCTCGCGCGTCGGTGCAAGCACCAGTGCCTGCACGTACGGCTCGCGGTTGACGATCTTGTCGACCAGCGGAATGCCAAAGGCAGCTGTCTTGCCCGTGCCCGTGCGCGCTTGCACGATGATGTCGCGGCCGTCGATGGCCAGCGGGTAGGTGGCTTCTTGAACCGGCGTGGGCGTGGTGTAACCGATGTCGTCGAGTGCGCGCAGCACGTCTTGACTGAGGTTCATCGCTGCAAAGCCCGAAGCTTCGCTCGGGGCGCTTGGGGTGCTGGCGGTGCCAGCGGTGCCAGTGGTTACGGACGTTTCCAAGGTATTCATGTCAGGTCTCTTTGGGGGTGTGTGCTGACCCGTCCGCAGTGGGCGACACTCGATCGAGTGCGCGTTCGATGCTTTCGGTCAACGGAAGGCCTTCGCGCTCGTGCTGGTGCAACAGCGCTTCGATGTGCTCGCGCAGCTTGAACAAGTCGCGGCGCGTGCTGGACAGAGATGCGCACGGCTGTTCGAGCGCGACGTAGCGGCGATCCCACGCGGCAAGCCAGTGCGCCATGCGGGAGCGATCGCGTGGCAGGCGCAGCTCGGCTGCGGCCTGGTCGTGCAGCACACGCGACAGCTCTCGCAGCCCCTGGGCACAGCGCAGCTCGTCGCTTGCGCTTGCGCTGGCACTGGCAGGCTCTGGTTTGCCATACAGCGCGCTCACCACCGAGCGCGTCGAGGCGCCGATCACGAACACTGCCATCAGCCAGAACACCGCCGCGCCGACGCGACGCCCGATGATGGCAGCTGACGGCTTTCTGGTGGTTCGCATGGGTCGTTCTTCGCCTTCAGGGCACGAGCTTGTAGCCGAAGCCGTAGACCGTGAGAATGTGGCGCGGCTTGTCGTGCTGAGGCTCGATCTTCTTGCGCAGCTTGACCACGAAGTTGTCTACGGTGCGGTTGGTGGGGGTCGACTTCGTGCCCCAGACTTTGTCGAGAATGTCGTCGCGCGACACCGGCTGCCCGACGCGCTCGTGCAACAGCTTCAGCAGCTCCACCTCGTAGAATGAGATGGGCGTGGTCTCGCCGCCGCGGGTCACAGCATGCGCACCAAGATCGACGCTTGCGTCGCCGATTTCGAAGCGCGCGGAGGCGGGTGCCAGCGTCCGATTGCCGCGCCGGAACAGCGCACGGATGCGGGCGACCAACTCGCCCACGGAGAAGGGCTTGGTGACGTAGTCGTCGGCGCCGGCGTCGAGGCCGCGAATCTTGTCGGCTTCCTGACCGCGCGCGGTGAGCATGATGATGGGCACGTGCTCGTCGGCGCGGCGCACGCGTTCGCACACTTGGTAGCCGTTGAGGTCGGGCAGCATGAGGTCGAGGATGATGCAGTCGGGATGGTTCTGAGACGCCAAGATCAGGCCCTGCTCGCCCTTGTCGGTGTGCAGCACGCGAAAGCCTTCGAACTCCAGCGTGTCGCGCAGGCCCAACGCCAGTGCGGGATCGTCCTCGACCAGTAAGATCGTCCGCGCAGGAATGGCGGTGCTAACCATGCGGGGCCACGATATCAGTGGGGTCTGGGCTGTCAATTGCGGCCCTTGCGGCCGCAGGTGGCGTTTGCTGCCGCGCGCGCTCGGCCCAGGCGCGATCGCCGCGCTGCGTTGGATCGCGACGGGGGATGCTCAGCGTCACCACGGCTCCACCGCCTGGCGCGTTGTCGGCACGCGCGTAGCCGTGGTGCGCCTGCGCGATGTGCTTGACCAGCGCGAGGCCGATGCCCGAGCCACGGGTGTGCGCGCCCGTCTGGCTACGATAGAAGCGCTCGAACACACGCTCTAGGTCGGCAGGTGGGATACCCGCACCATGATCGCGCACGCGGATCTCGATGTTGTCGGCGAGCGTCTCGACCGTCACCTCGACCGTGCTGCCGGAGGCGTACTTCACGGCGTTGTCGAGCAGGTTGATGACCGCCAGTGTGATGGCTTGTTCGTCGGCGCGCGCGTGTGCGGCCTCGCCGAGCCGCGACAAGCGTACTTCGGCGCCTTCGCGCTCGAAACGGTAGTGGAAGGTCTCGATGGCGCGCTGTACGACGTCGCCGAGGTCGGCCTCGCGCAACTCGTAGGTGCGCTTGCCGCGTTCCAGCGCCGCGAAGTCGAGCACGTTCTCGATCAAGCTCGACAGGCGCTCGCTCTCGCTGCAGATGATCTCCAGGTACTCTTGCCGTTTGGCTTCGTCGCGCACGCGCTTGGTGAGCAGCATCTCCCCGAACATCTTGATGACCGACAGCGGCGTCTTGAGCTCGTGCGATACGTTGGCGATGAAGTCGCTCTTCAGCCGCGACAGCCGGCGCTCTTTGTCGGTGGCGTACAAGATGAAGCCGACGGCGATCAAGATGACCGCGAGTGAGAGCGCGATCAGCGCCGCCTGGTTGAAGCGACTGGTCTGGCCCTTGGCGTTGAGCAAGGGCGCGGTCTTTGGCGCGACTTGCAGACGCCACGCGTACAGCGTGGTCGGGAAACGCAAGCCCACGACGTAGTCACCGGCGCTCGCGAGGTTCGGCCCGTAGATGCGGCGGTTGTCCTCGTCGACGACGTTGTGCCACTCCTTGCCGGTCTCGCTGCGGAACAGCTGCGGGAACACGGTGCGGATCAGGTAGCCGGTGTCGTGGTGCGCGGCCAGATAGTAGCGGCGGCCGTGATAGCGCACGGCCTCGTACGAGATCAGGTATGACCGGCCTTCGTAGCTGCGGTGCAGGTGGTTGAGCACGTTGTAGGGCAGCGATTCCAGCTTCAGGTCGGGCACCACCTGTCGCAGGAACACGCGCATGAATTTCTGCTCGTCGCGCTCGCTGGTGCGCGCTTCGGCATCCACCACGTGACGTTGCACGTCGAGCACGAGTGCGGCGCGCACGCTCGGGGAGAGCTCTTCGGCGCGCAGGCGCCACTGCCCGAAGGCCTCGGCAGGCGTGTCGAGATCGACCGCGCCGAAGACCTGGTTGTCGGCGGCGATGATGGTCTGCTCGAGGCGGTTGACGCGCTCGCGCACCAGCACGAGGCTCGACTCCGCCAGCGACTGCTCGCCCAGGCGCTGGAACTGGGCTGCCGTCAGGTAGGTGTAGTAGCCGAGCACGCAAGTCGCGACCGCGATCGCGGGCAAGAGCCACCGGTACACCAACTTGAAGCGGCTTTCGTCCACGGCGCCGCGAGCTTAACACGGGGGGGGGTGGCGCGCACCGTGGCAGCCCGCTGCGGGAAAGCCGGAAAACCCAGCAATTGCACGGTGCACGCTGAGCCAGCGCTGCCAATCATTCGCCTGTGGCGCGCCCCAGCGTCAGTCGCGTTCGTGCCGCGACGACCGACTCATCAGCGAAACGACCGCGTCGAGCGGGGCCTTCCCCTCGTACAGCGCGCGGTAGACCTCGGTGGTGATCGGCATGTCGATGCCTTCCCGCCGCGCCAATTCGTAGGCGCTTTTCGCCGTGCGCACGCCCTCCGCCACCATGTGCATGTCGCCGAGCACGGCTTGCAGCGAGCGTCCGCGCGCCAGCTCCATGCCGACGCGACGATTGCGGGACAGATCGCCGGTGCAGGTGAGCACCAAGTCACCAAGCCCCGAGAGCCCCGAGAGCGTAAGTGGATTGGCGCCCAGGTGCGTGGCCAGGCGCGCCATCTCGGCGAGTCCGCGCGTGATCAACGCCGCGCGCGCGTTGTGGCCGAAGCCGAAGCCATCCGACGCGCCGGCCGCGATCGCCATCACGTTCTTGAGCGCGCCGCCGACCTCGACACCGATGACATCTTCGGTGTCGTAGACGCGGGTGCGATCGCCAGCGAGTTGATCGCGCGCCTGCTGGGTGAGCGCGCGGTCGGCACCGGCCATGCACAGCGCCGCCGGCAAGCCCGCTGCCACTTCGTGCGCGAAGCTCGGCCCACCTGCAGCGCAGACGCGGCGCCGCATGCGCTCGGGCAGCACCTCTTCGAGCACCTGCGTCATCAGCAAGAGCGACCCATTCTCGATGCCTTTGGTGGCGCTGACGAGCGGACCTTGCTCGGGCAGATACGGGATCGCCTCTTGCACCACTTCGCGCAGCCCATGGGAGGGCACGACGAAGTACACGACCTGCGCGCCACTCAGTGCGCGTTGCAGCTGACTGGTCGCGTGGAGCGTCGCGGGCAAGCGATGCCCCGGCAGATACGAGGCGTTCTCGGCGTGCGCCTCGATGGCGTGCGCCAGCTCACCGCGCCGCGCCCACAACCGCACGCTGTGGCCGCGGTCGGCGAATAGCTTGGCAATGGCGGTGCCCCACGAGCCGGCACCGAGTACCGCGACCTCGAGGCGCTCTGTTGTCGCACCAGGTTGCATGCGCTACTTGCTGATCGGGTCGGTGGCGATCACGGGGCCGAATCGGCGACTTGGTCTTTCGCGGACTTCTTGCCCTTGCCACCCTTGGGCTTGAGGTCGAGCTTCTCGGGCGTTTCGAGCGCCTCGAGCAGTACCTCGTCCATCTTGGTGACTGGCACGAACTCCAGCTCGTCCCGCACTTCCTGCGGCACTTCGTCGATGTCGGCCATGCAGCGTTCGGGCAGGACCACGCGCTTGATGCCAGCTCGGTGAGCCGCCAGCACCTTCTCTTTGATGCCACCGACGGGCAACACCTTGCCACGCAGGGTGATCTCACCGGTCATCGCAACGTCATGGCGCACCCGGATGCCCGTGAGCAGCGACACGAGCGCGGTCATCATGGTCACGCCCGCGCTCGGGCCGTCTTTGGGCACGCCGCCGGTCGGGATGTGGATGTGGATGTCGCTGGTCTCGAGGAAGTCGGGCGCGATGTGCAGCGCCGTGGCGCGCGCGCGCACGTAGCTGAGCGCCGCTTGCGCCGACTCCTTCATTACGTCGCCGAGCTGGCCGGTGAGCGTGAGCTTGCCCTTGCCATGCATGCGCGTGGCTTCGATGAACAAGATCTCGCCGCCGACCGACGTCCAGGCCAGCCCCGTGGCGATGCCCGGCTCGTCCATGCGCTCGGCTATTTCAGAGGTGAATTTCGCCGCGCCCAAGGTTGGACGCAGGTCGTCTTCCGTTTCGATCGCGAACGGGCCCATCTGGCCTTCGGCGACCTTCACTGCGGTGCCGCGGATCACGCTGGCGATCTGGCGTTCCAGCGTACGCACACCGCTCTCGCGCGTGTAGGCGTCGATGACGAGGTCGATCGCCTTGTCGGTGATCTTCAGGACCTTGTCGTCGATGCCGTGCTCCTCGAGCTGCTTGGGCACGAGGTGATCACGCGCGATGGCCGCCTTCTCGCGGCGCGTATAGCCGGGGATCTCGAGGATCTCCATACGGTCGCGCAGCGCAGGCGGAATGGTGTCGAGAACGTTCGCCGTGGCGATGAACATGACCTTCGAGAGGTCGTACGGGATCTCTAGATAGTGATCCTGGAAGGTGTCGTTCTGCTCGGGGTCGAGCACCTCGAGCAACGCCGCAGCGGGATCGCCGCGGAAGTCGTGGCCGATCTTGTCGATCTCGTCGAGCATGAACACCGGGTTCACGGTGCCGGCTTTCTTCATGCCTTGGATGATCTGGCCGGGCAGGGCGCCCACGTAGGTACGACGGTGACCGCGGATCGCGGCTTCGTCGTGCACGCCACCGAGCGAGATGCGCACGAACTTGCGGCCGAGCGCACGCGCGATCGAGCGACCGAGCGAGGTCTTGCCGACGCCGGGCGGACCGATGAGGCACAGGATCGGCCCCTTCTTGTCCTTCTTCAGCTTGCGCACCGCGAGGTACTCGACGATGCGCTTCTTGATCTTCTCTAGCCCCGAGTGATCTTCGTCGAGGACTTTGCGCACCTCGGCGATGTCCATCATGTCCGGCGTGGACTTGCTCCACGGGATGTCGAGGATCCAGTCGATATACGTGCGCACCACCGTGTACTCGGCGGAACCCACCTGCATGGAGCGCAGGCGCTTGAGCTGCTTGCGGCAGACGCTCTCGGCTTCTTTCGCAAGGTTCGCCTTGTTCAGGCGCTCTTCGAGCACGTCGAGATCGCTCTGGTCGCCTTCTTCTTCGCCGAGCTCTTCTTTGATCGCCTTGAGCTGTTGACGCAGCACGTATTCGCGCTGGTTCTTGCCCATCTCCTCTTTGATCTGGGAGTTGATGCGCTCGCGCATCTTCAGCACTTCGAGCTGGCGCGTGAGCAGCCGCAGCACCTTGCGGATGCGGTCTTTCACGTCGACGGACTCGAGCAGCGCGGCTTTTTCGTCGACCGGAGCTTCCAGATTGGCAGCGACCAAGTCGGCGAGCTGGCCCGGCTCGTTGATGGAGTCGATGAGCGAGCCGGCTTCGCGCGGCAGCTCGGGCATGAGCTGGATGACTTGCTTGGCGGTGTCGCGCAGGCTCATGGCCAGCGCTTCGGTCTCCACGTCGTCGTTGCGTGGCTCCTCCATGCGCGTGACGCGGGCCTTGAGATACGGGTCTTCTTGCGTGACGCGCTCGAGGCGCACGCGCGTGAGACCTTGCAAGATGAGGCTGTAGTTGCCGGTGGAGTGACGCAGCGCCTTGAGCACGCGCGCGGCGACGCCGACCATGTGCAAGTCGTCGCGGCCCGGGTCGTCGGTGGCGGGGTCGCGTTGCGCGAAGATGACGATGACGGGTTGATTCTGGCCTTCCAGGTCCTCCACCAGCGCCACGGACTTCTCGCGCCCCACGTCGAAGGGAGCGACCGAGCCCGGGAAGAGCACGTGGTTGCGGATCGGCAAGAGCGGCAGCTCGTCGTCGAGGTCAATCTCGCGATTGTCGACTTCGAATATCTTCTTGTTGTCTTCCTCGTCCATGTCGTTCCGTTCGCGGCGTTCGCCTAGCCCGGCTGGCTTTCCGTGCTTCTGAGCAACATAGTCAGCCGCACGGGACGGCGCAAGCAAGCGATTTGGCGGGCTTGCGGGTGATACGTCCGGTGCGACGCAAAGATGACCAGAACGTCGTGCCGGTGCATGTGATCAAGCGACTTACATGCTCGTTCGGTGGCGAGTTGCGCGCTCACACCGCGCCAACTGCTTCGTTGACCGGACGGGGTCGCAAACCTACTCTCTTTGCCCTCATGAGCTGGGGACACCATGGGCACTGAGGCAGCCGACGATCGTGGCGATGGCGGCGCGCAGCTTGCTGCGCGCAATCAAGATGGCATTGCGCGCGCGCGCCGGCGAGGCCGTTCGATCGCCGTGTCAGGCGCGAACACCTTCTTGGGTCGCAACCTCGTGGGCTTGCTCGCGGAGGACGAGCGCGTGTCGCGCATCGTGGTCGTGGACATTCGCAAGCCAGAGACGCTGGGTCCAAAGACCAGCTTCTACGAGGTAGATCTCACGCAACCCGGTGTGGAATCGCGCTTGGCCGAGATCCTACTTGCCGAGGCGGTGGACATCTTCGTGCACCTCGCGTTCCTGGAGAGTCCCACGCAGGCCACCGCCTGGGGCCACGAGCTGGAGAGCGTGGGTACGATGCACGTGCTGCATGCGTGCCACAAACGCAAGCTCGCCAAGCTGGTGGTGGCCAGCAGCTCGCTCGTGTACGGCGCGCATCCCGACAATCCGAACTTCTTGTCCGAGAACCGGCCGTTGCGCGGCCTGCGCGGTGCACACTTCGTGGCGGACAAGATCGACGTCGAAGATCAGGTGCGCAAGTTCGCCGAGCAGCACCCCGGCTGCGGCGTCACCGTGCTGCGCTTGGCGCCTGTGCTGGGTCCGAGCGTGCGCAATTTCGTCACGCGTTGGCTGTCGCGGGGCCTCGTGCCCACCGTGCTGGGCTACGATCCGCTCGTCCAGTTCGTCCACGAGGTGGATGCGTTGTCGGCGCTCAAGCTGGCCACGCTCGCGGACAGCTCGGGCGTGTTCAACATCGCCAGTGACGGCGTGTTGCCGATCTCCACGGTCATCAAGCTGTTGGGGCGAGTGGCAGTGCCGCTGCCGTATGGAATCCTGCGCAGGGCGAGCGCGCTACTGTGGGTCGCGCAGTTGAGCGAGGCACCGCCGCCTTTTGCGGCGTTCATGCGTTACCTGTGCGTGGCCGATCGCTCGCGTGCGCAAGAGGAGCTCGGGTTTCGCCCCACGTTCACCACGCGCGATGCGGTGCTCGACCTGGGCGGCGCGCTGCGTTTGCGCCAGGCCAAGTTGTTGGGCGGAGCGAGCTGAGGGGACCGGATGAACGACTCGGACAGCAACGGCGGAGCAGGGCGCAAGCGTCCATCGGCGCGTCGCGCAGGGGCTGACGCTGTGTCACCAGCGCAGCAGTCGGCGGCCACTGAGGCGGCGGGCGTGGGCAAGCCTGCGCCGGCCGCACCGGCCACGGCCAGCCACGAGCGGCGCCGCACGGGTGCGCGGGCCGCGCGCGCCGCGGCGCCATCCGCCGCTGCCATGGCGGCAGAAGCAGCCGCGGGCGATGCGGCCGCGAGCGACGCGGCGCAGGCCGAGTTGCGCGATATGGAGCGCAGCATCGACGCGCTGCTCGGAGACGTGCGCCACGTCGACGGTGACGAAGAGGCTCGCAAGCGCGCCGCCGACGCCATCGCGCACATCGCCACGCGCCTGGCTGCGGGCCGCGATCCCGAGCCGGGGCACGAGCACGCCGTAGGTCAAAAGGCGCGGCAGTATCTCTCGCCCGACTTCTACCTGCAGCGTTTGGCCGAGCGCGGCATGCGCCATCGCTCCGATCGCGTCGACGACTTCGGCTACGACCCGAGCTACGACGCGCGCGTGCGGCCGTTCTTCGAGCTCATGTCCAGCAAGTACTTCCGCACGCAGGTCGATGGCATCGAGCACGTGCCAAGCAGCGGACGTGTGCTGCTCGTGTGCAACCACAGCGGGTCGCTGCCGTGGGACGGCGTGATGCTGCGCACGGCGTTGCAGCTGCACCATCCGGCGCGCCGCGAGCTCCGCTGGCTGGTGGAAGACTTCGTGTTTCACGCGCCATTTCTCGGGGCGTTCATCAATCGCATCGGCGCGGTGCGCGCGTGCCAGGAAAACGCCGAACGCTTGCTGCGCGACGAACAGCTCTTGGCTGTCTTTCCCGAGGGCCAGAAGGGCATCGAGAAGGGCTACACGCACCGTTACAAGCTGCAGCGCTTCGGTCGCGGCGGGTACATCAAGTTGGCGTTGCGTACCGGCACACCGATAGTGCCTGTGGCAGTGGTTGGCGCCGAGGAGACCTATCCGCTCTTGTACAAGGTGAAGGCGTTCTCGAAGGCGCTCGGCATGCCTTACATCCCGGTTACACCGACCTTTCCGTGGCTTGGACCGCTCGGCGCGGCGCCTCTGCCCAGCCGTTGGCGCATCGCGTTTGGCAAGCCGGTGACCGAGCTTTCGAAGCACGGCCCCGACGCGGCCAACGACGACATTCTGGTGGGTGAGCTCAACGAACGCGTGCGCACCGACGTGCAGCGCTTGGTCGACGACGCGCGCGCGCTTCGGGGCAAGCGCGCGTACCTCTGACCGTCGGTCGATTGCGCGTGTGCGCGTGCGCGTTTGCGCTCAGGCCAGACGATAGCGCTTGGGCTGTTTGGCCTGCAGCGTGCGGATCTCTTGCGCGGTGCGCTCGTAGCCTGCGCGGCCGAGCAGCCCGTACGCCAAGCGCTTGCCCAGCTCCACGCCGGGTTGATCGAACGCGTGCACGCCATACAGCTCGCCCGCGAACGCGGTCGCGGCTTCGTACAGGAAGAACAACGCGCCGAGGCTGTGGGCGTCGAGTCGCTCGATGGAGAGCGTGATGCTGGGGCGACCGTCTGTGGCCAGCGCCTGCGTGGTGCCTTCGCGTTCGGCGTCGAGCAGCGCGTGCAAGCTGGTGCCACCCAGGTACGATGACGCGCCTTTGCCTGGGGGAATGACCAGATCGCGGGCCGCGTTGGCCACGCGCACGAAGGTCACGAGCTTGTCGCGCGGGCCTTCCATGAACAGCTGCATCTGCGCGTGTTGATCGGTCGCGCCCACGGCGGCGATCGGCGTGGGCCCTTGCTCCACCACTTCGCCCGCACGGTTGACGCGTTTGCCGAGGCTCTCGGCCCACAGCTGCACGTACCAGGCGGCAAACGGGCGCAGTTGATCCGAGTAGGGAAGCATCACGTGGATGGAGCGCGAGCGCAGGCGGTGCTGCAGCACGTGGATCGCTGCCAGGATACCGGCCGGGTTCTCGTGGAGCACCGTGGTCGTGCAGCGCGCGGCCATGTCGCGCGCGCCTTCGAGCAGGTCGTCGATGTCGGTGCCGGCAAGCAACGCGGGCAAGAGGCCCACGGGGCTGAGCAGCGAGAAGCGGCCACCGACGTTTGCAGGCACCGACAGCGTGGGCCAGCGCTCTGCTGCGGCTTCCTCGCGCAATGGGCCGTGCTCGGGGTCGGTGATCGCCACGATGCGGCGCCGCACTTGTTCGGCATCGAGCGCGCTCTGCAGCCAGTGTCTGATGACCAGCAGCTGCGCCGCGGTCTCCACGGTGCCGCCTGATTTCGACACCACGAGCGCTACCGTCTTGGCAGGCGTCAGTACGTCGAGCAGCGCGGCGAGCAGCCATGGGTCGCTGTTGTCGGGGAAGTGCAGGCGTGCGTGCGTGCGCTTGGCGAGGCCCGCGAGCTCCATCGGCCCCGACAGCGCTTGATAGATGGCGCGCGCACCGAGCGAGGAGCCGCCGATGCCGAGCACGAGCACGTCGGTGAGCTCGTCAGGCAGCCCCAGGCGCACTTGTCGCACCGCGGCGAGCTGCGCTTCTTCGGAAGGCAGGTTCCAGAAGCCGAGCACGCCGGAGCTGACCTGTGTTGCCACGTTGGTCGCCGCGCGTGCAAAGCTGGCGCTCTCGGCGTCGAGCTCTTCGTCGCGTAGTCCGCCGAGCGGTCCCACGCCTTCGGCCATGGCCAGTCCGTAGTCGATGCTTACCGGCGAATCGGTCATGCGGCCAAGCCTACACTGCGAGGCGGCGCGTCGGTAGCGACAAGCGTGGCCGGTACGTTTCGGCCTACCGGCCGCGCAGCGTGATCAAATTTTGACCGGCGGATCTCGCGCCGTTAGGGTCAAACGATGTTTCGGGCCTCGCCGCGCCTAGTGAGCGCATGCGCGCTGTCGGCAGCGCTCGTGGGGTCTGTGATTGCGCTGGCGGCGGCGGATGACCAGAGCGCCCCGACCAAGCCGGTTCGGCCCGCCACACCGCGTGCGCAGCCGGCCAGCGTGCGCGCGCGCCCGGTCCTGAGCGGCTTCGATCCCCTGGTGCATAGCCTCGTCGGCGACCACTACGAAGTGCCGCTCGACAGCGGAACGCATGCGCGCTTGACGCTCGACGTCGCGCTGCAGACCCAGGTCGAGAAGATCTTGTCGGGCTACAAGGTGCCCTATGGGGCCTTGGTCGCCATCGAACCGCAGAGTGGGCGTGTGCTGGCGTACGTCAGTCACTCGTTTGCGAACCCGCAAGCCGGCGATCTCGCGCGGGACACCACGCCCCCCGCCGCGTCCGTGTTCAAGCTCGTCACGGCTTCGGCGTTGATCGACGCCGGCCTCGCACCGGACAGCGAGGTTTGTTACGGCGGGGGCTTGTCGCGGCTGCGTGCGATCGACCTCGTGGATGACCCGCGCCGCGACCGCGCATGCGCCAGCTTGACCGAGGCGCTCGGCGGCTCGATCAACACTGTGTTCGCGAAGCTTGCCGACCGACACCTCGACGCCGCCACCTTGCACCGCTACGCCGACGCCTACGGCTTCGGGCGCAACCTCGAGTTCGACGTGGCGGTCCCGGTTAGCCCGGCGGAGGTGCCGCAGGAGCGGCTCGAATTCGCCCGCACCGCTGCGGGCTTCTGGCATATGCAGATGTCGCCGCTGCACGCAGCCTTGATCGCGGCGAGCATCGCGCAAGGCGGGAGCATGCCGCGAGCCACAATGATCGACAGCGTGTACGGCGTGGACGGCAAGTCTGTGGCGTTGCCAAAGCTCGAAGCGCCGCGCCGGGTCGTGTCGGAAGCGACCGCGCGTGCCGTCGGTAAGATGATGCTGCGCACGGTCACGGACGGCACCGCGCGCAGCGCGTTCCACGATGAGCACGGGCGCGCGTACTTGCCCGGCATCGACGTCGCTGGCAAGACGGGCACGCTCAACGCCGAGGCGCCGTTCCGCACCTACAGCTGGTGGGTTGGCTTCGCGCCCGCGGCGCATCCGACCATCGCGGTCGCCGCGCTGGTGGTGAACACGCCGAAGTGGCGCATCAAGAGCAGCTTCCTCGCACGCGAAGCGTTGCGGCAGTACTTGGTAGAAGCACCGGCGCGCGCTCGCCGCGCAGAGCAAGCCCTCAAGAAGCAAGCCGCGCAGCAACCCGCGCCACAGCTCGCGGTGCCGCCAACGGCGGCGTCCGCGCCAGCTGCCACGCCAGTCGCCACGCCAGCCGTGGTGACGCCAGCGGCCGCTGCCGCTGCTACGCCCGCCGCTGCGCCGGTCACTGCGCCGTGATTCTCTAGTCGAGCGCTTGCCGGGCGACCTCGACCGACACGGTGCCGGCCGCTGCCAGCTTTCGGATGGCCATCTCGAAGGTCTGCATGCCGTAGGGATGCTCGCCGCGCTCCATCACGTCTTTGATCGGCAGGTTCTTGTCAGGCTTGCGGATCGACTCGCGTGCGGTTCCCGTGATCACGAGCACCTCGCATGCGAGCACGCGGGATTCGCCGTCGATCGCTGGCAGCAAGCGTTGCGCCAACACGCCTTTGAGGTTGTCGGCGAGGCGCTCGCGCGTCTCGCTCGGATCCGCTGACTTCGTGAGCGCCAAGATGCGGCCCACCGTGCGCGCCACATCGGGCGTGTGCAGCGTGGACAGCACCAGGTGACCCGTCTCGGCCGCCTTGAGCGCGATGTCCATGGTTTGCTCGTCGCGGATCTCGCCCACCAGGATGACGTCAGGGTCCTGGCGTAGCGCAGCCCGCAGCGCAGTGGCGAAGTCGGGCGTGTCGAGGCCGATCTCCCGCTGCGAAATGGTTGCTAGCTGATCTTGATGCAGGAACTCGATCGGATCTTCGATGGTGACGACGTGCGAGCGACGCGTCTGATTGATGTGTCCGATCATGGCCGCCAGCGTGGACGACTTGCCGTTGCCGGCAGCACCCACGACCAGCACCAAGCCCCGGTCGACCTCCGCCAGCAGCTGTGCCGCCGGCGGCAGGCTCAGCTGCTCGAAGCTGGGAATCTCGAGTGGGATGTTGCGCAGCGCCAGCGCGAGCGTGCCGCGCTGCCGATACACGTTCACACGGTAGCGGCCGATGCCGGCGACTGCATACGCCGTGTCGTATTCGAACAAGTCTGCAATGTCGCCGCGGTAGCGCGATTGCTTGAGCACGATCTCCGCGAGCGCTTGCGTGTGCTCCGCGCGCAGGCGGTCGCCCTGCAGGTAGTGAAGGCTGCCCGCGACACGGAAGGCCGGTGGCTGCCCCACCTTGAAGAGCGCGTCGCTGGCTTTGTAGCGCGCGCCGCGCAGCAAGAGATCGTGGAAGGTCTGCTCATCCATCAGCCGCCAGTATACCGGAGCCGGCGGCGGCAGGTGATGGAACGCCGTGGCCTCAGCGGTCGTCGCCCTTCTGGCGCTTCACCACGATGATGTTCATGTGCTCTTGCTCTTCGAACTTGTGGCGGTACGCGTCGGCGCGCTCTTTGTTGGCGAAAGGTCCGATGCGCACACGGTAGTAGCGGCCGCGATCAGGCACGTCGGCGGTGGTCACGAATGCTTCGTGGCCCTTGGCGCGCAAGCTGCTCGCGAAGGCTTGCGCCGGCGCGGGTGCGTCATAGCTGATGACCTGCAGGGTGAATTCGCCTTCTTCACCGTGGGGTGCGCGCTCCTGCGCGTGCTCCGCGGGTAACGCGGCGGCCACCAGTTGATCGTGCTTGGCTTGCCTCTCGAGCTTGCGACCCGTGGAGCCCGCGGCCACCGACGCGGGCAACTGCGCGGGCGCTGCAACCACAGGCACGCTGCGCGCGGCGGGTGCGGCTGCCGCGGGAAGGTCTTGAGCTTCGTCGTCGGCGCTGTCATCGGCGACAGGCGGGTGCGCTGGCGCGGCGGTCACCGGCTTCGCGACTGCAAGCTCGGCTTCGGCTGCTGCCGGAGCCTTGGCCGGCGCTTCGAGCGCTTGCTCTTCCCGCGCTGCGGCTTCGAGCGCCGCGATCACCTCGGGACGATCTTCGTCGTCCGTCAGACTCTTGGGGAAGGTGAGATCATTGGCTTCGATCGCGACCGCGGGCTGTACCGCTGGCTTGCCCGTCGCCGCAACCGCAGCAGGCGCCGTGGCGGCGGCCACACGATCGAGCTGGTCCAGAGGATCCTTCTTTGCCGCTGGGCTCGGTTCGGCAGCCTTGCCGACCACCACACCCATCGCGAAGGTGAGGCCGACGATCCCCAGCGTGGCCATGAGCACTGTGCCGATGCGCCGACCGCGATCGTCGGGATCACGCTCTTCCATCTGCTCGAGATCGCACACGCGGTTTTCCATGATGACCCTCCTCGGCTGCGGTGCCCGCCCGCCT
>JADGRE010000350.1 GCA_017881185.1 Pseudomonadota bacterium | reverse complement strand
GGCAGCCGCGGGTGCTTGCGCCGCCGTCGCGACTGGTGCCGTCACGGCTGCATTGTCGGAGCACCTGGCTGAAAACGCGCCCTCCGCCAGCAACCCAAGCGCCGGTGAGTACACGGGTCTTCCGACGATCGAGTTTTCGTACCATACGGGGTAGCTGGTAGCTGCTGGCATAGCTGCTCAGGCGGGGCACACGCTTAATACTGGCTACCGCCGGCGGCTCGGTCGGGATCTTGCTCTTCGGCGGGGGCGGCGGCGTGGGCCGCGTTCGCATCGTGAGCGTCCAGGCTGGCAGTGCTTGCGCCGGGCATCAGAGCCCCGCAGCTTCGGTGAGCTGTCTGTGAGTGACGCGTAGCGGCGGGCGGCGGCACGACCCGATCCGCGCTGCTTCGGAGGTTGCCCTGCGTTAGCGCCAGCTCGCGCTGAAGCTGAAGACCGCTGCCTACCGCGAGCGACGGCGGCAAAAGCCACGTGGGCCACTGAGCAGAGTCGATTGCCCAAGCCGGAGCTCGATGCTATATACCAACGATATATAGCAAGGAGTCGTGCCATGCGAGGGACGAAAGCCAAAGTGTTCTGGTCGGGGCGCAGTCAGGCGGTACGCCTGCCCAAGCAATATCGTTTCGCGGGCGAGAGTGTCGTCATACGGCGCCAGGGCAACGCCCTGATCATCGAGCCGGTCGATGCCTGGCCGGAGGACTACGTCGAGTCGTTCCGTGGAATAGGTGACGACTTCGTGCGCCCGCCGCAAGGTACCCTCGAGCGGCGCGAGCGCCTGCGATGAGATTCTTGCTCGACACGGACACCTGCATTTATGCGCTGAAACAGGACGAAGCCGTGCTCCAGAACTTGCTCGCCCACAGTCCGACGGACGTAGGTGTGAGCGTCATCACCGAGGCCGAGTTGCGCACTGGCGCGGCCAAGAGTGCCTCGGCTGCAAAGACCTTGCGCCTGCTCGAAAGATTCCTGCAGCCGATCGAGATCGCCGACTTCGTCTCCGCCGACGCCGCGAGCTACGCGGCGATCCGTGCGAAGTTGGAACGGGCGGGCACGCCGATTGGCCCGCTCGACACTCTGATCGCGGCTCAGGCCGTCGCTCGCAAGCTCACGCTGGTGTCGAACAACCAGCGCGAATTTCGCCGCGTGCCTGGCTTGCGCGTCGAAAACTGGTCGAAGTGAGCGGGCGGTTGGGTGGGATGCCCTCTGTGCCAACGTCGCGTGAGACAGCTTCCTCTCGATATGTTTGTAGTGATGGGCGGAGAATGGTTCACCGAACATGCCCAAGCGTTCCCCGGTTCCTGGTCCTGAAAATCTCATCAAAGAGCGCGAGCATCGGCAGCTGGCACTGCGAGCAACCGGGTCGTCGCCGTCAGACGACAACACTTGCCGCGACGTCGTGCCGCCTGCTCACTCCGCCGTGACATTGAAGCGCTTGGGGTCGGCAGGTCGCTCTCGGGCTCGTTTCGCAGGCCCAGGGCGCCTCGTGCGAAGCCGCGACGGTAGTGCCGAGGACGCTCTCCGAGCCCGGGAGCGACCTGCCGACCCCAAGCGCCCCGGCAGTGCGAGCTACGCGCTCGCGAGCTTGCTCTCGTCGCCGGTCTGCGCCTTGGGGAAGCCGACCAGCTTGCCCTGCTCCGGATCCCAGAGCCGCCGCGCGGAGGGGCCAGCGTTAGTGCGGGCTATCGCCTTTTGTGGCTGAGGGCGGCGTCGCGTTGCACCCCGTCGATCCACGCGACCACCAGCCGATGAAAGCGCAGGCCGAGTTCGAGCACCTGCGCCACGTGCGCGTGCTCTGGGCTGGCGCGCACAGCAGGGCGGTGCTGCTCGAGTGTCGCGATCGTGGCCGCGTGCTGCGCGCGATGAGTTGCGAGAAACTCGCTCAGCTTGGCCTCGTCGACGTGCTTGCCGAAGTAGACTGTGAGCGAGAGCGGCCAGCGCATCAGCAGCGGGCCCGGCTGCGTGGAGATCCACTCGGAGAACGCGGCACGTCCACGCGCTGTGATCTGGTAGGGCTGGCGTGCGCGCGCGCCGGTCGCTCCCAGTTCGACCAAACCTGCGGCCGCCAGCGACTCGAGCTCGCGATACACCTGGCTCTTGGTGACGTTCCAGAAGTCGCCGATCGTGGTCTCGGCCTTGGCGACGAGGTCCCAGCCGGAATGGGCGCCCTCGTGTAGAAAGCCTAGGAGCGACGCGCCCGTCGCCGTGAGCGCGCGGGCGGGCGTGGACGCAACGGCACGCTTGGTTTGCGATGATTGTCTCGGTTTAGCCGCGTATTTTCGAGCGTTGGGCATCGCGGATCACTTCACTCAGGCCAAGTCCTGTTTGCATGAAACGCTCGAAGGCGCGCTGTGGCAAGAGGGCCTTGATGCGCGGCAGCCGCTCGCCCCAGCGACCGACGCGATTGCGCAAACGTGTCGAACGAGCGCACGCCAGGTCGCCGACCAAGCGCGCGACGATCGCGGGATCCTCCGCGCGCTCGACGATCCGTGCGAAGAACGGCGAGAGCACGGCACGAAGCTGATCGTACTCGGGTAACGGGTCGCAGGTGAGCGGCGCGGTGAACAGGTTGCTGCGGAAGTCGCTGGGCTCCACCAAGCACACGTCCACGCCGAACGCTTGTTGTTCGGTGCGCAGGGCTTCCGTGTAGCCGAGCAGGGCGTGCTTGCTGGCGGCGTAGAAGCCGACAAGGGGTGGGGCATTTCCGCAGGCGATGGAGCCCATGTTGATCACGCGGCCACGTGCGGCACGCAACAACGGCAGCGCCGCGCGCGTGAGCGCGGCCGCGCCAAAGAAGTTGGTGTCGAACACGGCGCGCGCCGCGCGGTCGTCGGTTTCTTCGACCGCCCCGCGCAACATCACGCCCGCGTTGTTGACCAGCAGATCCAGCCGATCGAGCGCGCCGACGCAGCGCGTGATCGATGCGGCGTCGGTGACGTCGAGCTGCGTGTACGCGCCGCCGTGTCGGGACGTGCCGACCACGCGGAACTCGCGCCGCGCCAGCTCAGCGGCGATGCTCGCACCCAGCCCTGACGAAGTCCCCGTGACCAAAGCCGTCTTCATGGGTACATAATGGACCGTCGTTTGTGGACTATCAAGGGTTGGGCGGGTGCTTCCCTGCGCGGGCGGCACGCGGGCTCAGTGAAACGCCGGGAAGCTCGCCGCGCGCGTGTCCGCCGCGCGGAGGGGCCAGCGTTAGTGCGGGCTATCGCCTCGCCACCATCGGCACGTGGATCGCAGCCGGCGGCAAGAACGACTCGCGCTTAGCCGTTCGCTGCGAGCAACACGCGGGCCGCATTGAAGGTGAGCGCGATGAGCACGAGCGACGAGAGAAAGAACACGCTGAAGCGAACTTCGATCTTGTTGAAGGTCGTCTGAATCAAGCTGTGCACGATGCGCAGCCCGAGGTACGCCCACGCCAGCGCCACGTTGGTGCCGTTACCTTGCCCGAGAACGGCGAGCGACAACGCAACCGCGTAGAAGACCGTGGGTTGCTCCATCAGGTGGTTGTAGTTGTCTGCTTTCCAGCGCACGCACGCCGGCAAGGTTGCCATTTGCTCACCGCGGGGTGCCGATGGATCGAGAGTCATCCGTGCCTGCCGGATCGCGGGAATCCGGGTCACGTACATCCAGGCCCAGATCACGTGGGTCCAGACAGCGAGGGCGATGACAGGAGCGAGGATGGGGTTCGGT
>JADGRE010000349.1 GCA_017881185.1 Pseudomonadota bacterium | reverse complement strand
AGCCCTCTGTGCCAACAACTCTTGAGACATCTCCCTCTGGCTATCTTTGTACCGAAGGGCGGAGAATGGACTCCGAGACGTGCCCAAACCATCCCATGTTCCTGGTCGTGAGAAGCGTGCTGAGACGAGCGAGCGCAAGCAGCGCGGTGTGAGCGGCGCAGCGCTGGAGAGCGCGGCGCCCAAGAAGCGACGACGCTTCGTGGCGTCGGAGAAGTTGCGGTTGCTGAAGGCTGCCGAGGCTGCCGTCGCGAGCGGAGAGCGCGGCGCGCTTGAGGCGATGCTGCGCGCAGAAGGGATCTACAGTTCGCACCTGCACTCGTGGCGACAACAGTTCGGCGCTCAGGGGCCCGCGGGCTTGACGCCGAAGAAGCCCGGTCGAAAGCCGAAGTTCGACGCCAAAGATCGCGAGTTGCTCGCACTCAACAAGCGCTATGCGAAGTTGGAGAAGAAGTTGCTCATCGCCAACGCGATCATCGACCTCCAAAAAAAAGCTCACGAGATACTGGGCATCGCGCTTCCCGAGTACGACGAGGAGAACTTGTGAGCATCATCGCGGAGCACGCGGCGCTGTTCATTCCAGTGCGCGCCGCGTGTGCTGCGCTGAGCGTGAGTCACGCGTCGCTCTATCGCAGTCGGCGCCCGCCGCTGTTGGCGTCAACGACGACGAGAGCGCGTGCGCCGAGCCCGCGACGCCTGACCGAAGCCGAGCGGAAACACCTGCTGGACACGATTCATCAGCCCGAGTTTGCCGACCAGCCACCCACGGAAATCTACGCGGCGCTGCTGGGGCGCGGCATTTATCTCGCTTCGATCCGAACGATGTATCGGGTGCTCGCAGCGGTTGGAGAAACCATCGAACGCCGCAATCAGCGGCCTGCGCAGTCGCACGCGAAACCGTCGCTGACTGCGACGGCACCGAATCAAGTCTGGACGTGGGACATCACCAAGCTCGCGACGCACGAAAAGGGCGTCTTCTTGATGGCCTACGTGATCATCGATTTGTTCAGCCGCTTCGTCGTGGGCTGGATGGTCGCGACCAAAGAATGCAAGCACCTCGCAGCGCAGCTCTTCGCCGAGACCATCGCGCGACACGGCATCGAGCCTGGTCTGCAAGTCCACTCTGATCGGGGCTCTGCGATGAAGAGCGACACGCTCGCGCAGCTGCTCGCGTCACTCGGCGCCACGCGCAGCTTCAGCCGACCTCGCGTCTCCGACGACAACGCATTCAGCGAAGCGCAATTCAAGACGCTCAAGTACCAGCCCGACTATCCAGGTCGCTTTGACAACCAGCTTCACGGTAGCGCTTGGCTGCAAGACTTCTTCGGCTGGCACAACGAGGAGCATCACCACACGGGCCTCGCGCTCTTCACGCCCGCCGACGTCTTCCACGGTCGCGTCGAGCTCGTCCGTGCAGCGCGCCAGGCTGCGCTCGATGTCGCGTATGCTGCACACCCCGAGCGCTTCTCTCACGGGCCGCCGTGCGTCACGCTGCCACCGTCCGCAGTGCACATCAATCCGATCTCCGCAGAGGCGCTCAGCATCCCCGCAGCGCCCCTCCACGACGTGTTGCCAGCAGCCATCGTGCTCGACGACGCGAGACCATCCAGCCACCACCAACAGCGCCCAACAGCGTTACGCTGCGCGCCGCTGATGGCGGCAAACGCTCCATAGATTTCAAATGATCAGTGTCTCAAACTCGTTGACACGTTCCGGACGGCCGTCGCGAACCGCTCGAGGCGCTCCGCGAAGTGGGTGCCTTTCGCGAGAGTGGAGAGACCTAACTCAAATGGAGAGCGGAGGCACTTCAGGCCTGTCTGAGCTTTGGCCAGTGCCCACTTGTCTTCGCAGTTGCTTGCGCAAGGATCCATCGACGGGCCAGCGAGAGCGGATGACACGGACGAAGCGCTTCCTGATTCCGAAATGCACTTGTCCAGCGATGCGTAAGGGGTCGCTAGCGCCTTGGCAGCCCGGATGACGGTCCCATCCCGGAACTCTGGCTCGATCCGACCGGTCGAGGCTGCAGCAAGCAGGTTGAGGAAGAGCGTCGCAGTGCGCATTTCCGCATCTGTCGGAGTGTGAAGAGATTCGGCACGTGTGAGCGTTGCTGCATCACTCAGTTGCACGGCGGCATAGCAGGCTCCGCCAGCTGGGTCGGACGAGCTACCGCTACTGCCGGCGGCTCCTGCTCCCTCTTTGGACCCGCTGAAACATCCTGCTGCCAACACGCCTACGAGGATGACTGTAAGGCTCGAGCCAGCACCGAATACCGAACACTCTTCATTGCAAACCATCTGGGTCGCCGGGAGCACCGCGACTCGGTGGAGGCCTCGAGAAGCACGCTCGAATTCGGTCCTGGCGTTGTCAACACCGCGCGCTGTCGTCCGTTGCAACGACAACAATTTGTCGCAGGTGTGTCACCAAGACGCCGTGCGCGTAGGGGATGCGCGGGCATCTGCACGGCCGAGCTCCACGAGCACACGACTACCGATCAGGCTGTCCCGAGCAACATCGCGAAGCCGCCGAGGCTGCCGACATCGATCAGCTCTCTGTTGTGCCCCGTGGCCTCCAGCTCGCGCAAGGCACCAGGGTCCTGGGCAAGCGTGTCGGACAGCAGCACTCGCTTCGGCGGAGCGTGCAGCAACAAATCAGTCGCAGTTTCGAGCGTGCGGCCGAAGTAGTCGAGACGGCCGTCGAAGGTCGCCGCGACGGCGGGGCCTTGATGCACCACGATGCGCACGTCGAGCGCCGGTGTTGGGTTCGTTGCATCGAGGCGTGCGCGCACGCGCAAGGCAGCAGCCACGGCGGCTGCTGCGGAGTCGAACGCGGACAGCGTTGCGCCTGACGCCGTCTTCACCACGGCGCCGCCTTCGTCCGCCACGATCTCTTCGAGCAGCGACAACACCTGCAGCACCTGCTCGAACGTGCGCACGTCGCCGAGCTCGGCGAGCATGGCGCGTTGCTCGTGCACACTCGTCACCAGGAACGCGGTGCGTCCGACTGCCACCAGCCGGCCACTCGCCAGCACCTCGCCGGGGAACAGGCGCCGAAAGCTCGCGAGACACGCGGCGCGCGCTGCAGTCAGCGCATCCTCGCGCGGTGCAGCGCGCTCGATGCGCACCACGATCTCGTGCTCGAGCAAGTTCTCGAGCGCGAGCGCCTGGTTGCCAGGTGCCAACAGGGCGCGTGTCTCGTCCGCCGCGGCCTCGGCGCCGAAGCGAAAGCTGGCGCGGTAGGCGCGGCCGCCGCTCGAGACTTGCAGCGAGCGCGCATACGGCAGCTGAGGGCTGCGGATCTTGTAGGCGCCGTTGCCGAGCGCGAGGTCCACGTTCAGGCGCTCGCCGGCTGCGAGCCGCAGCTGCGCCACGACGTGCGGCGCAAACGCCGGCCCACCCACGCAATACGTGCGCGTCTCGCTCTCTCGCACCTCGGGTGAGACGCGGAACACCAGCTCCAGCGACTGCGCGAAGTCGAGCGGGAAGTCGACGTTGCAGCTCGGGCAGCGGCCGTGATCTTTCAGTGCCTGTAGCGACTCCACGAAGTCCGCGGGCACGCGGCACAGCGGGCACAGCACGTCCCAGAGCAGCACGAGCAAGCCGTGGTGCGCTGCGCGCAGGCAGGCGTCGACCAGGCGATCGGGGTCGAGCGCGTGCGCGCGCGCGAAGGCCAGCGGCCGCAAGCGCGCCACTTGCTGT
>JADGRE010000348.1 GCA_017881185.1 Pseudomonadota bacterium | reverse complement strand
GCTCGCCGCTGGCACCGTGTGCCCACTGCCGCCCTGATTACGAGCCGAGCGTAGTCGTCTGTGGGCAACATCGGGACGATCAGCGCAACCGCCGCCAGGAGTGTAGCTGCTCAGGCGGGTGACGCGGAGCTGGGCGGCTGGCAGACTGGGCACATGCTTAATGCCAGCTATCGCCGGTTGCAGCTTACGTGGGCCGATCGCCTCGAAGCCTGCACGCTGCTAGAGCACCGGTCAGCCCAACACTTCGCGCACGCGCGTCGTCAGCGTCTGGAAGGTGAACGGTTTCTGAAGATACGCGAACTGCGCGTCGAGCATGCCATGCCGGACGATGCTGTCGTCCGTGTAGCCGGACATGCACAGCACCTTCATATCGGGTCGAGCGGCAGCCAGCCGCTTCGCAAGCTCCGGACCGCTCATCTGAGGCATCACGACGTCGCTGAGAAGAAGGTGGATCTTCGCGGGGTACTGCTCCGAGTGCAGCAAGGCTTCGCCCGCGTTGCGCGCCTCGATGACGTGATAGCCGTTCCGGTGCAGGATCCCCCGAGCCACCGCGCGCAGCTGATCGTCATCCTCGACGAGCAGGATCGTCTCCGAGCCTCGCAGCACGGGGCGTGGCTCCACCACGTGGTTCTCGATGCCATCGAGGTCGGCATCCACTTGCGGCAGGTACACTTTGAAGGTCGTGCCTTGGCCGAGCTCGCTGTAGACCCAGACACTGCCGCCGCTCTGTTGCACGATCCCGAATACGGTCGACAGACCGAGCCCGGTGCCCTTGCCCGTCTCTTTGGTCGTGAAGAACGGCTCGAAGATGCGGGCTCGCGTGGCGTCGTCCATACCGGTGCCCGTATCGGAGACTGCGAGCATCACGTGCGGCCCCGGCTTCACGCCGAGGTGAGCCGCTGCGTAGACCTCGTCGAGGATGACGTTGCCCGTCTCCATCGTGAGCTTGCCGCCGGTGGGCATCGCGTCGCGCGCGTTGACGACGAGATTCATGATCACTTGCTCGATGCTCGTCGGATCGGCTCGGACCCGGCCGAGCGGGCGCGTCGGCAGCGATACAAGATCCACGTCGGCGCCCAGGATACGCTGCAGCATCTTGTCCATGCTCGTCAGCACCTCGTTGAGATCGAGCACTCGCGGCTCGAGCACTTGCTGGCGACTGAACATGAGGAGCTGCCGAGTGAGGCCAGCGGCACGCGTGCCCGCGTTCCGGATCTCGGCCACATCGTCGCGCATCGGCTCACCCGGCTTCATGTCGCCTAGCAGAAAGTCCGCGTAGCAGAGGATGACGGACAGCAGGTTGTTGAAGTCGTGCGCGACACCGCCCGCGAGCCGACCCACCGCTTCCATCTTCTGCGCCTGACGGAGCTGTTCTTCGAGACGCAGGCGTTCCGTCACGTCTCTTCCCACCGCGAGCCGACAGCTGCGACCCGCGAGCGCAAAGGTGTGCACGGTGACCTCGGCCTGGAACACCTCGCCGTTCTTCCTGCGATGCCTCCAGATGCCGAACTTCGCGCTGTCGAGCCGACTGTGAACCACCTCGAGAAATGCTGCGACGTCCTCCGGCGGCCGTAGGTCGGCGACGCTCATCGTCAGGAGCTCGTCGCGCGAGTAGCCGTATTGGCGGACTGCGGCATCGTTGACCGTCAGAATGCGCAGGCTCTCGAGGTCGTAGAGCCACTTGGGCAACGGGCTCGCGTCGAACATCAGTCGGTAGCGGGCCTCCGACGCCTGCAGCTCGTCGTTGGCTTTCTCGGCAGCGGCGCGTGCGCTGCGCTCGGCGAGATACGAGCGCGAGTTGGCAATCGCAATGGCCGCGTGATCGGCGAGAGCACACGCCAGCTCGCGGTCGTGCTCGTCGAACGCCGGGCTCTCCGGGCGATAGCGAGTCAGCAGCAGGTGCCCGAGCGAACGCCCACGAAACCGCAGCGGCACCATCATGAAGGTGTGGAAGCCCGCGTTGCGCGTGTACTCCCAGTACTCGGGGGTCGTATGCTCGCGCAGGGCCGCAAGGTCCATCTTGGGCACCACGAACGGCTCGCCTGTTTCGTGCACACGCTGCGACACCGAATGCTCGGCCACGGACAGCGGCTCGAGGAACGCAGCACGCGACTGCTGCGCGATGTGCTCGTCCAGCGCGTGCACGGCCACGAGCACGAACTTCGTCCCGTCCTCCGAAACCAGGCGCACCACGCATTGATCTTTCACGACCTCGGCCAAGCGCCGCGCCACCGCGCACAGCAGCTGCTCGGGCTCTTGCGTCGCCGTCGAGAACTCGTGCGCAGACTCGGCGAGAATGCGCAGCCGATCGGTCAGCTGCGCCGCCGTAAGCTGATTCGGCTGTGGCCCCGTGTCGATGCTCGCCCCCTACTTCCAAGAATACGCGTTCATCCCTGCCACGGACAGACCCTTCGCGCAGTCAGCTGGACATGCGAAACAACCGTGTGCCGGCCGGCCGCCAAAGGCGAATGAAAACAAGCGATTAGAGGCTTGCGCGAGAAGATGCTCGATGTGTGTCGAAATGCGACCTGCGATGGCACATCACCTTGGCGACGACACCGTGAGCACGAACGGATCCTCGCGCACGAACTCCTCGGCGGCGTCGCGCGAACGAAATACGGCCATCGAGCCTTCACGCGGCGCCGAACAAGCCGACGGCGAGCAAGTCCTCCTGCGCGGCGAATGTGTCGACGCGTTGCTTGTGCGCAGGAAAGTGTAGCGGCGCCTTGGCCATGACGTCGGCCGCGGACTCGTCGAGCACGACGGCTTTCATACCGGCTGCGCGTTGATAGTGATTGAGGTTGCCCTGCCAACCCTTCGGGTCGTCGAGCTGACCACAAGCCGCGACTGCGGCCTCTGCATGGCGCTCCAGGTCGCGGTGCACGAGCTGCACGCGGCTCGTGTTCGGCGCTACCGCACCGAACCGCACACGTCAGGGCATCAGCGCGAAGACGAGACCAACCGCCACAAGCACAGCGGCACCGACGAGCAACCACCACGAGCTGCGGGAGCCGCTTTCTTGTGGGACTCCCGGCGCAGCCTGCACCGGACTGTCCGCCGCGACGATCGGATGCGCGGGCACGCGTTCCAGCGCCTCAAGCATGGCGCTCGCGTGGGGATACCGCTCGGTCTGCTTCTTGGCGAGCGCCTGGTCGATGACCGCCTGCAGCTCTGGCGCCACGCGCATCCCCTTGCGGACATCCGCTAGCCTTGGGATTGGGTCACGCAGATGCGCGGTCAGCAGTTCCACGCGGGACTCGCCCCCAAAAGGCGGACGGACCGCGAGCATCTCGAACAGCACACAACCCATGGCGTAAACGTCGACCGGCAGATCCCAGTCTATGTGAACCGGCGCGCTCACGTGGCCGCGGCACGGCACTTTGATCGGTCACACTGAGCTCCCAGCACGCCCGCCGAGCACGTCGCCACCGCCCCGACGCCGTACAACGACCAGCGCTCCGGAATGCGGATCTGCCCGCGCCGACACGCATGCTTTGCGCGGCGCTCATCCTGCCGCCGCCAGGGGTAGCTGCTCAGGCGGGTGACGCGGCGCTGGGCGGCTGGCAGACGTGATGGTGTTTGTGCCGGCTATCGCCCTGCGTGGCCACGAAAGTCTTCAGCTCTTGCGCGGCCTTCTGCACGGCCTGACCGATGGTGAAGTTCGTGCTGATCTCCACGCCGTTGGCCATCAAGGT
>JADGRE010000169.1 GCA_017881185.1 Pseudomonadota bacterium | reverse complement strand
AACAATAAGTTGTATGCCGAGGTCTCGCTCTGGAGTTCGTGGCAGCCTTGGTGACCGGCACTTGCTCTACCTGTTGGCGGCGACGTGTCTGTACCAATAAATTGAGAGCCGAGGTCACGCTCTGAGGCTTGCGGGAGCCTCGGTGACGTGAGGGCTGACGGGGGACGGAGGTCTGGGCGGGGGCGTCTCGGCGTGCCAAGTGCGCATTGAAGCGGGGCGCGCACTTGGCGCGACGAGACGAGATCCGCTTGCGTGGCGTGCGGATCGCTTTGCTTGCTATCTCGGCCGCCACTCCTTGCAAGCGGATCGTCCCCCGCCCAGACCTCCGTCCCCCGGCAGCCCGTTCGCCAGCACAAGTCTCTCTCTCCCTCAGAGCTTGACCTTGTGTTCGTTGCCGTCGAAGCGGAGGTAGACGAGTTTGCCTTCCGCCACCGTGCGTAGCTCCACCGGGCGGTGCCAGATGCGCTCCAGCGCCACTAGCACGGCTTGCGCGTAGTCTTGGCGCAGGTCGATGCCTTGGTGGTCGTGCGCCAGCAAGAGCTCGCTGCGGTTCTTGTGGTTGGCATCTTCCACGCGGATGATGGGGTTGCCGGCGTTTGTCAGCTGGAACAGCAAGCGCTGCTTGATCTCCTGGAATTGCCGCGACTCCACCTCGAAACGCTCGTTCTTCTCGTTGTAGCCGAACGAGAAGAGCTTCTGGTCGGCCACGAAGTCGGGGGTGAGGAATTCGTCGATGAAGGTCACGTCTGTGTAGTGCGCACGCACCTCGAAGATCTTCTGACGGCCGAGGCCCAGGCGCCTGTCCCAGCTCTGGCGCGTGGCGAGATCGTCGCAGTCGTCCCACTCCTTGCCGAACTGACCCTTGTTCCAACGCTCCTCGATGTGCCGGTACAGCTCTACGCCGAGCTTGTAGGGGTTCAGGCGATCGCGCGAGGTCGCGAGCACCCCGGCGCACCGGTCGGCGTAGTCGATGATCTCCGAGCCGTCGGCCGCCTTCTCGGTGAGGATCTTGGAGTGCCAGTACGTGGCCCAGCCCTCGTTCATGATCTTGGTCTGCGCTTGCGGCGCGAAGTAGTACGCCTCGCGCCGAATCACGGCGAGCACGTCGCGCTCCCAGGCTTCGAGCGGCGCGTGCTCGAGTAGAAATCCCATCACGTCGCGGTCGGGCTCTTCAGGCAGCTTCTTGGCCTTGCTCGCTTCGTCCGAGGCCTTCTTGCGCTGTGCTTCCATGAAGGCCTCCGGATTGATGTACGACTCCATGTAGTCGCGATCGACACGCAGGCGCGGTAGCTCTTCGCCCGGCTTGTCGTAGTTCTTTTCCTCGTCGGCGTCGGCGGTGACGCGCGCCTTGCGTGCGTGCGGCCGGTGCGGGTCGATCAAGTTCTCGAGGCTCAAGCAGTCGTCGACGAACGCCTCGATCTTCTCGATGCCCACGCGGTTGGCCCAGCGCCGAATCACCGCGCCGTGGTTGGCCATCGCGTCAATCCACTTGCGAATGGGCTGGCCCGTGGCCGCGTCTTTGCCCTGGTCGGTGGAGGCGAACGCGAAGTTGTTCTTGAAGAAGTCGACGTGCGCGTAGACGTGCGCCATCACGATCTTCTGGTCGACGAGGCTGTTGCCTTCGAGCAGGTACGCCACCGCAGGGCTGTTGTTGATGACCATCTCGTAGATGGTCGACAAGCCGTACTCGCTGCTCTTGTGCAGCTCCTCGTAGCTCATGCCAAAGCGCCAGTGCGGATAGCGGCTGGGAAAGCCACCGTACGCGGCGATCTCGTTCATGTGATCGTAAGGCAGCACCTCGAACCAGGTCGGGAAGAAGTCGAGCCCATACGCCTTGGCATACGCCTCGATCTTCACCTGCTCGTCATGCAGGTACGCGGGCAATGCGGTCTTGAGCGCAAACTGAGCCATTGCTGACTACTTCCCCTTGCCCAGGAACTCCTTGATGGAGTCCACGATGGCGTCGCGGTCTTTGATTTCGCTCGTGAGCACGCGCTCGTCGCTCTTGAAGTGCTCGTCGAGGTCTTTGATGAATTGCCCGGAGCCGTACGGGCTCTCGACTTGTCCGTAGCAAAACGCATTCGCGCCTGGCAGCAACTTGTCTTTGAGCAACTGCACGCACAAGAGCGTGTCGTCGACGCTCCAGTTGTCGCCGTCGGAGAAGTGAAACAGGTACACGTTCCATTCGCCGGTCGGGTAGTCCTGCTCCACGATGTCGGCCGCGAGCTTGTACGCGGACGAGATCATGGTGCCGCCCGACTCGCGTGTGCGGAAGAAGGTATCGCGGTCGACCTCGCGCGCCACGGCGTCGTGGATGATGAAGCGGGTCTCGAGGCCCTGGTATTGGTTGCGCAGCCAGGTGTCGATCCAGAACGACTCGATGCGCACGATCTCTTTTTGCTCGTCGCCCATCGAGCCCGACACGTCCATCATGTACAGAATCACCGCGTTGGCGACGGGCTCGATCTCGGTCTTGTACGAGCGGTAACGCAGGTCGTCGCGCACCGGCACCACCACGGGGCGCTTGGGGTCGTAGCTGCCGGAAGCAATCTGTCGGCGCAGCGCTTGCCGGAAGGTCTTGCGGAAGTGCCGCAGCGAATCGGGCCCCACCTTGCGCAGACCCACGTAGCGATCGCGCGTCTTGATGATGCGGTTCTTGCCCTTGTCTTCGATGTTGGGCAGCTCGAGCTCCTCGCCCAGAATCTCCGCCAGCTCCTGCAGGCTGACCTCGACCTCGAGCGCGTGGTCGCCTTCGCCTTCGCCGGCTTTGCCCTGACCGTTGCCCGGCTGCTCCTGACCTTTACCGAGCGGGTCGCCCGGCTCGCCGTCGCCCTGCGACACGCCACCGCCTTGCTTGTCGCTGAAACGAAAGCGCGGGATGTCGATCTGCGGGATCGGAATGGAAACCATTTCCTTGCCCTGTCGACCCAGCAGCTCTCCTTTGGAGATGAAGCGCCGCAGGTTCTGGCGGATCTTGCCGCGGATGATCTGCTTGAAGCGCGAGTGGTCTTGGTCGACTCGCAGGGACATGCTGGAATTCTAACTGGCGCAATCACTTACGGCCAGCACCGTGTGGGGTGGCGCGGATGTGGGCAGCTTGCGCCTAGGCACGTGCTGCCCCGCAAGCCGAGGCCCGAGGCTGCAGCCCCGGGCCTACGGCGTGCAGCCTCCCAGTCACGGTTCGAGCTTGGGGGTCGCGCTGGCTTCGGCGAAGGCCTGGCGGATGAGCTTCGCGAAGGGCGCAAGGCGCGTGTAGACGTTCGTGGTGTTCTTGCCGATGCAGCCTGCGGCCGGGTTGTTCGGGTCGAAGCGACCGTTACCGCCGCTCGACACCACGCCGATCACCGCGTTCTTGGCCGACAACGCCGGACCGCCGCTGTCGCCGCTGCAGATGGCTTCGCCGACCACGAGATCGTTCGGTGGCGTGCTGCGCGACGGACCCACGTCGAGCACCGGCACGCGTTGCCGCTGCATGCGTGCGGTCGGCAGGGTGCCGCTCTGCGTGAGCCCCCAGCCGACACTCGTGACCAGCTCGCCGACGCGCGTGGTCTCGCGCAGGCGCAGCGCGGCGATGGGCGTCTGCGTCACGGGCCGGTCGAGCACCACCAGCGCTAGATCGTGGTTGCAGAGGTTGTGCGAGCTGTCGTGCACGATCTGGGCGCCGCGCGCCCGGGCGTGCAGGTTGCTCTGCTTGCTGCCGGTGTAGACCACGAGCTCTTGCGGATCGAAGTCGCCTTGGATCTTGCCGCCGGCGAGCGGGTGCCCATCGGCCGCACACGACAGCGTCTCGTCGGTGTGGGACACGCAATGGCGCGCGGTGAGCACGAGGTTCGGCGCCACCAGCGACCCACTGCACATGGCCTGGTCGGCGATGCGCAGCATGACCACTTCGTTCTGCGCCGTGGTCGAGGCCTTGCCGTGGATGATGGGCTCGCTCTGAACGGCGACGTCGTCCGGCAGCGGTGCGCCCTGGTTGCAGCCAACGGCGGCGGCCGCCATGAGCAGCAAGTAGCTGTAGGTTGCGAAAATGAATGTCGAGCGGTTCATGTGTCCTCCATGACGAGGTAAGCGCGGCCACGCCGCGGTTCGTCAGGCGTTGGGCAGAGCACGCGCTGTGCCGGGCACCTGCAGCCGTGATCTCCGTCACTTGCCCGTCACAGACTGGCGGGCTTGCCGCCGTCCGCCGGTGGCCGCCAGCTGTGACGTTGCGCTTGCGGCGCGGCGCAGCCAGTATCGCCGTCGTGTTTGCTCGCCCCGCCGCTCGCGCCTTTGCCCTGAGCTGGCTCGCGTACGCGTCGTATTACCTGGGCCGCAAGGGCTTCAGCGTGACCAAGTCGGCGCTCGCCGGCGAGCTCGGTCTGTCGACCGCGAGCCTGGCTTGGATCGACACGGCGTTTCTCGCGGCCTACGCGCTCGGGCAGGTGCCGTGGGGCCTCGCTGCCGACCGCATCGGTGCGCGCAAGCTCGTGGGCTTCGGCATGCTCGCGGCCGCAGCAGCGTGCGCGGGCTTCGGTGCCAGCAGCAGCGCCACCGCGTTGCTCGTGTGCTTCGCCTGCAACGGCCTCGCGCAAGCCACCGGTTGGCCCGGCACGACCAAGGTGATGGCAGACTTCACCACGGCTGAAAAGCGCGGGCGCATCATGGGCTTGTGGTCGACCTGCTATCAGGTCGGTGGTATGGCGGCGACGGCGCTCGCGACCTGGCTGCTGTCCCACTACGGTTTTCGCTCTGCGTTCTTCGTGCCAGCTGTCTGGGTGGCGCTCGTGGGCTTGCTCGTGCTGGGCTTCTTGCCCGACGCAAACGACTCGAGACCGCAGCTGACGGCGGCACAGACAGTCGATGCATCGCCCAGCGTGCTCGCCCGGCTGCGCGAGGTGCACCCTGCCGTCTACAGCTACGGCGCCTGCTACTTCTGCATCAAGCTCATCCGTTACAGCTTACTGTTCTGGCTGCCGTTCTACTTGCACAACTCCGCAGGTTTCGACCAAGCGCGCAGCGGCTACCTGTCGATCGCCTTCGAAGCGGGCGGAGTGATTGGCAGCATTGGTCTCGGCTACCTGTCCGATCGTTCGGCACGCGGCCGCTCGGCGCTGTCGATGTTGTCGCTGCTGCTGTTGGCGGCCACGTTGTTCGTCTACGCACGGGCCGGCGCCGGCGGCGCGTTCTTTCACTGCAGCGCGATGGCCGTCGTGGGCGTGCTCTTGTTCGGTCCCGACGCCGTGTTGTCGGGCGCCGCCGCGCAAGACGCTGGTGGCGTGCGCGCTGCAGCCACGGCGGCCGGCATCGTCAACGCCATCGGCTCGCTCGGCGCGCTGTGCCAAGGCGCGCTCACGCTCGGCGTGGAGCAACGCTTCGGCTGGAACGCGCTCTTCTACGCGTTCTTCGCGCTGGCAGTGCTGGCAGCGTTGTGTTTGTTGCCGACGGTGTTGCCGGCGCGGCGCGCTCCTGTGGCCCACTGAGCATGGATCAATGGAGACGGGTCTAACCCGGCTGCGACACCAAGCTCAGGTCGGCTTTCACCGTGCGTAGGCCCCAGATCTCGTTGGCATACGCGCGGATCGTCGCATCGCTCGAGAATTGGCTCGCGCCGGCGATGCTCATCAGCGCCTTCTTCGACCAGCTGCGTGCATCTGCGTGCAGCTCGACCGCGCTCGAGAGCGCAGTCATGTACGAGGCGAAGTCGGCGCAGCTCATGTAGTGGTCGTTGCTGCGCAGGTGATGCACGAGCGACGCGTAGCGCTCCACCTCGCCCAGCGAGAAAAAGTCGGTCTGCAAGAGCGCCAGCGCACGCTGCAATGCGGGGCTCTGGCGGATGAACTGTCCCGGGTCGTAGCCGCCCTTGTAGAGCGTGCGCACTTCGTCGACCGTGTGCCCGAACAGGTAGAAATGTTCGGGGCCGATGGCCTCGCGCAGCTCGACGTTCGCGCCATCGAGCGTGCCTACGGTGAGGGCGCCGTTGAGCGCGAGCTTCATGTTGCTGGTGCCCGAGGCTTCCTTGCCGGCTTGCGAGATCTGCAGCGAGATGTCGGCCGCAGGGATGATGGCCTGTGCCAGGGTCACGCCGTAGTTGGGCACGAACACCACGCGCAGCTTGTCGCGCATGGTCGGGTCGGCGTTGATGACCTCGGCGATGTCGTGGATCAAGCGAATGTGCAGCTTGGCCACCGCGTAGCCCGCGGCCGCTTTGCCACTGAACACGTAGGTGCGTGGCTGCGCGTTCGCGTTGGGGTGCTCTTTGAGCTGTAGGTAGTGCGCGACCAACTCCAGGCACGCCAGCAGCTGCCGTTTGTACTCGTGGATGCGCTTGACTTGCACGATGAACACGGAATCCGGATCGACCGCGATGCCGGTGAGTCGGCGCAGCTCGCTGGCGAGCGCGCGTTTGTTGTCGCGCTTCACGTTCCACAGCGCGTCGAGCGTGGCGGGGTCGTCGACGAAGTTACGTATGTTGCCGACCGGCGCGAGATCGTGCTCCATGAAGTGCTCGCCCACGCGCTCGGCGATCAAGCGCGCGAGGTTGGGGTTCGCGTACAAGAGCCAGCGCCGCGGCGTGACACCGTTGGTCTTGTTGTTGAAGCGCTCGGGGAACAGCTCGTGGAAGTCGTGGAGCAGCTCTTTCTTCACGAGCTCGGTGTGCAGACGCGCCACGCCGTTGATGCTGTGCGCCCCGACGGTGGCCAGGTGCGCCATGCGGATCTGCTTCGGGTAGCCCTCTTCGATGATCGACATGCGCGCCATGCGTCCCATGTCGCCGGGCCAGCGTGTGCTCACCTGCCGCATGAAGCGGTGGTTGATCTCGTAGATGATCATCAAGTGCCGCGGCAGCACCCGCTCGAACATGGGCGCCGGCCAGCGCTCGAGCGCTTCGGGCAACAAGGTGTGGTTGGTGTACCCGATGCAGCGCTGTGTGATCTCCCACGCCGGCTCCCAGTCGAGGTGCTCTTCGTCGATCAGCACGCGCATCAGCTCGGCCACGGCGATCGCGGGGTGCGTGTCGTTGAGCTGGATGGCCGCGCGCTCGGGCAAGAGCCGGAAGTCGGTGCTGTGGCTCTTGAAGGTGGCCATGATGTCGGCGATCGAACAGGCCACGAAGAAGTACTGCTGCTTGAGGCGCAGCTCTTTGCCCTCCTCGGTGTGATCGTTCGGGTACAACACCTTCGAGATGTTCTCGACTTCGACTTTTTCTTCGACTGCGCGGCGGTAGTCGCCTTCGTTGAACAAATGCAGATCGAAGTCGCGGGTGGCGCGCGCCGACCACAGCCGCAAGGTGTTCACCGTGTCGGTGCCGTGACCGACGATGAACGAGTCATACGGCAGGCCGAGCACTTGGCGAGAGTCGATCCACTCCACCACCATGCGACCGCGCTCGTCGCGCACGACGCGCGTGGTGCCGTACAGTCGCACCAGTTGCGAGCGATCGTGGCGCGGCAGCTCCCACGGATTGCCGTACTGCAACCAGTGGTCGCGGTGCTCCACTTGTTGTCCGTGCTCGATGCGCTGCTCGAAGATGCCGTACTCGTAACGAATGCCGTAGCCGACCGCCGGCAGCTCGAGCGTGGCGAGCGAATCCATGAAGCAGGCAGCCAGGCGTCCGAGACCGCCGTTGCCCAGGCCCGGGTCGCCTTCGGCGTCGAGCACTTCACCCAGATCGAAGCCCCAGCGCGACGCCAGCTCCTGCGCCGTTCCCCACAGGCCCATGTTCACGAGCGCTAGGCCCAGGCTGCGCCCAGTCAAGAACTCGGACGACAAGTAATAGACACACTTGGCATCGCGCTGGTGGTAGGTGCGCTGGGTCGCGAGCCAACGTTGCACCAGGCGGTCGCGCACCGCGTGCGCCATCGCACGGTAGAGATCCATCGGGCTCGCCTCGGCGTGGTCGCGCACGCAGGTGTAGAGCAAGTGATCGAAGGTCGCGCGCCGGAACACTTCGGGGTCCACGCGCGCTTCCGCGCGCTCCAGCGGAAACTCGATGCGGCGCGCGGCGGTGTGTGGCGGTGCCATGCTGTAGAACACGATAGCGCGCCGGCCGGCTTTGGCGCCAGCGTGGCGTGCGGCACGGCACAGCCGGTTTCCAAGCGTTTTCGGGTTTGTAGCCTCGCTGTGCGTACACCTGCGCTCGGCGGCAGATTTGCCTGCCGCAACTGGCGTGCTTAAGGTTCGCGCCCTAGATCTCGGCCACGGCGCCACGAGGAGGCTCTCATGAACATCATCTTCAAGCTGGTCACTGCGTTCCACGTCTGGCTGTACCGCAGCAGCGGAGGCAAGCGCGGCGCGCGGATGGCGAATCACGATCTGGTGCTGCTCACCACCAAAGGTCGCAAGAGCGGCATACAACGGGACGTTGTAATCGTGTCCTTCGAGGACGGCGCCGACCGCGTGGTGGTGGCTTCCAAGGGCGGTGCACCGAGCGACCCAGCCTGGTTCGTCAATCTCAAGGCTGACCCGAACGTGACCGTGCAGCTCGGCCCCGAGGTGTACGCCGCCAAGGCCGTGGTGGTTGCGCCCGAGGAGCGCGACCGGCTGTGGAAGAAAGTCGTGAGCGAAATGCCGAACTTCGGTGAGTACGAGAAGAAGACCACGCGCGTGATCCCGCTCGTGCGGCTGGTGCGGGCGGCCTAGCGATTCGTGTGGTAGCGCCTACGAGCGCGCGCCGAACATGCCGCCCCACATGCGGCGAAACAAGGAGCTGGCGTCACCCGGCTCGCACTTGCACGCTGCAACGAGGCGTTGTTCCTTGCCACGATCTTGCAGCTCGGACGCGGGCGCGAGCAACACGCGCGTGCCCAGTTGTTCGAAGAGATCGCGCGCACACGCGATAGGCAAGAAGTCGCGCTCGCCGGTGGGCACGAGCACGTCGACGCCGCAGCGCACGCACAGCGCCAAGAGATCGCCGATGAACTCGGGATTGTCGCTCGGGTGCACGATGAAGCGTTGGTCGGGCGGCACGTTGTGCAAGCCCGGTGCACGAGGATCGGCGTCGCAGGCCAGCAGGCGAACGGGCTCATCCTTGAGCGCGAGCATCAGAGATGTCGCCGCCTGCCCGCCAGTGCTCGTGACTAGAACGGTTGAGGTCATATGGCTTGCTCGCTTACCGGACGCGGCAGTACTCAAGCCGCGTGCCAGGCCGATGCTCGCACCGCGCCGCGGAAACACGAGTTTTCTGCAGACCCCAGCATGGCAACTCCGTTCGAAAACGCAGATCTCCATTTCATTCGTGTCGGAGCTGATGTGCGTGAATGCGCTGCGCTGTAGGTGCAGCGTTCACATGCGTGGCTTGCTGATATCACCAATTGGTTAGCACTGTCTTCGGACGCTTGTGCGCGTGGGCGCGCGGTGGCAGCGTCGCGTGGGTTTCAAACCGAGGGTGAAGCATGAACAAATCGGGTCAGTTGTGGTTGGTGTTGTCGGTCGCAGGCCTGCTCGTCGCAGGCGCGTGTAAGAGCTCGACCAAGAATACAGGCGCCGCGGGCGCGGGCGCGGCCGGCTCGTACGCCGGCACATCCGCCAATGCAGCAGGTACGTCCGCGGGCGGCACGGCGACGGCCGGTGGCACGGCGACGGCGGGTACCACCGCGACAGCTGGAACGGGCGCGACCGCTGCCGATGGGGGGCTCAAGTGTCCGACGGACCCCGGCATCACCATGTGCGGCGGTGCGGCCTGCACGGCACCGGCTGCGGCGCTGGCCATGGTTTGCGTGCAGACCTGCTGCACCACGGACATGAAGTGCGGCACGCTCAACGCCGCTGCGGGCAGTAGCTGCACCGCGGCGGTCACCAACACCACGATGTGTCCGAACGAGATGATCATGGGTGTCTCCGCCACGGGCTGCTGCGTGCCCAACTCGAACACCTGCGGTGTCGTCGACACGCTCACCGGCAGCGGCAGCTGCGTCGCGCGCAGCATGGTCCCGTTCGTCATGCTCGCAGCGAAGAACTGCGACGGCACGACGCCGGTCGTGCCCGACGGCGGCATGTCGGGCGCTCGCACCGATGCCGGCGGCGGCTGAGCCCCTAGCAGCGTCAACGCACGATCTGTACACACTGCGGACTGCCAACCACCCACCAAGGTGGTGGGCGTCCGCAGTGTTCGTTTTGGGGACTCCAAGAGCCCAGCGCAGCGTGGTCCGCGCTCTGCGTCTGTATTCTGCCGAATACACTTTTCGAAGAACGCGGGTAGCGCGCTGTCTCCTGGCAGACCAGGCTTCCAGCATGCCACGTGCGCCGGAACCGCGTCGCCGCAGCCCGATCGATGTATTCAAGTACCTCGATTATCGGCAGTTCCTGGCCGACCTCTACGAGCTCAAGAAGGCGCGTGGCTACTCGTATCGGGCGTTCTCGCGCGCGGCGGGGCTCGGGGCGCCCAACTACCTGAAGCTCGTGATCGCCGGGCAGCGCAACCTCACGGCCGCCATGGCCAAGCGCTTCGCGGCGGCGGCGGGGCTGCAGGCCGACGGTGCGACCTACTTCGAGCACTTGGTCGGCTTCAATCAGGCCAAGACGCTCGAGCAGCGCAACGCGAGCTACGCGCAGCTTGCGGCGTTTCGGCGCTATCGGCAGGCGCACCGGCTCGAGCACGCGCAGGCGGCCTACCACTCGAAGTGGTACTTGCCGGCGATCCGCGAGCTGTGTGGCAGTCCGGAGTTTCGCGCCGACCCACGCTGGGTGGCGGCCACTTTGCGGCCAGCGATCGAGCCGGCCCAGGCCAAGCAGGCGCTGGAGTTGCTGCTCGAGCTCGGCTTGCTGCAGCGCGACGCCAGCGGTCAGCTGCACCAGGCCGACCCTGTGGTCTCCACCGGTGCCGAGACGCGCAACATGAACGTGCGTAACTACCACGCCGAGATGATGCGGCGCGCCACCGAGGCCATGGAGCTGTTTGCCGCCAGCGAGCGCGACCTGTCCTCGCTGACCTTGTGCGTGGGCGAGCCGGCCTTGGCGCAGATCAAGCAACGCATCGTGGAGTTTCGCAGGGAGCTGCTCGAACTCGCCGAGCGTGAGCCCCAGCGCAGCCAGGTGCTGCAGATCAACTTCCAACTGTTTCCGCTGTCCGCTGCCATTGCGCCGCGTCGCCGCCCGTCCAAGGAGAAGAAGCCGTGAGCACTTTCGCTTGCCATACAACACTGCGTTGTCGATTTGCCTTCGTGGCCTACCTGAGCCTGTGGCTCGCGGCTTGCTCCACGGCGCACACCTCCACGGGCACCGAGACCGGCAATCCGCCGGTGATCAACACGCATCTGGTCTCGCTCGACGTGAGCGCGTCGCAGGTGCGGCTGACGGGCAACGCGGGTGCGGTGACGCCCGGCGGTGCCACGCTCGAGATCACCAACCTGACCAGCGGCGCTGTCACCAAGGCCAAGGCCGCGGCCGATGGTTCGTTCGACGTGCAGGTCGGTGGCGCCAGCAGCGACGCGTTCAGCGTACGCGCGATCGATGCGGGTCAGAGCTCCGGCACGGTCTACGTGCTCGCGGGTGCCGCCGTCGTGGGGGACGGGAAAGACGGCAAGCTGTCGTGCAAGCAGCGCGAGCAGCTGGCGGGTGACGCGCTGGCTCGCGCCGTGCAGGATGCCGCCCAGAGCTGCAAGGTCGATGCCGACTGCGGCTCGGCTTCCACCGTGTCCGTGTGTCACGACGCTTGCAGCGAAACGGTGGCCTCGAAGGCCGGTGTCGCCGCAATCGAGGCCACGGTCGCGAGCATCGACTATGGCCTGTGCGCGGAATTCGCGCAGGACGGCTGCAAGGCTCTGGCGCTGCCGTGTTTGGCGCCGCCGGTCGGGCAAGTGCCGCGTTGCGTGTCAGGGCAGTGCATGCTCGCCGCGCCCGCATCTGGCAGCTGCAACATTTGCTCGCAACCGTCGATTCAGTGGCGACACGACGGTGGATTGGTGCAGTTCTCGGAGCAGAGTCAGCTGACGGCGTGCGCGCACTACACGCACACCCGCACGGCGACCCAACCCGAGCAAGTCGCCCCGTCGTGCGCGAGCGAGCTCACGGCGTGCACCGGCACCGCCAGCCGTGGTGCGCTCGAAAGTGCGTTTGCGAATGCCGACGTGCAACAGGCGCTGGCCGGCAGCACGGCGCTGTACGGCTACGACACGCGTCCGGTGGACGGTGCGGTGCTCGAGATCAAGCTCGGCCCCAAGACCTTCGACGTGGGCGATGCGTGCAACGGGCAGACCGGATGCATCGACATCCCCAAGGGCCTGCAAGCGCTGGCTGATTTGCTCTCTGCCATCGATACCGATCGCATCTCGCGCCCTGAGTGCGGAGTGTTCTCGGGCGAGTGTGGGCTGAGCTTCGACAAAGGCACCGGCAGCAGCAGCTCTCTCGTCTACTGGCACGACCCCGTCTCGCTCGCGTGCTTGCCTCGCACCTATCTGGGCAGCGGCGGCAACGCCAATCGCTTCGCGACGCAGAGCGAATGCGAGCAGAAGTGCGGCACGCCGAGCGCGGCGCAATGCGGCAGCACGCGCAAGCTCAGCAGCGTGTGCCCGGCGTGCGGCTTTGGCGGCGGTTGTCTGGGCGTGGTGTCGGCCTGCGCCATGCCGTGCACCGTCCAGGCCGAGTGTGCGAACGAGTCCATCGGCATGGCATGCACCTCTGCGCACGTGTGCGAGGTGAGCGGCTGCCTCTGACGGGCGGGCGGCGTTGCAGCGCGTGGCTGCGCACATGCGCGCAGGTATCGGGCTGGTGGCGCATGCGCTACGTTCCGCCTCGTCGCCGCGGGTGTGCGACGAGGAGGGACACAGCGTGATCTCGAAAGCTCGGCTAGTGCGTGGACTGGGTGCAG
>JADGRE010000347.1 GCA_017881185.1 Pseudomonadota bacterium | reverse complement strand
CTTGGGCACGAAGAACCTGTGCAGCGCGGCGCGGAACAAGCGGAAAACAAGCTTCCACTTGGAAACCCGAGCGCCGCCCTCCAACGCGGAGAGCTCGTCTTCGGAGAAGTACACGAGCCCCGTGTCTTCTTTCAAATACTGAAAGAGCGGTGCGCCGCGCGCCAACCAGCTTGGCACGGAGAGAGCCGCCACCGTCGTGATCGCGACGTACAGTGGATAGAGTTCTCGGCGTGGCCAGCCTTCTGCTTCGGCGGAGTCGAGCGCGCTCTCGAACGTCGCGCCCCACTCGCCAAAGGGCATTGTCATCTGGGCGAGCTCTTCCTCGCTCAGCTCTCGAGTCGCTCGCTGCGCATAGCGGGTGACGGTTCGGATCGCTAGCGTGCGATCACCCGCCTGTTGGAAGTGGTGCGCGGCTACGGCCAGACTGAGCTCGTCCCCTCGCGCTTCGAAGTGCTCCGCAAGCAGCGTGTGCAGCGAGCGCGCCTGCGCCTCCGGCAGCGTCGCGAGGAACGCGTCGCGCACGCTCCCGTGAACCACACGGTGCATCGCACCAATCGAGCTCACGAGACGCTCCGCGACCAAGCCATCGACCGCAGCGTGGGAACGCTCGCGTGTGGTGTGGGTCCGCATCAGGTCGACGCACTCGGCCGTGGTGATGGTTGCGGCTGCCGGAATGATCGACAGCAGCTGTCCCCAGAGCCGTTGGTCGGCGTCCAAGCGTCGCACGCGCTCCTCGATGAATCGCTCAGCCGTATCCGGCAGCGCCAGAGCCGCAAGCGATTCGGGCAGAGCCCACACTCCGCCGTCGTACGCGGCGATGCCATGGTCGACCAAGTGTTGCGCGACGGCGACAGAAGTGCCGGGCCGGCCGGCGGACACCGTATGACAGAACGTCGCCGTCGCGCGCAGGTTCGGCGCGTTGTCGAAGCACGAGGCCAGAAGGTCGGTGATCTGCGCGAGGTCGAGCGGGCCGAGCTCCACGCGGTCGGCGTGCGCGCGCAACAGGCGCATCGTTGCCGCCGCCTCGTCCGGCAAGGGCAGGGCGTGACTCACCACCAGCACGAGCGAACGGCCTTCGGTCAGCCGCAAGAGGCGCGTGACCAAGGCCAGCGCGGGCGCGGAGTACACGTGCGCATCGTCGATGAGGACCACGATCGCGCGCTCCGTGAGCACGCGGCGCAAGTCCTTGAGGACGGCGGCCTCACCCGGACTGCCCTGCGCGCTTTCGTCGATGCCGTCGCGCGCCGGCCGTTCGAGCGCGTCTTCCCGCAGCCCCGTACGCAGCGCGGCGATCAGCTCACCTTCGTTCGCGCCATCGCCGGCATCGGCGCGCAGGACGAGCGCGCCCGCGATCTGCGCCTCGAGTGAAAATGCATCGAGGATGCGCGAGCGACCCATGCCCGTTTGCGCCTCGACGAGTAGACAGCTCCCATCTTTGCGCATCGCCCGCACCACGCGCGTGCGGAAAGCGCTTACTTCGTCCTCGCGACCGACGAGCCGCGGAGTGATCAAGAACGAGCGGGCGGCGGCCTCCGATGCCTGCGCCGGCAGCCCCGCCACTGCGCTCAGACGCGCAAACACGATGCCCGCGCTGACCGGACGCGCCAACGCATTGAGGTCGAGCATCGACATCACCAGCTCATCGAGCGGCGTTGGCACGTCCGTGACGAGCGCCGACGGCGGCAGCGGCCGAGAACGCCATGCGTCTCGCAGCTCCGCCATGTGGTGCACGTGGTACGCATGACGCCCGGTCAGCAGGTGATAGGCCGTCGCGCCGAGCGAGTAGATGTCGGTGCGCTGATCGAGCGCGAGCCGATGGACCGCCTCCGGCGCCATGAACGCAGCCGTTCCCACGCAGTCTTTAGTGACACCCGCCGGCGTGAGGCTTCCGAAGTCGATCAGCTTGACGGTGCCGTCGGAAGCGAGCTGGATGTTGCGGCTCGTGACGTCGCGGTGCACGAGCCTGCGCGAGTGGATGAGCGCGAGCGCCGAAGCCACATCGCGCAGCACGGAGCACACCTGCCGCCACGGCATCGGCGCAAGCTGATGGGCGGTCGTCCCGGACAGCAGCTCCATCGTGTAGTAGGGCGCCCCGTCGATGCCGTAGTCGTACGCCGACACGATGTGCGGGTGGGCGAGGCTCCTGAGCGTGTGGAACTCGCGCTCGAACAAGCTGACCACGAGAGGCTGCTTTGCTGCCGACGCCGTCAGACACTTGAGCGCGACCGTACGCGAAGAGATCCGGTCGAAAACCTGATGGACGACGCCCATGCCCCCCTCACCGAGCTTGGCGTCGATTCGATACCGGCCATCGATGACTTGCGGCGCGCCCTCGGTCCCCATGAACTCGATTGATTGTAGCCCAGAAATCCCCGGACCGACCCGATGATCGCCGACGCTGCGGGTAGGACGTCGGCACACGTTCGGGGTGCGTGTCGCCGCGGTGAGCGGGTCACGGCGGATCGGTCCAACCGAAGTCGGTCTGGCGAGGCGGTGCGCGCGCGGGGGGCAGGGGGTCGAGGCCCATAGGTGTTAGCAGTTCAATCCCGAAGAGTCGCGGCAGTCAGCGTAGAAGCGATTGCGAAAGGTCGCGACCTGGCGCTTGTCAGCGGCATCGAAGTGTGCAGGCGCATCGGCATGATGGCGGCGATCATCATGCTGATGGCCAGCAAGATCCGCCGATAAATGGCCTCGACGTGGGCCGGACGGGGCTGGACGGGGCTGGACGGGGCTGGAGGCCGGGCCCGAGCTTAAAAAAAGAAGAGGGCCTGGTCTTCAACCCCAGGCCCTCCGAACGGCGAGCAGCCGACGGGCACGTGTGCCACGCGGCCGCTGCCGGGGCCAAAGGAACTGCGCGCTCGGCAGAGGCGAGCGCGTGGAGAACGAGGCATTTTTCCTGCTCTGCTGTGGGCAGTGTGGGGCGCTCTTCGCAGTCTGCCCCGAGCACTACGTCGGCCAAGGGCTGTGTGGCGAGACCTGCCAACGGGTCTCGAAGCGGCGGGCGCACCTGAGGGACCAGCGGTCGCCGGAGGGGCGGAAGGACCACTGCGACCGGAATCAGAACTACCGGATCCGTCGGCAAAATGGGGGTCGCGTGATGGATGTACGTTCCAATAACTTGCCCGGTGAGGCGGGGTCGTGCGTGCGCGAAGCAGGCGATGCGTCCATCGAAGACGCCACGCCCTGCGTCGCCGGGAGCAAGCACGATGATGACGCAGGAACGACTATTTGTGACCTTGGATCCGAGGCCGTCGGGGACGCGGATCCTGGTGATGGAGGGGCGGGACGAACGGCTCCGGGCTGTCCTCGGGCCGTCGCACGGGACGCACCCGCGAGCGGCTGTCACGCTGCTGGAGGGCCTGGCTCTGTGGCATCAGATGCCGCTCGCCGTTGCGTTGTGTGTCGACGACTCGGCGAGCTCTTCCGCCCTGCACCTGTACGACGCGCTCGGAGAGGGCGCGAGGAACGTGCACTTCGACGTGGGCATCGTCGTCCGCGACCACCGGGCTCGCGGGCGGCGCCTTTCGTGCCTCGGGCGATTCGGTGATCTGCGGCAGCTGACGCTGGAAGGGGTGGTCCGATGACCGTCTCGCGGGAGGTCGAAGCGGAAATCCTGCGCCTGTCCCACGCGGAAGGATGGCCGGTGGGTACGATCGCGAACGAGCTGACGGTGCACCACGAGGTGGCGGAGCGCGTGCTCGACGCGGAGCACGGCGCGCCG
>JADGRE010000036.1 GCA_017881185.1 Pseudomonadota bacterium | reverse complement strand
CCCAGGCGCGCCGCCTTGGCGGTGATCTCGGGCTCGAAGCCGAAGCGTGACTCTTCGATCTCGATGCGGTCGATCACGTCGCGACGGAAGACTTTGTAGCAAGTCTCCATGTCGCTCAGGTTCAGGTTGGTCGCCATGTTCGACAGCTGCGTCAGCACCTGGTTGCCGATGGAGTGCCAGAAGTAGAGCACCCGGTGCGACTCGCCGCCGGAGAAGCGCGAGCCGTAGACCACGTCGGCCTTGCCGTCGAGGATGGGCTTGATCAGCTTCGGATACTCGTCAGGGTCGTATTCGAGGTCGGCGTCTTGGATGATGACGAGGTCGCCCCGAACGTGCTTGAAGCCCGTGCGCAGCGCGGCGCCCTTGCCCTGGTTCTGCTCGTGGTGGAACACGCGCACGTTGCTCTGCTTCGCGAGCTCGTCGAGCTGCGCGCGCGTGCCATCGGTCGAGCAGTCGTTCACCAGCACCAGCTCTTTGTCGAGCGGCACGGCCTGCACCCGAGCCACGATGTCGGTGATCGTCTTCTCTTCGTTGAACACCGGAATGACGACGGAAAGGAGCATGGGCGGCCTCGAAAACAGAGCGGTGCGCGGTGCGACATGTAAACCAGCCCCCGAAGCAGCGCAACGCTAATCTGGCCGGGCCTGCCACCCACCTGCGCTGAGAGCTAGCTGAGAGCTGCCTCCTCGCGCACTCAGCGCCCGCCGCGCTCTCGGATGACTGATCGCCCGCGCGGCCCCTCGACGCAGATCCGCAGCCCCGCAAACTTCGGCAGGTAAGCCAGAGGTGGCGGGTCGCGGCGACTGCCCTTTTGCATGTGCAACACCACCTCGCCGCGCTCCAGGTCGTACTCGGCGCGGTAGCTGGCATCCCCCACGCTGACCGTCAACGGGTAGTCGTTGTCGAGCGTGCTGCGGATCTCGTACGGCAGATCGGGCGCGAGGAAGTCCGACGCCGACAGCAGCATCAGGTCATCGCCACTCTCGACACCCAGGGTTTGCAGACGCTGCTTCAGCCATTGCTCGAGACTGGGTGCGGCCGGTGCAGCAGACGCAACACCCACTTGCCCTCGCGCCGCCACCTGTGCGGCGAGCGCAGTGCGTGACAGGCGTGCGCGTGTGGTCGCAACGGCCTCGCGAAACAGGCTACCGCGCAGCAAGAGCTCGGCGAGCGCGGCCCTAGCGAGCTCGCCCGTGGGGGTCTCCTCGCGCACGGCGATCACCTTCTTCGCATAGACGCGCTCCACGCTCGTGACGACGCGCTTGCCTTCCAGCCGCACGGCCCCGAGTCGGTCGCTGCCCAAGCCGGCGCGAGCGAGCGCTGCGAGCGGGACGGCCATGGCACAGGTGACGAGCACGCGTGCGTCGCGACCTGCACCGAACGCGCGCGTGTCCAGCGCGAGCACGGCCTCGACCTGACGCAGGTTACCCACGGCGCTCTCGCGCGCCAGCTCGAGCTCGGTGCCACCGTTGCTGAAGAAGAGATCCCGGCCGCGCGGACGCGCCACGTGCAAGAGGCGCGGGTCGGCCGCGATGGCGGCTTGCAGCAGCGCTTCGCGATCGATGGGCTGCGGGCGTGGCGCACTGTCCTGCCGCCCTTCGAGGCGGCGCAAGCGATTGCGCACCAGCCGAGCCTCGCGCACCACGTGCTCGACGACGCCGTATTCGGCAGGCGCTTGCACGCGCAGTGCGGCAATCGCAGCACTGGCGTCGCAGCCGGCAGCGCGCAGCTCGTCACCGGCAGCCACCGGGCCAGGCACGAACAGCGGCCGGCCCACCGATAGCGCAGCGACCAGATCGATCATGTCGTCGAGACAGTCGTGGTGCCGTGCCTCCTGCAAGAGGCGCGCATGCTGTGGCTGCATGGGCAGCGCGAACAAGCCCTGGCCGCGCTCGCTGAGCCCGGCATCGCCACTGAGCGCGCCCCAGGCTTGCAGATCCGCGCGCGCAGCCTCGAGCGCGTAAGGTTTGGGTGGGTCGAGCAGCGGCAGGTCTTCCACGCGCTGTCCCCAGGCCGCTGCCGTCAGCACCAGCGGCACGAGCGACTCGCGGTGAATCTCCGGCAGCGTGACCGGATGCAAGCGCGCGCTGTTGCTCCACAGCCGATAACACACGCCTGCTGCAGTGCGACCGGCACGACCTGCGCGCTGCGCCGCGCTGTCCTCGGCGATCGGCCCGAGCGCGAGGAAGCCTCGGCCCTCGTGGTAGCGCGTCTGCCGCACCAGGCCCGCGTCGATGACCACGCCAATGCCGGCAATGGTGAGTGAAGTCTCCGCGACGTTGGTCGCCAGAATCACTTTGCGCTGCCGTGCTGGATCGAACGCGCGGCGCTGTTCGTCCAGCGACAGGCCGCCGTGCAGCGGCACCACGGTCGCCGCCCCGGCGCGCAAGCCGCGTGCACACGCTTCGATCTCGGCCTTGCCCGGCAGAAATACCAGGATGTCGCCGGGGTCGTTCGCGGCTGCGGTCAACGCTTGCTGCACGCGTGTCGGCAGATCGGTGGCATCCGGCAGCACTTCGCGACCGGGCAGGTAGCGGATGTCCACCGGGAAGGCGCGGCCCGCCGCCGTCAGGTGCACACCCGACACGTGAGCGGCCACGCGCTCGCCCTCCAGCGTGGCAGACATGACCACCAGCTGCGCGCTGCGCTGGCGCAGCAAGAGGGCCAGCAAGAGATCCGTCTCCAGGCTGCGCTCGTGAAACTCGTCGAGGATGACGGTGGCGGCACTCTGGAGCAGCGCACGATTGCGCAGCACGACTCCCGGCGTCGCGTACACGATGCGCGTGGCGTCGTTCGCGGCGCGCTCATCGCGCACGAGGTAGCCCACCCGATCACCGAGCGGGCTGTGTTCCAGCTGCGACACGCGGGTCGCCAGGCTGCGACAGGCGATGCGGCGCGGTTCGATCACCAGCACGCGGCCCGCGCACCAGCGCGGTACCTCGGTCGACTTGCCCGAGCCGGTTGGCGACGAGAGCACCACCGGGCCCTTTTCCAAGGCATCGAGAAACGCCGCTCGCACGGCAGTGACCGGGAGCTCGGGTTCCAAGGCCTGCGGTGTAGCACGCCCCTGTAGGACGACGCGTCGTCCTGCGAGTAGACCGCCACGGCGCACATGCCCAATTCACGCCTGGCGCGCAGGATGCGCACGGCGATCTCCCCTCGGTTGGCCACGAGCACCGAGCCCCACGCGCCTTGCGCTCGGGCCCGTCGCGCTCCGAAATCCACTTGCTCAGGGTATTGAGATCGGCTCTAAGCTCGAAGTCTGACCTGTATGGGCTTCGACGTGCCACTTGTGCTACGGGATTGCTGGGGAATGGAGACTGGAATGCATCTGGGTAAGCTCGAAGGCGTCTCGCGGTGGGTCGGCTGTCTGTTCTTCGTGAGCGTTGGTGTCGGCGCCGTGGCTTGCTCGGCAGACTCGGCCAAGGGCACGCACGGCAATAGCTCTGGCGGAGCTGCGGTAAGCGGCAGTGCAGGCAGCGGCAGTGCAGGCCTGGGCGGCAACAGTGGCATCGGCGGTGGCAGCACCATCATGACCGCGGCGGGCACCGGCGGCGGCACGAACACCGGAGTGTGCTCGGGCCTGCAGTGCCAAGTGCACACCTGCTCCGGCGGCACCACCACGATCAGCGGCAAGGTCTACGACCCTGCCGGCAAGAACCCGCTCTACAACATCGTGGTGTACGTGCCGAACGAACCCGTGAAGCCGTTCAAGAGCGGCGCCTCGTGCGACGCGTGCAACGATCTGTACTCGGGCAAGCCCGTCGCCGTCGCACTGACCGACGGCTCGGGCGCGTTCGTGATCAAGAACGCACCCGACGGGCCGAACATCCCGCTCGTCATTCAAGTGGGCAAGTGGCGCATGCAGAAGACGCTCGCCAACGTCGTGCAGTGCAAAGACAACCCGCAGCCGGACAAGTCGCTGCGCTTGCCCAAGAACCAGATGGAAGGCGACATCCCCAACATCGCCATCTCCACTGGCGGCGCCGACACCCTCGAATGTCTCTTGGCGCGCGTGGGCGTGGACAAAGCCGAGTACGCACCGGGGCCCGCGTCGCAGGGCCGGATCCACATCTTCCAAGGCGGCGGCAGTTTCACCATCCCGTTCTTCGGTACGACAATCGGCGCGCCCAACACGAACCCCGCGGCACCCACGAGCGCGGCCGCCTTGTGGAAAGACACGCCCACGCTGATGGCGTACGACATCGTGCTCTTGTCGTGCGAAGGCAGCGAGACGTCCATGATGAACCAGCAAGCGCTGCACGACTACGCGAGCGCAGGTGGCCGCGTGTTCGCGTCGCACTTCCACTATGCGTGGTTCAATACCGGGCCCTACGGCACCGAGAACCTCGCCACCTGGTCGGCCGGCGGCAACACCATCGGCGACTTGAACGGTGACATCGTCACCACGCTGCCCAACGGCATGCCGTTCCCCAAGGGCGTGGCGCTCAAGCAGTGGCTCGGCAACGTGGGCGCGTTGAACAACGGGCTTCTGCCGATTCAGGCAGCACGCCACAACGCCGACGTAGCCGCCATGAACACGCCGTCTCAGCCGTGGATCATCGCCGACAAGGCCTCCTCGGCGGCCGGCGCTACGCAGTATTTCTCGTTCAACACGCCCACCAACCCCATGCCGATGCCCGACGGGCGCCCCGGCGTGTGCGGGCGCGTGGTGTTCAGCGATCTGCACGTGGGTGCGGCTTCGGGCGACATGCAAGGCATGACCGTGCCCGACGAGTGCGCGGACGCCGATCTCTCGCCGCAGGAGAAGGCGCTCGAGTTCATGCTCTTCGACCTGTCGTCGTGCGTCACACCCGACAACGCGCCGCCCGCTCCGCCGCTGGTGCAATAGCGCCTGCCCTGCGGGCGTAGCTGGAAGACGAAAAGCGCCGGGGCAAGCGGTCGAGCCGCCAGCCCCAGCGCGCAACATCAACGCGGTCGGTCGGTCGCGACGTTCACGACCAGTCGACGACCGTTGAGCTCGCTGCCGTTGAGCTGGTCGATGGCGCGACCGGCATCTTTACGGTTCTCCATGGTCACGAAGCCGAAGCCGCGCGACTGCCCTGTGCCGCGGTCTTTCAGGATCACGGCGTCGGCCACTACACCGAACTCGCCGAAGACGGCGCGCAGCTCTTGCTCGCTCGTGCTTGAGCTGATGCCACCGACGAACATGCGGCACGGAATGGACGCCACACCGCGTGGTCCGGTCGCGCGCTCCTCGATGGCGCGCATGGCCTCGTCGATGCTGGGCAGCCCACCGGCGATTTCGTCGGCGGTGACGAGCTCGGGCTCTGCGCTCCCCTGCTCGCGCCTGCGCTGGCGCCGCGCAGCCTTCTCCTGCTGCTTGCGCGCCTGCTGCTGTTCCTTCTGACGTTTACCTTGCGAATAGTCGCTGCTTCTGTTCATTGCTCTGTTTCCTAAGGGGATCGCGACCTCGATCGCGCGCGCCGCCCCAACGGCGGTATCCGTGCCCATTCTTGTCGTCGACGCCGGCGGATACCGGACGTAGACAGAGCCCCAAGCTCGCTCGTAGCTCTTCTGCTCGCGTCGTTACCACATGCACGAAGCCGTGTAACTCGAACGAGCCCATTGAATTACCACGGAAACGCCGCCTGGCGAGCTTTCCCTGGGCGAAGGCCCCCCGAAGCACCTTCGCGTGCTGGCCCGGCGGGTCAGCTGCACGTGCAGGCCCTGCCGTCAACCCGCAAATCCCGGCAATTTCAGGCTGTTGGCGCATTCGCGTGCGCTGCGCCGGCGGATCGGGCGTAGGGTGCGGCATGCCCTTACGCAGTGTCTCGCTCGACGATCTGACCATCCAGGACCAGGCGGCTTTCGCCCACGTCGCGATCTACGGAGCCCTCGAGCAGGTGCTGCGCAGCTCGGGCCACCGCTTCCTCGTGCCAGCAGACAGTCAGCCAATCAGCTGGGACCGCGCGGTCTTCCTCAACCTGACGTACTGGAGCGCGGACGACGGCGCCGACGTGCTGTGCGACGAGCACGGCGGCATCCCTGCGGACGTGGTGGCGCACGTGGCGTGGCATCACCTCATCGCCAAGGAGATCGAGCGGCGCGCCAACGCATTGGGCGCGGCACCGGGCCCAGCGTGCGCGCAGGCCATGCTGTTCGCCGAATCGATCGCCAGCGCGTTCGACCTCTACCTGGTCGGCCGGCTGCTGCGCAACCAGCCCGACTCGAACTTCATCGCCACGCAAGTGGCGATCATGGGCGAAGCCGCGGAACAAGCCGGCCAGGGCGAGTCCGACTTCGCTGCGTTGCTCGCCAGCGTCGCGGACGACCCCGAGCGGGCGTTCGAAGACCTGCGCACCCTACTCTTCGACGTCTCGCTCGCATTGCTCGGCTGTCGCGACGCAAGCCAAGCACAGCTCGTGCTCGAAGGCTTCTGCGAGCACCGTTTCGAAGCACTGCTGCACCACTACCAACTCTCCAACTGGGTGCTCTACTCGCGCGCCTACGCAAGCTCGGCGCCCGAACAAGCCCAAGTGGTGCGCGAGTTCGACGCCAGCTTGCGCAGTGCCCCGGTGTCGCTCGACTGGCTCGCGGCGAACACCTTGCCCGCGAGCCGCTGACCCAGCATCACCTTCCGGTTATGCCACGAGCCGCGGCGACGACATCCGGGTTTTGCGGTGCGAGCTGCACGGCCACCTGCAAATGTCGGAGCGCAGCTTCGCGTTGGCCCGCTGCGACCAGCGCCTGCGCGAGCTGCGCGTGCATCGCAGGCTGACGCGCATCCACGCGCAGGCCTCGACTCCACATGTCGATCGCGGCCCGCAGCTCGCCGTGGTCCAGCAACGCGCGGCCCGTGAGCAGGTACACGGCGGGTAGATCCGGCGCCAGCTGCAACGCGCGCCGATAGTGCGCCATCGCCGCTTCGAAGTGCCCGTCTCTCAGCTCGCTGTGCCCGAGATTCAGCTCCGCCTCGGGGAAGAGCGGTTGGATGGCCAGCGCTTCTGCGTAGTAACGCTTGGCCAGCGCCAACTGCCCGAGCCCCGTCAACACGTTGCCGATGTTGTTGGCAGCTTGGAAATCCTTGGGGTCGAGCGCAAACGCGCGGCGCAGACTCTGCCTGGCGGCCTCCAGATCACCGCGCACTGCGAGCAACCCGCCCAAGCTGCTCCACGCGCGGGCGCTGGTCGGGTCGAGCTCCACGCTGCGCTGCACGAGCCGGATCGCGCTGTCGAGGTCGTGCGCGCGCCGCGCCAGCTCGCCGAGCGACAAGTACGCACGCGCACTGTTCGGCGTCTTCGCCAGCACGTCGTTCCACATCTGCTCTTCGGTCGCCCAAGCGTCGCCGCGCATCACTGTGAGCACGCACAGGCTGGCGAGCACGAGCGCGTACCCAGGGCGGCGCAGCAAGCTCGGCGACTCTTGCCATCGCTCGGAGAGCCACGCGCTGCCACGGTCCAAGCCGTGCGCGAGCAACATGCACAGCCCGACCATCGGCAAGTAGCTGCGGTACTCCACCATGACCTCGCCGCGGGGCAGGAGCCACAGCGGTGCATGCGCAAGCGCCGCAAAGAACACCGCGAAGGTGGCTATCGGCGCACTACCGCGCCGGCGCCACGCGTACAACAGCCCGCCGAGCAACGAAACGCTTGCCAGCACCGGCCACGTCAGCTGCGCCAACGAGCCCACGAACCGGGCCTGCAAGAACACGCGCGTCGTGAGCTGCCCCAACGTGCTGTGATCGAGCGTCAAGAAGCCCGGCCACGGACACAGCCACAGACCCAAGTAGCGAAACACGATGGTCGACTGGTCGGCGAAGGTCACGGCCAGGTACGCGAAGGAGCGGCCATTCACTTGCTTGAGGATTCCAGGCAGCGCGCCGGTGAAGAAGAGCAGCGCAGCGCCGCAGAGCGCCAGAGCGAGCAGCGGCAGCCGACCGCGCGCGACCCACCGAGCGTAGGGCTCGGGCTGGCAGAGCGACAGCCAGTAGACCAGCGCCGGTGCGACCACGAGCAGTGTGATGGCAATCTCCTTCGACAGCAGCGCTGCGAGCGCGCAGCTCGCGCAGATCAGCCAGCGCACAGCGCTTCGCCCGAGCGTGCCGCGCGAGCCCTCGATCGCCGCGACCATCGTGCACAGCGCCCCGAGGTAGAAGGTCGCCACCATCAGGTTCGGGCGCGCGTTGCAGTAGTAGACCGCTTCGCTGTTCAGCGGATGCACGCCAAACAGCGCGGCGCTCAGCCACGCGAAGTGCGGCGTCGCACCACCGAGCCGCACGGACAGCACACGCGCGAGCGCAAACACCAACAGCACGTTGCACAGGTGCAACAGCAGGTCGAAGCGGTTGTAGCCGAACGGCTGCAACTTGAACCACGCGTAGTCGAGCGCGAAGCTGAGGTTGGGCAAGAGGCGCGTCGCGGCTTCCGAGTAGTGGCCGAGCTCGAAGTCTTCCCGCAGCAGACGCGGATCGCGCACGCTGGGGTTGTTCAAGATCTTCCAGTAGTCGTCGTACTGAAACGCGTGGTGCAACGCCGGCGCATACACGGCAGCAACGACGCCCACGATCAACAGCACGCCAGGCCAACCGAACCAAGGCCAACCGAACCAAGGCCAACCGAACCAAGACGACGACGCCCGCACCATGTGCGCAGTCTAGCGTCGCCACACGCACAGCGGTGCGACGACGACTATGCGACATCGCACGACACACGGCGCGTGAGACGAGCAACGCTCCGTCGGCGACCTGTTCGACTCACGCTGCGTTGCAGGCGTAGCAGCGTGCGCGCGACAACGCCGTGACGCGCGCACGCTGCCGCTGATCTGCGCTTTTCGCCTACGTTTTGAGCCATTCGGCCATGCGCCGCGTGTAGGCGAGTCCCCTCCAATTTGTTCAGCCGACCCTGCCAGCGTGCACCCGTGTGTGATAATTTTGGCAGCTGGATACTGGCGTGTCCTTGGTCGCAAGGCATGTCGTTGGAGAAGGGGCCTTATGAAGCTAGCCGGAGCCTCGGTCGTTGTTGCACTGTCCCTGGTTAGCGTCAGTTGTGCGTCCCCCGATTCGACTCCCAAAACGCAAGCGCCTGTAACGCAGCCTGCTCCCGCTGCGGCTCTTGCACCTGCCACCAATGACGGCTCGCGACTCAGCTGGCAACCCGGCATGCCCTTGCGCGCTGCAACGCCACGTTATGTGCGCGGCGGGCGTGTGGAGGGCTACGGTAACTCGAGCACCGGCGAGCTGTGGATCAAGCCGCTGGCAGACGACACGACCGTGAGCGGCGCAGGACGGCGCGTCGCGGCGCAAGCGCAGGCCTTGGGCGCAACGCCCGGTTACAAGTCGTTCGATGGCGTCGTGATGAACGACGGCGTCCAAGACAACAATCCCGACGGCACCATAGAGCTCTACACGCGCAGCACCACGCCACCATCGTTCGACGCCACAGCATGCCTGGGCCATCTGAAGATGGGCTCCACTGCGACGATGACCGACTTCAACACGGGGGTCGGCTGCGCCGAGCAGCACATCGGCAACTTCACGACCCTCGATTTCGCGCACGTCTATCTCGACCCCGACGTGTACCTCGCGGGCAACCCCGCGCATCTACCGTGGCCGCTGCCGTACACGGTCGGGTCCGTCCACACGCCCACCACGGCGAACGGTGCACGCAATCCACCCGATGAAGCGCTCGGCCTGTGGGACTTCGGACACGTCGGCCCGCGCGGCGCGAGCGGCAACGCGAACCTCGTCAACATGTGGCTGTTCTTCAAGAACGGCGATGCCACCGACTTCCGCTGGAGCGGCTCGCTCGTGGGCGAGGTCTACGAAGACTGCACCAACAACCTCGACGACGACGCCGACGGCGTCATCAACAACGGTTGCAGCTTGTTCGCTGCCAACCATGCCTGCTTCGCCGACGCCGACTGCGCAAGCACGCACTGCAGCACGCACACCATCGTCAGCCGCTTCGGCGCCGCCGGTGGAAACCTCGTCGACGACGGTGCCGGAACCTGTCAGGCCGCGCCGTCCGGGCTCACGTACGGGACGACCACGGCGGTCTACCCCAAAGGCCAAGCCATCACGAGCAACGACGTGTGGAGCAGCGGCGGCGTGCCTGTTTCGTGGGCGATCAGCCCTGCACTGCCCACCGGCTTGAGCATCAGCTCCACGACGGGAAGCATCTCCGGCACGCCGATGATGCTGTCAGCCGCGACGAACTACACGGTGACGGCGACCAACGCCTACGGCAGCGCGACGGCGACGCTCACGATCACGGTCAACGATCTGGCGCCATCGGGACTCGCGTACGCAGTCAATCCCGCCGCGTACGTCCAGAACATAACCATTCCCACGAGCACTCCGACCGTCAGTGGCGGCGCGGTGGTCTCGTACTCGGTCAGCCCTTCGCTGCCCGCGGGCTTGAGCCTCAACGCGATCACGGGCGCGATCACCGGCACACCGACCACGGTCACTCCACTCGCAACCTACGCGGTCACTGCGACGAACACGGGTGGCTCCAGTGCGGTCGGCTTGCAGATCGCCATCAACGACGCAGCGCCCACCTCGCTCACGTACACCACGAATACGGGCGTCTACACCAGGAACACGAGCATCGCGGTCAACACACCGTCACACGGCGGCGGCGCGGTCACCGCGTACTCGGTCAACCCTGCGTTGCCCGCGGGCTTGAACATCGATCCCGTTACCGGTGTGATCGCCGGCACGCCAACCACGATCACGCCGGTAGCCACCTACACGGTGACTGGCAGCAACGGGAGCGGGTCCACGACCAAGGCGTTGATGATCACCGTCAACGACGTGCCGCCCTCCGCGCTCACGTATTCCGGCAACCCGGCCACCTACAACAAGAACGTCGCCATCACGCCCAGCACGCCCAGCAGCAGCGGGGGCGCGGTGCTCTCGTACTCGGTCAGCCCTGCGCTGCCTGCAGGCTTGGGCCTCGACACCACGTCGGGTGTCGTCTCCGGCACACCGACTACGTTGCAGGGCGCAGCCACGTACACCGTGACTGCCGCCAACAGCGGCGGCTCGACCATGTCGTTCTTGACGATCAGCGTCATCGACCAGCCGCCGACGGCGCTTACGTACGCCACGAACCCGGCCACGTACACGCGGACGACGACGATCGCCAGCAACACTCCATCGCACGCCGGCGGGCCAGTGAGCAGCTACGCCGTCAGCCCTGCGTTGCCCGCCGGTCTGACATTCGACACGATCACGGGTGTCATCTCCGGCACGCCGACTACGGTCACGCCGAGCGCCGGCTACACGATCACCGCAACGAACAGCGGTGGCTTCACGACGACGACGCTCACGATCGCCGTCAACGACGTCCCACCCTCGAGCCTGACCTACCCGACCAATCCTGCAATCTACAATCCCGGCGTGCCGATCACGAGCAATCTGCCCACCCATGGCGGGGGCGTGGTGATCTCGTACTCGGTCAGCCCCGCGTTGCCCACCGGCCTCAGCTTGGACGCGATGTCCGGTGTGATCTCTGGAACTCCGACCGGCAGCAACAGCGCGACGCCGTTCACCGTGACCGCGACCAATAGCGGCGGCTCCACGAACGTCGTGCTCACGATCACCGTCAGGGGCCCGCCCACCGGTCTGCAGTACGCGAACAACCCGGTCGTCTACACGCAGAGCCAGGTCATCACGAGCAACGTTCCATCGAACAGCGGTGCCACGCTGGTTTCATATTCGGTCAGCCCCGCACTGCCGATCGGGCTGACACTCAACGCGAGCAATGGCGTGATCTCGGGCACACCCACCACGCTCTCGCCCATCGCAACCTACACGATCACTGGCACGACAGCTGCCTCGGCCACCACGACAGTCGGCCTGTCGATCACCGTGGTCGACGTCCCGCCGTCGACGCTCACGTACACGACGAGCAGCGCTATCTACACCAGGAACACGACCATCACGAACAACACCGCCACGCACGGTGGCGGCGCGGTGGTCTCGTACTCGGTCAGCCCCGCGCTACCGGCTGGTCTGAACCTCGACACGATGAGCGGCACGATATCCGGCACACCGACCGCAATCGCGCCGAGCGCCGGCTACAGCGTGACGGCGACCAACAGCGGCGGCTCGACGATGGCCGTGCTCAACATCACCGTCAACGATATCGCGCCCTCCTCGCTCGCCTACGCGCAGAACCCGATCAGCTACACGCGCGGCATCGCGATCGCCACCAGCACGCCCACCTGTGCTGGCGGCCCTGTGGTTTCGTATGCCGTGAGCCCTTCATTGCCCGCGGGGCTGAGCTTCAGCACGGCGACCGGTGCGATTTCGGGCACGCCGACAGCCGTTGCGGCCACTGCCGACTACACCGTCACGGCGACGAACAGCGGCGGCTCCGCGATGACCGCGCTGAACATCACCGTGGATGGAGCGGTGACCGTGGGTACGAGCGGCGTCATCTCCAGCGGCGACAATCACGGCTGCGCGGTGATCAGCGGTAGCGCGCAGTGCTGGGGCTACAACTCCAACGGCCAGCTCGGCAACAACTCCACGGCGCAGAGCTTGGTGCCGACCGTGGTGAGCGGGCTGAGCGCTGGTGTGCGGATGATCTCCGCAGGCGGCGCCATCACCTGCGCAGTCGTAAACGGCGGCGCACAATGCTGGGGCGCCAACGCCAGCGGGCAACTGGGCAACGCCTCGACCACCGAGAGTCACATCCCGGTGCAAGTCGTCGGCTTGACGACGGGCGTGCAGGCGGTCGCGGCCGGACAGGTTCATGCGTGCGCGCTCGTGAACGGCGGCGTGCAGTGCTGGGGTGACAACACCTACGGTCAGCTCGGCAACGGCACCACGAGCGCCAGCACGACGCCCGTTTCCGTCACCGGTCTGAGCGCCGGCGTGCAAGCGATTGCGGTGGGTCCGACGCACAGCTGCGCGCTCGTGAACGGCAGCGCGCAGTGCTGGGGCTACAACGCCAGCGGTCAGCTCGGAAACGGGACGACCACCCAGAGCACGACGCCCGTGGCAGTGACGGGCCTGACCACTGGAGTGCAGTCCATCACGGCCCGCTTCGACCGCACTTGCGCGACCCAGAACGGCGCTGCGAAGTGCTGGGGCTACAACGCCAATGGTCAGCTCGGAAACAACTCCACGACCAACTCATCGACGCCCGTGGCGGTGAGCGGGCTGACGACCGGCGTGCAAGCGATCGCCGCAGGCGACGCCCAAACCTGCGCGTTGGTGAACGGCAGCGCACGCTGTTGGGGTGGTAACGGCTACGGACAGCTCGGCAACGGCACCACGTCGACCAGCTTGATTCCCGTGTCAGTCGCTACACTGGCTGGCGGCGTGCAAGCCATCTCCGCTGGCGGCTATCAGACCTGCGCGTTGGTGGACGGCGCCGTGCTGTGCTGGGGCAACAACTCCAATGGGCAACTCGGCAACAACTCCACAGTCGGCAGCAACCTGCCGACTCAGGTGTCTGGTCTGGTCGCGGGCCGTCAGGGCATTGCGGCTGGGCAGACTCACACCTGTGCGATCGTCAACGCTGGCGTCAAGTGTTGGGGCGGTAACGCCTACGGACAGCTCGGCAACGGCACCACGACTCAGAGCACGGTGCCTGTGCAGGTGTCGGGGCTGACCAGCGGTGTGCAAGCGATTACCGCGGGCACGTCGCACACCTGCGCGCTGCAGAACGGCGGCGTGAAGTGCTGGGGATACAACCTCAAAGGCCAACTGGGCAACGGGTCCACTGTCTCGAGCTCGGTGCCGGTGCAGGTGACGGGACTGACGAGCGGCGTGCAGGCGATCGCTGCCGGCGCCGACTTCACCTGCGCCGTGGTCAACGGAAGCGCCAAGTGTTGGGGCAACGACTACAACGGCGCGATCGGCAGCCAGTACACGCTGTGGAGCGTCATCTATGTGACCATGGCTCCCTTCACGACGCCGCAGCCGGTGTTCGGGTTGACGACCGGCGTACAGGCGATCGCTGCCGGCGGACGCCACGCGTGTGCCATCGTGAATGGCGCGGCGAAGTGCTGGGGCAACGACACCAACGGCCAACTCGGCATGGGCTCCACCACAAACTACGACACACCGCAGTCCGTAACTGGCCTAACGACGGGCGCGCAGGCCATCGCACTGGGCGACGCGCACAGCTGTGCGATCGTCAACGGTGCCGCGAAGTGCTGGGGGTACAATGCCTACGGCCAACTCGGAAACGGTTCGACCTCGCAGTCGACCACGGCCGTGTCCGTTTCGATCCTGAGCAGCGGCGTGGAAGCCATCGCCACCGGCTTCAATCACACCGTTGCGCTGGTGAACGGTGGCGTGCAGACCTGGGGCTACAACACCTATGGCCAGCTCGGCAACGGCCTCACTGCGCAGAGCACCACGCCGGTGGCCGCGACGGGCCTGAGCACTGGCGTGTCGGCCGTCACGGGTGGTGACAATCACAGTGTCGCGTTGGTCAACGGCTATGTGCGCAGCATGGGCTATAACGCCACCGGCCAGCTCGGTAACGGCACTCTGGCCTCGAGCACCACGGCGGTGCCCGGATCGTTGACGACCGGCACCGCAGCGCTTCCCGCGTTGAGCTACCCCGTCACCAGCGCCACCTACAGCGCCGGCACTGCGATCACGGCCGACATCCCCACCAATAGTGGCGGCAGCGTGATCGGGTACGCCATCTGGCCGGCGCTGCCGGGTCTCAACTTCAACAGCGGCGTGATCTCGGGCACGCCCACGGTCTCGCCAACGACCACCTATGCCGCCATCGCGAGCAACGACGCCGGCACCACGAGAAGCTTGCTGACGTTCACGGTGAACGACACCTCACCCACGTCGCTCACCTACTCGGCCAACCCAGCCGTGTACACGATCAACACGCCCATCGCGACCAACTCGCCGTCGAACACCGGCGGCGCGATCGTCTCCTATTCGGTCAGCCCGTCGCTCCCTTCAGGTTTGACCTTGAACCCTGCGAACGGCCAGATCACTGGCGCACCAACCGCAGTACAAGGCGCGACGAGCTACACCATTACGGGCACGAACACGGGCGGCTCGACGACGCTGAGCTTGACGATCAGCGTCAACAACGCACCGGGCAACCTCAGCTACTCGCTCAACCCGGCCACGTACACCAGAACCACGACGATCACGAACAACGCGCCGACCAACACGGGTGGCGCAGTGACCTCGTACTCGATCAGCCCCGCGCTGCCTGCCGGCTTGAGCTTCGGCAGCTCGACGGGCGTGGTGTCTGGAACGCCGAGCACGGTTGCGAGCATGAGCGCGTACACGGTCACAGCCACGAACGCGAGCGGGTCCTCTACGGTGACGTTGACTATCACCGTCAACGAGCTGCCGCCCTCCGGCCTGAGCTACTCGGTCAATCCCGCCGTGTATACCAGGGGCGTAACAATCACGAACAACGTGCCCTCGGTCGGTGGTGGCCCGGTGGCCTCGTACTCGGTCAGCCCCGCGCTACCCGCAGGCCTGAGCTTGGGCCCCAGCAACGGCGTGATCTCGGGCGCTCCAACGGCGATCACTGCGACGGCGAGCTACACCGTCACCGCGACGAACTCAGGTGGCTCCGCGACGGCAGCGCTGACCATCACGGTCAACGACATCCCGCCAACGAGCGTCACGTACGTCAGCCCTGTCACGCTGACGTGCGATCAACCGAGCTCCAACTACGCAGCGGGTTACACTGGTGGTCAGCCAACTGCCTACTCGATCACCCCAACCTTGCCGACGGGCTTGAGCATCAATGCGAGCTCGGGCTTGATCGGCGGCACGCCGACGGTCGCGTCGAGCACCACGACGTACACCATCACCGCGAGCAACACCGGTGGCTCCGTGACGGGGACGATCACCATCACGGTGAACGTGGTCGCGCCGACGCTCACCTACTGGAATCCGGCGACCTACGATCTCGGGCAAGCGATCCCGAACAACGTACCGACCAACAGCGGCAGCGGCGGCCCGGTGAGCGGCTGCACCGTCAGCCCGGCGCTGCCCACTGGTTTGAGCGTGAACAGCTCGACCTGCGTGATCTCGGGAACGCCGACCGTGCTCGCATCTACTGCCAGCTACACGGTGACGGGTAGCAATTCCGTCAGCGCAGCCGCCGCCACACTCACGCTCACCGTCCGCAATTCGCCGCAACGGGTGTTGGGCTCGACCGGCGCACTCGCGGTGGGTTCTGCACACAGCTGCGCAGTGGTGAACGGCAGCGTGCAGTGCTGGGGCGACAACACCTACGGCCAGCTCGGCAACAACTCCACCACGGCCAGCTCGTTACCGGTACAGGTGTCCAACGTCGCAAATGGCGTGCAGGCCGTCACCGCCGGCTACCAGCACTCGTGCGCGTTGGTGAACGGTGGCGTGCAATGCTGGGGCAGCAACAGCAGTGGTCAACTCGGCAACAACTCCACCACCCAGAGCTCGATACCGGTGGCGGTCACGGGCTTGAGCAGTGGCGTAGAGGCCATCGCGGCGGGTCAGCTGCACACTTGCGCGCTCGTGAACGGCGGCGTGCAGTGCTGGGGCTACAACGGCTACGGCGAGCTCGGCGACGGCACCACGACGACCAGTCTCACGCCCGTGGCGGTGGCGGGGCTGACCAGCGGCGTGCAAGCCATCGCGGCAGGCAACGAATTCACCTGCGCCCTGGCCAGCGGCGCCGTCAAGTGCTGGGGCTACAACACCTACGGACAGCTGGGCAACAGCACCACCACCAACAGCTCGTCGCCCGTGCAGGTGACGAGCCTGACGGCGGGTGTGCAGGCGATTGCCGTGAGCACCGGGAGCGCATGCGCGATCGTGAACGGTGGCGCACAGTGCTGGGGCTACAACAGCAGTGGACAGCTGGGCAACAACTCCACCACCAACAGCTCATCGCCGGTTCAGGTCACCGGCCTGACGACCGGTGTCCAATCCATCGCGGCCGGTGCCCTGCACGCATGCGCTATCGTGAACGGCGCCATCAAGTGCTGGGGCTACAACACCAGCGGCCAACTCGGCAACAACGGCACCGCCACCAGCTTGACCCCCGTGAGCACCTCGGCCTCTGGTGCACAAGCTCTCGCAGCCGGCTTCTGTGCCTACCACAGCTGTGCGCTCGTGAACGGCGCGGTGCAATGCTGGGGCAATGGTGCGAGCGGCCAGATTGGCGTGGGTTCCACGGCCAACAAGCTGGTGCCCACAGCGACCAGCGGCCTCACCAGCGGCCGCCTGGGGATCGCCAACGGCAACTACCACACCTGTGCCGCGGTGAACGGCGGCGCGCAATGCTGGGGTAACAACGCTCTCGGTCAGTTGGGCAACAACTCGACGACGAACAGCTCAGTACCTGTGGCGGTGAGCAACATCACCACTGGAGTGCAAGCGATATCGGCCGGCGGTCAACACACCTGCGCGGTGGTCAACGGCAGCGCGCGGTGCTGGGGCAACAACAGCACCGGACAACTCGGCAACAACTCCACTACCTACGGCGCCGTGCCTGTGCAGGTGAGCGGACTGACTGCCGGTGTGCAAGCCATCGGCGCCGGCCTCGACTCGACCTGCGCGCTGGTCAATGGCGGCGTGCAGTGCTGGGGCAACAACAGTGCCGGACAACTCGGCAACAACTCCACCGCCCAGAGCCTCATTCCCGTGCAGGTGACCGGTTTGACCAGCGGCGTCGAGGCGATCACCGTCGGCTCCCAATTTGCCTGCGCGCTGGTCAACGGCACCGTGCAGTGCTGGGGCAGCAACAGCGCCGGGCAGCTCGGCAACAACTCCACCACCCAAAGCCTCGTACCCGTAACGGTGAGCGGGCTCAGCGCCGCGCAGTCGATCGCTGCGGGCCAGCAGAACGCGTGTGCCGTGGTGAACGGTGGCCTGCAATGCTGGGGCTCCGGCACCAACGGCGCCCTGGGCAACGGCACTGCCGGCACCATGAGTCTCGTCCCCACGCAAGTGTCCGGACTCACCAGTGGCGTGCAATCCGTCGAAGCCGGTTGGTACACGGCGTGTGCGGTCATCAACGGCGGCGAGCAGTGTTGGGGCACCGGCCAGAACGGCGCGCTCGGCAACGGCGGCACGTCGTACAGCACGGTGCCCGTGCAAGCGTCCGGCCTGACCGGAGGCGTCATGCCGGGCGCGATCAGCGGCGCTGGTTTGAGCCTGACCAACTGCGCGCTGGTGAGCGGCCACCCACTGTGCTGGGGAGCCAATTACAATGGCCAGGTCGGCAACAACTCGACCGCCGACGTGTTGACGCCCAGCGCGGTGTTCGAAGCGTGGAACTGAGTGCGGCGCAGCTGACGACTGGCAGCTTGGTTCAAAACTTCGACAGGTCGACCGCTGCGCTCTGCAACGGCGAGGCATCGGGCGCAGTATCGAAGTCAGGGTCGCTCGTGCACCGCTGCAGCAACTTGCCGTTGCCGTCGACCACGGCGATCTCCGAGCCGGCACCAAACGAACGGCGGTTGAGCACGAGCTTCTTGCCGCCCGGGAGTGCGCGCGGCTCTTCGTCGCCGGGGTCGCCGATGGTGCGCTTGCGTGCGTTCGCCAGCGTGAGCTCGATCAACGACGAGCTCGTCGTGCCCGGTGCGCTGGAGTAGTAGAGGCGCTTGCTGTCCGGGTGCACCGTGACGCCACCGATGACATTGGAGCCCGTGGTCACGCGCTTGGCAGTCGTGTTGGGGCTCGCGCGGTACGAGACGCTGAAGATGTCGAAGAGCGCGCCATCGAGGTGGCGCACGAAGTACAGCGAGCCGTCGGCAGCGATGTCGTGGCCCCCGTCGCCGTTGACGGACTGCGTGATCTGCGCGGTGGCTCCCGACGCGAGCTCGACGCGAAACAACACAGGCACGGGCACGGCAGCGGTGCTGGCGGCGACCACGAGCGTCTTGCCGTCGGGCGACCAGCGCGGTCGCGTGAGCTTGCTGAAGCTCTCCTTGATGGCAGTGTCGGTACCCTTCGCAAAATCGAGCACATGCAACGAGTTGCCCATGAGCGCATCGAACTGCACGAACGCGAGCTGCTTGCCGTCGGGCGACCATGCTGGGTCCTGCTCCGAGGCGGCACCCGTGAACTGGCGTAACCCGCTGCCATCGGCCTTCACGAAGTAGAGCTGACCGAAGGAGCTCTCGATTCTCGTGAAGGCGATCCAAGGATTCTTGGGCGGGCCAGGCGGCTGCGTAGCTGCGGGGCCGCCGTCGGCTGCGCCTGCACCCTCGCCGCCAGTGCCGCCCGAGCCGCCGGTTGCTGCATCCGCGTCGGTCGCCGCGAGCCCGGCATCGCCCGCGATCAGATCGCGGCCCGAGTCCTGCTGGCTGCGGGCGACGCCGCGCGGCGTGACGTCGAAACTGCACCCCACCCCAGCCAGGGTTGTGAGCGCCCCCGAGGCATACCGTAACGACCATGACAGCGCCCGCCGCAACCCCAAAAGTATGGACGCTTCGCGGCGGTCCGTCGAGACGGGTTGAGCGCCCGCGTTTCCGTTGACACTATGCGTGTCGAGTCATTGGCGGGCGCGCGTACACGCTTGGAGAAAGATTCATGAAGTCGTTCAAAGACAAGGTCGCCGCGATCACGGGTGCGGGCTCGGGTATCGGTCGCGCGCTGGCGCTGCAGCTCGCGCGCGAAGGCGCACGGCTGGCGCTCAGCGACATCAACCTGGCGACCGTAGAAGAGACCGCGGCGCAGGTGAAGGCGCTGGGCGTGCGCGTGACCACCAGCAAGCTCGACGTCGCCGATCGCCGCGCCGTGTACGGCTGGGCGGATGCCGTGGTGAAGGACCACGGCTCGGTGAACCTGATCTTCAACAACGCCGGCGTGGCGGTGGGCAGCACCATCGAGGGCGTGAGCTACGAAGACTTCGAGTGGATCATGGGCATCAACTTCTGGGGCGTGGTGTACGGCACCAAGGCGTTCTTGCCGCTCTTGCGCGCCTCGGGCGAAGGTCACGTCATCAACATCTCGAGCATCTTCGGCATACTCGCCGTGCCCGGCAACGGCACGTACAACGCCGCCAAATTCGCGGTGCGTGGCTTCACCGAAGCGCTGCGTCAAGAGCTCGACCTCGTGGGTGGCGCGGTCAGCGCGACCTGTGTGCACCCGGGCGGTATCAAGACCAACATCGCGCGCGACAGCCGTTTCTCCGACAACCTCAACGGGTTCCTGGTGAAGGACGAGAAGTCGGGCAAAGAGAACTTCGAGAAGATGTTCGTGACCACGGCCGCGCAGGCCGCGAGCACCATCTTGCGCGCGGTGAAGAAGAATCAACGGCGCGTGCTGGTGGGCCCCGACGCGCATGCGATGGACCTGATCGTGCGCCTGCTGCCCACCGGCTATCAGCGCGCGAACACCTTCTTTGCCAAGCGCAACCTGCGCTGAGCGGCGCTAGGGGTCTGACCGAGGGGCACCCCAGCGGGACATGCATCAACGCGCGGCGAGCCACATCCGCAACCGCAAGCCGAGCTGCGTAGTGTAGCCGACTTCGGCGTGGCGAATGCGGCCTGCAGCGTCGAGGACGAAGGTCGTGGGCAGAGCCGTGACGCCGTAGCGCCGCGCCAGCGCACCCGAGGCGTCGGTGAGGATGGGGAACTCCAGGTGATGCTGCTGCGCGTAGAGCCGAAGCTGCTCGGGCGTCCCGGACTGCGTGGCCACCGTGAGCACCGGCAGCCCTTGCGCCAGCGCCACGATGCTCGACTGCTCCAGCTGGCACACCCCGCACCAGCTCGCCCAGAAGTGCAGCAGCACGGGCCGGCCGCGATAGCTGCGCAGGCTGAGCTCGCCTCCGGACGGCGCGCTGCCAGCCAGATCGGGCGCCGGGCCGCTCGGCAAGGCGCGGTGTTGGTAGGCCCTCACGCCCGCGTACAGCAGGACGACGAGGCCCAAGTCGCGCACGACGGGCCAAAAGCGGGAGCGCTGCGCTTGTTGAGCTGCGGTTTGCACCGGTTGCGCCCTACCCACGGCGGGTACAGCACCGTGGTGTCCGAGAGCTTGCACTGATTTGCTATTTTGTCCGGTGGCAGTCCGACCGAAAGGTGCGCATAATGCCACCTACTGGGTATGCAGCAGGACGAGATCCCGTGGCTGGACAGCTCGGAGCTGATTGACGCGGACGGCGAGCCGGGCGCGACGATCTCGCCGTGGGCATCCCACAATCAGGACTCATTGGCACCCGTCGACCTGCTCGCGGCAGGTCCGACCCAAGAGTACGAACCCCCGCCTGCCGTACCAAAGCGTGCGGGTTGGGCCGTGTTTGCGGGCCTGGGCGTGCTTGGAAGCTCGGTCGCGGCGCTTGCGCTCCTGGGGGGCGCCACGCACGCCCGCGTGCAGACCTCGACCCCGAGCGCGCCTCGGCAGGTTGCGGCGCTCGCGCCGCTTGCGCCGCTTACGCCGCTCGTGCCGGCAGCCGGCTTGGTTGCCCCGGTGCCGGCGGTGACGGCGCGCCCCGTGGTCGCGCAGAGTGCCCCGACAACCGTGGCTAGCCCGTCGATTGCGACACCCATTGCAGCAACCACTGCAACAACGACACCGAGCGCGCCGGCCAATCCAGCGCGGGCGCGCCGCGACGCGGCTGTCGCTAGCGCGGCACCACACTCGGCGCCGCAGGCGCGCCCAGACGATCTGCGTGCGGCGTTCGCCAGCTTGAACGCCGGCAATCCCCGCGAAGCGCTGCAGCGTGCCCGCGCGATTGTCGAGACCGACCCGCGGCGCGCCGACGCGTGGCTCGTGCTCGGCTCGGCCTACGACGCATTGCACGACCGCCCAAACGCACAGAACGCGTTCCGCAACTGCGCGGAGCATGCGAGCGGCCCGGCGGTAGCTTCGTGCAAGCAGCTCGTGCGCGACTGAGTGCGGTGTGTGCTGACGGCGTGAGCAACGCCTGGCACTTCGTGTTCCGGCTCGACCACCTTTCACGGCTGCCCGTGATTCAAATGGAGCGCGGCACGCTGCGCTGTTTACGCAACAGGCTGATGAAGCGCGCCGTGGTCTGAAACTCGTCGAGCAACGCGCGCGCGTGCTTCTGGGCCTGCTCGGCATCGGGTGTCGCCGAGCTGACCGAGATCGTCACCTCGCGCAACAGCATGGTGAGCTCCTTGTGGAAGCTCGCGAGCTCATCGCCGCTGTCGAAGCGCAGAGTCAGCTGTTCTGAATCGAATTCCACGGCGGCAGTGTCTCTGGAAGCTCGGGCGACGTCGAGGGGACGCTGGCATGCGGCGCCAAACTCCCGTAACGTAACGGTGGTCGACGTCAGGTGCCAGGTACACAACAGGGGGCGCACGCATGAGCGAGCAGCGAACGGGTTGTGGGTCGGGTAGCTGCGGATGCAGTGGCGGCGGACGCAGCCAGGTCGCCGCGCCCGCGGGCGCGGTCGACGACCCAGGCGCCACCAACAGCGCGACTGCCAGCGTGCCCGACGCAGAGAAGGACGAGCTGGCCGCGGCGCTGGTGCGCGGCGGCGAGTACATGCAGAGCTCTCGGCGCGCGTTTCTGGCGGCGGCGGCGGCCACGGCTGGCGCGGCGGCGGTGAGCGGCAGCGGCTGTGCCAGCACCTCGGTGAGCTGGGAAGAGTTCAGCCAGAAGCACTACAAAGAGCTCGATGCGCAGGAGAAGCAGGCGCTGATCGAGCGTGTCGAGCGACAGGCACGCGAGCGCTACGGCGTGGATGTCGAGGTCAAAGACCCGCAGGCCATCCCGGGAGTCGAGTACGCGTACGCGCTGAACCTCTCGTACTGCACCGGTTGCCGGCGCTGCGAGTACGCGTGTGCGGCCGAGAACAACAGCTCGCGCAATCCGGAGATGCACTACATCCGCGTGCTGGAGATCGACAAGGGCACGATGAGCGTGGAGAACGCCAACGCGTACTACGAGGGGACCGTGCCCAACCCCGACAAGTACTACATGCCGGTGCAGTGCCACCAATGCGACAACCCACCCTGCGTGACCGCCTGCCCGGTGGGCGCGACTTGGAAGGAAAAAGACGGCATCGTGGTCATCGACTACGACTGGTGCATCGGCTGCCGCTACTGCGAGGCCGCATGCCCCTACGGGGCGCGACGTTTCAACTTCTCGGAGCCCGAGCTCCACCCCTCCGAGATCAATCCTCACCAGGGGCTGCTGAGCAATCGCATTCGCCCGGTGGGCGTGGTCGAGAAGTGCCACTTCTGTCTGCACCGTGTGCGCGAGGGTCGTTACCCGGCGTGCCTGGAAGCGTGTCCCACCGGCGCACGCAAGTTCGGCAACCTGCTCGACCCCAACAGCGAAGTGCGACGCATCATCGCCGACAAGCGCGTCTACGTGTTCAAGGAAGAGCTCGGCACGCGCCCGCGCTTCTTCTACTTCTTCGACTGAATCGGGTCGGCATCTGCGCCGACGAAGGCGACGGACTCGGCACTTGACGCACGCGGCGAAGGCGGCGAAGGCGTGGAGCCCGGCGGCGGCGCAATGCTCGTGCGATTGCGGCCTAGGTGCTTGGCTTCGTAGAGCGCAGTGTCCGCCCTGCGAACCAGCTGACGGATTTCCGCAGCGTCTCCGATATGCAGCTCGGCGATGCCGATGGAGAGCGTGGGCGGCTTCGCGCCCTGCACGTACGGCGTGGACTCGCGCAACTGCGAGGTCAAGCGTTCGGCGAAGCGCTCGGCATCTTGCTGGCCAGTTTCGGTGAGTAGCACGGCGAACTCGTCGCCGCCGTAGCGCGAAGGCGTGTCGCTCACGCGACAGTTGGAACGTAGACAGTCGGCGATGGCCCGCAACGCGGTGTCGCCCGCGACGTGCCCGTAGGCGTCGTTGATGTGCTTGAAATCGTCGACGTCGATCAGCAAGAACGAGAGCGGCTTGCCATAGCGAATCGCGCGCGCGATTTCGGTATCGACGAGCTCGGTGAAGCGCCGGCGGTTCATCAACTCGGTCAGCGGATCGATCGCCGACAAGCGCTCGAGGCGATCCTCGAACCCTCCGAGCACGAAGCCGACCACGCCGAACACGAGCGCGCTGGCGAAGCCAAGGTAGAGATACAGCACGCGGTCGCCCACGAGCTCGTGCTCCAGCCACTCGATGGTGGGCGCCTGCCGCGCGACCATGGCACGCAGCGCGAGCATGCCGAGCGGCGCGCCAGCAGCCAAGCAGACCGCCGCCAGCACGTACATCTGGCGCCGTGACACGGTCCGGGCGAGCTCGGATTTGCCGGTGGACATGGGAACCGGGCGCGGCAGCAAGCGTACCACTCCTCGCGCAGGCGCGCCGGAACTGGTCCGAACTGCAGGGCGTGCGCAGGTTTACACGCTCAGCGCGTTCGTGCGAGCCTCGGTGTACTACCGTGTCGCACGAAGCTGGCATGCCGAGCTCTGAGGCGCCCGTGGAACACTTCGATGTCGTGATCGTGGGCGCCGGCCTCTCGGGTATCGGCGCCGCCTATCACCTGCAACACAAGTGTCCCGGCAAGCGCTACGCGATCCTCGAGCAACGCAGCCGTCTGGGCGGCACCTGGGACCTGTTTCGCTATCCTGGCATCCGCTCGGACTCGGACATGTACACACTGGGCTACTCGTTCAAGCCGTGGACCCAGCCCAAGGCCATCGCCGATGGCCCGTCCATTCTCGAGTACGTGACTGAAACCGCGCGCGACAACGGCATCGACCAGAAGATCCGTTTCGATCACCAACTCAAGCGTGCCAGCTGGTCCACGGCCGACTCGCGCTGGACGCTGCAAGCCGAGCACGCTCCCGAGCGCAGCAACGTACGCATCACCTGCAGCTTCCTGTTCATGTGCAGCGGGTACTACAGCTACGCGAGCGGCTACACGCCGGAGTTTACCGGCGCGGAGGCATTCAAGGGTCGTATCGTGCATCCGCAACACTGGACGCCCGACATCGACTACGCCGGCAAGCGCGTGGTGGTCATCGGCAGCGGCGCAACGGCCGTGACGCTCGTGCCTTCCATGGCGAAGACCGCGGCGCACGTCACCATGCTGCAGCGCTCGCCCACGTACATCGTGGCGTTGCCCGCGAAAGATCGCGTTGCCGACTGGCTGCGCAGCGTGCTGCCGGCGCGCCTGGCGTACAGCCTCGTGCGTTGGAAGAACGTGCTCTTCGGCATGTACTTCTTCGCGATCTCCAAGTGGAAGCCCGAGCTGGTCAAGCGCGTGATCATCAAAGGTGTGCGCGATGCGCTCGGCCCCGACTACGACGTGGAGACTCACTTCACGCCGCGCTACAAACCTTGGGACCAACGCGTCTGCCTGGCGCCCGACGGCGATTTCTTCGACGCCATTGCCGGCGGGCAGGCCAGCGTGGTGACCGATCACATCGAGCGCTTCACCGAACACGGCATCCAGCTGCGCTCGGGTGCGGAGCTACAGGCCGATTTGATCGTGACTGCGACTGGCCTCAAGCTCGAGCCGATCGGTGGCTTGACGATCTTCGTCGATGGGCAGCGTGTCGAGCTGCCGAACACCTTCCGCTACAAGGGCATGATGTACAGCGACCTGCCCAACCTCGCGTCGTGCATCGGCTACACCAATGCCTCGTGGACGCTGAAGTGCGACCTCACCTGCGAGTACCTGTGCCGGCTGCTGCAGTACATGGACGACCATCACTACCGCAAGTGCACGCCCCGCGTGCGTGACGGGTCGGTCACCGCCGAACCGTGGATCGATTTTTCCTCGGGCTACGTGCAGCGCTCGCTCGAGCTCTTTCCCAAGCAGGGCTCCAAGCGACCGTGGCGGCTGTACCAGAACTACGCGCTCGATCTGCTCTTGCTCCGCTATGGGTCGTTCGACGACCGCGCACTCGAATTCGCCGGCGAGCCACGCACAGTGGGCAGCGCAGCCGCGGCGCAATGAGGAGGTCGCAATGAGCCTGACGACCAGCCACGTCCGCTATGGCGACGCCGAGAGCGGCTACCTTGCGTACCCCACGCGTGCGAAGACGCCCCTTCCCGCGCTGCTCGTGCTGCAAGAAGCGTGGGGAGTCGACGCGCACATCCAAGACCTGACGCGGCGCTTTGCGAACGCAGGCTACGCTGCGCTCGCGCCGGATCTCTTCTCGACCGCAGGCGAGCGCGCCCCCGAGCTCAGCGCCGAACGTCTTGCCGAGACGCAGGCGCTCCTGAACCTTTCACCCACGTTCTTTGCGGACGGCAAAGCCCGTGCGGCGGCGCTCGCGCAGCGGCCCGAGGCCGAGCGTGTGCGCATCGAAGCCACGATGGCCGCCATCCTGACCAGCGTGACCCGGCTCGACGCGTTCATGCCGAAGCTGCTCGCAGCGAGTCATTGGCTGCGTGCCGAGTGCGAAGTCACGCGCGGATCGAAGATCGCAGCGATCGGCTTCTGCATGGGCGGCGGGCTGGCGGGACGCCTCGCGTGTCACGATCCACAGCTGGCTGCAGCCGTCGTCTTTTACGGCAGTGCACCGGCGGCCGAGCTCATGTCGAAGATCGCCTGTCCCGTGCTGGCCTTTCACGGCAGCCTCGACCAGCGTCTGATGGCGCAGCTGCCGGCCTATGAGCAGGCGATGCAGGCGGCAGGTGCACGCTTCGAGAGCATCGTCTACAAGGGTGCGCACCACGCATTCTTCAACGACACCCGGCCTTCCTACGACATCGACGCGACGCGCGACTCGCTGCTGCGAACGCTGCAGCTGCTGCGCCGCACGCTGGTCGCGTAGTCGCCGCCGCGGCAGATCGCGGCACCCCGCGGAGCATGCGCGCGACGACCGGGTCGTACAATGTGGGGCGACGCGTCACCCTTTTGATGTCCGTTGTGCTTGACCAGACGAAGCGCTGCTCACTCTTGCGTCAGCGCATCCTCGAGCAGCGCCCGCGGGTAGCCCATGGTGAAGCGCGCGTTGATCTCGCAGCGCGGGTTGAACGCGTCCGCGCCGGTGGGTGATCGATAACGAAAAGCATCGATGCCGAAGGGGCCGAAGTAGCCGGCAGCGCTGAGTGCGACCGCAGTCTTGTTCAGCTCGGCGACGAGCGCTTCGTCTTCGACGCCGGTCACCCTCGCCACTTCCGTCGACGTGCCGAGGTAACGTCCAAAGGCGTCGCAGCGTTGCTCGCGCGTGGCGCCGACCAGCAGCTTGCCACTGCGCAGCAAGTAGCCGTGGCGCGAGAAGTCGGCCAGGCGCTCCACCAAAGGCTCCACCTGCACACCCTCGGCGCGTGAGAAGCTGCGCGCACAGAAACCTCGCGTCGAGTCGTCGAGCGCACCGCCGTGCACGCGACGTTGTTCGCGACCCGCAAACGAGAACTCACGCTTGAGCAGGTGGCTGCCGGTAAACGCAGGCTGCCGCAGCTGCTGCTCGAGCGTGGCCATGTCGTGCACGAATTGCGATCCTGGCAGGCCGTGTCCGAGCGCCGCGCAGAAGCGTCGACTGTTCACTTCTCGCAGCACCGCCAGTGGCGGCGCGGACCCGGGCAGCAACCCCAGCGCCTGGACTCGCGCGAGCGCGTTCGGTGTCGGACAGAACAGCTGCACGCGCGTGCCTTCTGGCAGCGGTCCGCGCCAGGCGTCGGTGAGCACGGTATCGTCCGGCGCGACCAAGTCGAGCATGCACGCGAGCAGCTCGCTCACGCGCCCAGCCGTGATGCGCGGCGCGCGGTAGCCGGCTGGCTTCTGCAGCTCCAAGTCCGCGTCGAGGTTCAGGAGCCACGCGATACGGGTTGCCATTGCTCCAGTGCGTCCAGAAAAGGGTCATCCATGCCGGCTTGCCCGCGAGCGCTGCGATTGAGTGGATCGCCGCGCATGAGCATGGGCGACAAGGGCTCGGGCAGCGCACGTTCCCAGCGCGCGAACGACAGCTCACCCTCGAAGCGCCGAAACCAGTGCGCCGCGAACGCCACGTGGGCAATCTCTTCGTGCGCCACTGCTTCCTGCAGCTGGGCGCCGCGCTCGTCCCCCACCGCGGCAAAGCGTTCGGCGAAGCGCCGCGTGTGGTCCAGGTTGCCGGCCTCGAAGCCGAGCCCCATCACTGCGACGAAGGCCGCTGGCGTCTGCACGTTGGGCACACGCGACCAGAACCAATCGCGCACTGGGAAGTCCCCGACGGCGCAGCCCAGCTGCACGATGTGTTCGGCATACATGCGCATGTGACGGATCTCGTCGTGGCAGATGCCCACGAGGCCGCGCTTGAACGACGCGGGCGTGTCGGGGAACGCCAATACAGCCCAGCACATGAGCTCGGCGGCTTGCAGCTCGTGATGCAGGAAGGTGTGCAGCAGCTCGGCGCGTCGTTTGGGGTCGCGCAGCGCCCCGCTGCCCGGCGTCTTGGTCTTTTCAGAAGACACCCGCAGCTGCGCCGGCCGGCCCGGCTGCGCGAGGCGCAGTGGCGCGCCACCCTCGAGCACCCGCTCCGGCAGCGGTCCGGGTGCGAGCTTGTGGTCGAGCGCAGTGCTGGTGACGTAGTCGTACGCCCAGCGCTGCAGGCTGCCTGCGGGTGGCGGGGTCGCGCTCTGACGCGGCTGGTCGGCGGTCTCGGTCACGGCGCTTGCCGGCGAGCATAGCGGACCCACGCGCCGAGCGTGAGGCTCGCGGTCTCACTACGCCACATCTGCCGCGTGTCCTACGCGCTCGGACTGTTCGAAAGCTTTCGCGGAGATCCCGTCGTGCATCTCGAGGCCGACGAGCTCCAGGCCGAAGGCGCGCTCGTTCTGCTCGGCCGGCGCGGCGTGTCTTTGCTCAGTTTGTCACATGCCCGATGCGCTTTGGCGTGCACACTGGGTGCTGCTGGTGGCAAGCTCGGCATGTCAACTGAGCGAGGTGCCAGGTGGGTTCGGAAAGCGTCTACGACTATCTCATCATCGGCACAGGCATGGCCGGCCTGACGGTGGGCGCATTGCTCGCGAGTCACGGCCGCAAAGTGCTGATGCTGGAGGCGCACGACACGCCGGGCGGCTACGCACACACCTTCGCGATGGGCGACTACCGCTTCTGCGCGCAGGTGCACTACATCTTCGGCTGTGGCCCAGGCGGTTCGGTGCACGACTTCCTCGCGCGCGTGGGGCTAGCTGACACGGTCAGCTGGAACCGCCTCGACCCTGATGGCTTCGACCACGTGGTCGTGGCCGGCGAGCGCTTTCGCATTCCCAGCGGCTTCTCAAGCTTTCGCGATCGCCTCTTGCAGCGTTTCCCGCAAGACGCACAGCCGCTGCGCGCGTACTTCGACACGGTCATCGGCATCGCCGACGAGCTGGCGCGTGTACCGCTCGAGCTGCGCTGGCACGATCTACTGGCCGCACCGTTTCGCTTCCCCAAGCTGCTGCGCTACCGGACCTGGACACTGCAGCGCTTCTACGATCACGTGCACATGCCGCAGCGTCTGCAGGCCGTGCTGGCCGGGCAGTCGGGCGACTACCTCTTGCCGCCCGAGCAGGTCTCCTTTGTGCTGCACGTGTCACTGATCGACAATTACGGCCGAGGCGCCTACTACCCGCGCAAGCACTTCTTCCATTTCATCGACTCGGTGGTGCAGAAGATACGCGAGCAGCCGGGCTGTGCCGTGCTCCTGGAGCACGAGGTGCAACGCATCGTGGTCGAGGATGGGCGCGTAGTCGGCGTGGAAACCAAGAATGGGCAGCGCTTCAGTGCGCGCCGGTACATCTCCAATGTCGATCCGGCGGCCACGCTCGCGCTCGCTCCCGATGCTGGCTGGCCCGCGCGCTATCGGAAGCGCCTCGACTACGAGTACTCCTGCAGCACGTACACGATGTACCTCGGCGTGAAAGATCTCGACCTGCGTGAGCACGGCTTCGGTTCGTGGAACGTGTGGCACTACCCACACGACGACATCAACCGCATGTACCGCGATCAACTGGAGCGCCATGACCTCTCCAATCCGTGGTTGTTCCTCGCGACTCCCACGCTGCACACCGACCAGCCAGGGATCGCGCCGCCGGGCCACCAGATCCTGGAAGTCGCCACCTGTTGCGACTACGCGCACTTTCGAGCGCTGCGCGACCGAGACCGCGCGGCGTACACCAAAGAGAAGCTGGCGATCCGCGATCAGATCTTCGCCGTGCTCGAGGCCAACTACGTCCCTGGGCTGCGCAAGCACCTGGCCATGCGCGTCGCGGGCACGCCGCTGACCAACGCGGAGTACTGTCGCTCACCCATGGGCAACGCTTATGGCACGGCACTCACGCCGCTGCAGCTGTCACGGGTCGACTTCGAGACGCCCATTCGCAACCTGTTCATGGTCAACGCGACGGCGGGCTATCCGAGCATCGGCGGGACCGTCGGCTCGGGAATGCGCCTGTACGATCGCCTCGCAGCGGACGACCCATGAAGCTCGCTGTCGTCGGCGCTGGCATCGCGGGCCTCACCGCGGCCTTTCGGTTGCAGCAAGCGGGCCATCAAGTCGAGGTGTTCGAGGCGCAGGCAGCTGCCGGTGGGCGCATGGCGTCGCGCTCGGTGGACGGTTTCCAGCTCGATCTCGGCGTGCACATGCTGCTCGACAACTATGATCGCACACGCGCGCTACTCGACGAGCTAGGCCTTGCCGACCAGTGGTTCGTAATCGAGGCCGGCGAAGGCGGTGTGCTGCGCGACCACCAGCTGCTGAGCTTCTCGCCCAAGCGCGCCTTCGACGTGCTGCGCTTTGCCGGCATCGATCTGGGCGGGCGCATCCGCCTGTTCATCGAGCTGGCGCGGGCGCGCCGCTGGCGCGACGACCTCGATTTCTTCGATCTGTCGGTCGGTGACGACGAGCTCGACCAGGAAAATTGCGAGCACTTCTCGCGCAGGCGCATGGGCGACGAGGCCACCAACTACGTGGTCGACAGCTTCATCCGCACCTTCCATTTTCACGGTGCGGGCAAGATGAGCATGAAGTACTTCGAGGCGCTCGCTGCGCTGCTGGTGACGCGCGGCGAGTTCGTACCGTGCGCGCTGCGCGGGCACATGGGCGTGCTGCCCGACGCGCTCGCCGCTCGGCTGCAGGTCCGGTACGCCACGCCGGTCACTGCGGTCGTCGGAACCCAGAACGGTGCCGAGCTGCGTTGGCGCGACGGCCAAGCGCACTACGACGCCATCGTGGTCGCCAGCACCGCTGGCGCGGCGCGCGGGCTGCTGCAGGCGCCCAGCCCTGCACAAGCCGATCTACTCGCCCACGCCACATCTTCCTCCACCATCGTTTGCAGCTTCGCAGTGCCTGTGGAGATCGCCGGCGACTTCGAAGGGATCTGGGTGCCCTTCACCGAAAGCGAAATCATCTGCGCGCTCTCGAACGAGACCTGCAAGGGCTCGTCCGACGGAGCGCGCTGCGTCTTCAGTGTGTTCCTGCACGAGGAAGCGGCTGGTCGCTGGCTCCAACGTGCCGATCAGGAGATCACCAACTCCGTGGCGCAGGAGCTGGGGCGCTTGTTCCCGCGCTACGCCGAGCATCTCGATCCGCTGTTCGTACAACGCTGGCCGCAGGCGCTGCCGGTCTATGGCGTGGGCCAGGTGACGCGCGTGAAAGCGTTTTGGGAGCGCGGCCAAGGTGAGCGCAACGTGTGGCTGTGTGGCGACTACCTCAACCACCCGTGGGTCGAGGGCGCGGTGCGCTGCGGTGAGAAGGTCGCCGCGCGCATCGCTGCGATGCACCCGTCCACGCCCTAGTGCGCCTGGAGCACGAGTTTGCCGTGCACGCCGCCGCGCTCGAGCAGCTTGTGTGCCTCTGCCGCTTATGGTTGCGGAAGTGCATCGGTGCCCGCGTGGCCCGCGTGCGGGACCTTCGCCACGGCTTCGCAGCGTGTCTGGAAGGCGTCGATGCCGACGGGAATGCCGGGACGCAGTCGCTCGTCACCGCCGTGCGCACGAACTAAGCTCCCGAGCCAACAGGGGCGATTGCCATGGCACCATTCAAGCACATCCTGGTTCCCGTCGATTTCGGCGCTGCGATGCAGCCCGCCATCGAGCTCGCGGTCAGCCTCGCGCGCAGGACCGACGCACACATCACGCTGCTCAACGTCTTCGACATCACGCCGTTCACGAGCACGAGCCCGTTCGCGGCCATCATCGACGTCGAGCCACTCATCGCAGCCGCCGAGAGCGAGCTGCAGAGCCTGCTCGCGAAGGTGCACGAGCAGTGGCCGAAGTCCGAGGCCGTGCTCTATCGCGGGCCGGCACACGAGGCCATCCTCGAGGCCGTGAAGGCACGGGGCTGCGACCTCTTGCTGCTCGGCACGCACGGCCGCGCGGGCATGGCGCGCGCGTTCATGGGCAGCGTTGCCGAGCGAATCGTTCGGGCCTCGCCAGTCCCGGTGCTCACCGTGCATCCAGCGCAGCACGACACGTGAAGGGCGGCGTGCCCACCGCACGCTTCGGGATGCCGAACGAGTTCAGCGCGCCGAAGTCCAGCAGCTTGCAGCTGCCATCGGGCGCGCTGCGGATGCTGCCGACGGCGGCACGATGGCCTGTGCTCCGGTGCCAATGGTTGCGAGCTCTGTCGCCTGTTGCAGCTGTGACTTCACCGGGGTCCTGATGCTGAGGCGTAGGCTAATCGCAACCCGCCGGCCGTGGGATTTGCGCCAGCCGCGGCGTGTTGACAGGAGCCACGTGTGCCAGCAGCCTGCCGCAATGTTCGTTCGTCTCGAGGAATCCGTCGGCGCCGGCATCCTGCGTCTGGTTCAACTCGCACAGCGACGTGCCGTGCGCGCCCAGCTCAGGCAGCACATCGATGCGCGCGGGCGCGTCACGCCCTACCTCGAGTGCGGCGTGGCGAAAGACGGGACGCTCGTGTGGCTCCACGGCTTCAGCGACGAGCCGGACACCTTCCTGCGCACGGCGGCACAGCTGGTCGATCGCTACCGCATCGTGGCGCCCGCGATGCCCGGTTTCGCCGATGGCTGGGTAGACCCGGCCGAGCGCCACACTTTCGAGGCGTACGCAGCGTGGCTCGGTGAAGTAGTGAGCGCGCTCGGCGGTGAGCGCTTCCATTTGATGGGTAACTCGCTCGGCGGCGCGACGGCCATCGGCATCGCAGCGGCGCTCGGGCCTGCGCGCATCGTGTCGCTGGTGCCCGTGAACAGCGCGGGCCTCGAGCTTGCGGGCGTGCGCGCGCTGAACGACGAGATGCGCGCCGGAAAGAACCTGTTCGCGGTGCGTGATCCGCAGGCATACCGACAATTCATGAAGCGCATCTTCGCGCAGCCACCGTACATACCTCGGCCGGTGCTGATGCAGCTCACGGCGAAGCTGCGACGCTCGGCCGATTGGTACGAACGCCTCATCGCCGACCTGATGCAGAGCAAAGGGCACAGCTCGGACGACGGCAACGCCAGCATCATCGAGCTCACGAGCCTGCGCGTACCCACGCTGGTCGTGTGGGGCGACCGCGACACGCTCTTCCCGCTCGCGCACGGCGAGCACTTCGCACGCGCCATCCCCGGCGCGAAGCTCGAGGTGCTCGAGGGCGTGGGGCACTGCCCGCATCTGGAAGCGCCAACCCGATTGGCCGACGCGTTCACCCGCTTTGCGGCGTCGCTGGGCTAGGTGCTCAGTGCCCCGCATCCGGACGCTGCAACGAGAAGCCATCGAGCGTGAGCACGCCGCAAGGGTCGTCCTCGGCCTGCGCGCCGAAGTAGTGCGTGAGCTCGTGGGACCACAGCTCGCCCTGACTTTGCTCGGCAACCGGTGCGACGATGACGATGAAGTCTTTGCTGGTGCACCCGTACACCTGCTTCCAGCCTGCGCTCGTGTAGCAATCGAAGATGCGCTCCGCGAGGACGACGCGCGGCAGAGTCTGCTTGTCGCTGTGCATGCACTGGCGCACATGCTCTGCGAGCACGATCAGGTCACCGTAGGGCTCACCCTCGTACAAGACAATCGCGTTTCTGAACGGCCTGTCTTGCTGCAGGCAGCTGCCCGTGAGCGCCAGCAGCGCCAGCAGCGCAGGGTTCACGGCGACACGACGGACTGCTCTCACCACGCAATCGCCTTGCCGTCGCGAAAGAAACCGCCGGTCGGGCCACCGTGCGGTTGGCTCGCGATTGCGATTATCGAGGCCGCGCCCTCTTCCACGCTGCGCGGCGCGCCGGAGCCACCCATGTCGGTGCGCACCCAACCGGGACATACGGCATTCACGGCAATCGCGCGCGCAGCGAACTCACGCGCGAGGATGCGCGTCAGCGCGTTCATGCCCACCTTCGACACGCGGTACGCAGACGACGGCCAGCCGCGCTGCTTGTGCCGACCCTGCGCGACGTCTTCCACGAACGATTCCATCAGCTGCACGAGCGCCGCGCGGGTGAGCTCGGGCGCGACAAAGCGCTCGCGCAACGCCAGCGAGACGCTCGACAGCTCACCCATCCCGCTCGACACCATCACGATGGCGCCGCCATCGCGCAGCAGCGGCAAGAGCGCCTCGGTCACCTGCAGTGCGCCGAAGAAGTTCACTTGCAGCGTGCGCCGGGCGACCTCGGCGTCGAAGCCATCGAGCGTGATGCCCGCGTTGTTCACGAGCAGGTCGAGCGCTGCGCCCGCGCTGCGCAAACGCTCGGCGCATGCAGCGATGCTGTGGGCATCGGCGACATCGAGCGGCTCGTGCCCTACCGACAGACCTTCGCGCGTGAGCTGCTGTGCCGCAGCACGGCCACCGTCGCCCCGACTTGCCAGCAGCACGCGAAAGCCACGCGGTGCCAGCTGACGACAGGTCTCGAGCCCAAGCCCGCGGTTGGCTCCAGTGACGAGTGCGAGCTTGGTCGGTGTGGCTGACATGGCAAGAGTCTCCGTGGTCTCGCGGATCGCTGCCCATCATCGATCAGAAGCCCAGCCCAAGTCTCGCAATTCACACGTTAGGTCGCGCTAGTGATCTGACCGAGGGGTTTTGATCGGTTATCGCGCAGGACCGGACGCGCAGGGCAAGGCGCGACGAGGAGCAATAGCCAGCGCTATTGTGACGAGGAGCAACGCAGCCATGCGCGTTCGGGACCAGCGAGAAACGGTCAAACCCC
>JADGRE010000035.1 GCA_017881185.1 Pseudomonadota bacterium | reverse complement strand
CCCCGCGCCGCGTCACCCGCCTGAGCAGCCACCCCTGGCGGCGGGCTTCCTGACGCGCATCGTTTGCATACGCGAAACGCGCGCCGCCGGGACAGTTCGATGGCATGACGTTTGCTCTGGGTCCTGTGACGAGCGTGTCACTCTGTGCCGGATGTCTCGCGTCGAAAGGAACCGGTCGATGAGCAAGAAGAAGCGGTGCTCGGAACGGGCACATCGCGTACTGGAGCGACTGATCCTCGGAGCGATGTTGGCCGCCGCAGGATGCAGCAGGCACGCAGGCGTACGAGGCTGGCGACGGTGGTGACTTCCATCTTGTAAGTTGCTGCGAGCAGGGCCCACGCTGCATCGAAGCGCCCGCTCTGCGACCAGCCGCGTAGATTGAGGATCGCTTGTCCGCCATCCTGACTCCAGCGCATGCCGCTTTGCTTCATGCGTTGCGCGACCAGTGTCTTGCACGCAGCTTCCACGACACCCGAGCCGACCGGGAATCCTCGCGCCTTGAGCTCGGCATAGCGCATGCGCGCGCGGTTGTTGCGGAAGTAGCCAAGTTCGCGAGCGATGCACGCGCTGCCCGTCTTGCGCTTGAGATTCGCGATCGCGCGAATCACCGTCTCGACGCCACCCTGCTCCTCGAGCAGCACGTGCCGCAGTTCGGCGAATCTGCGCCGTGCCATCACGCTGCCGTCGCCGTACGCGTCGCCCAGCGCCGCGTTGAGGTGCTCGGCTGCATGATAGAAGTCGATGCACTCCGGGGCCTTCGGCAACGCGTCCGACGACAGGTAGCTCCAGTTGTCATCCGCGCCGTCGGCGAGCTTGATCAGCCTCAGACGCGGCTCGCGCTCTGTGGAGGAAGCGGCATGCGCGCGGTGAAGTGGTCATCGTGCGCTATGCTGACGACTTCCTCGTCGGGTTCGAGAATCGCTCGGATGCCGAGCGATTCCTCACGGAACTGCGCGAACGAATCGCGAAGTTCTCGCTGGAACTGCACCCGGACAAGACGCGACTGGTGGAGTTCGGGCGGTCCGCCGCCACCCGCCGAATGCGCCAAGGTCTCGGGGCGCCGCAGACGTTCGACTTCCTCGGCTTCACGCACATCTACGCGAAGTCGCGAAACGCAGGCTTCTGGCTGCATCGGCAGACGATGCGCAAGCGGCTGCGGGCGAAGTTGCAGGAGGTGAGAACCGAACTGCAACGCCGTCGGCACCTGCCGATCCCGGTGCACGGACGTTGGCTGGTCGCCCTAGTACGCGGCCACTGCGCGTACTACGGAGTGCCCGGCAACCTCGACGCGATGGCGTCTTTCCGCACACAGGTCACGCGGCACTGGCTGCGCGCGCTCAGGCGCCGAGGCCAGCGCGACCGCACGAACTGGCGTCGGATGAGCCGCCTCGCGACACGCTGGCTTGCGCCGGCCCGCATCACGCATCCCTGGCCCGACGAGCGGTTTGACGTCACCACCCGAGGCAGGAGCCCAGTGCGTTAGCAGCGCACGCTGGGATCTGTGCGGGGGGCGGCCCGAGTCCTCAACGACGAAGGGCCGTCCCTACCGCGACCCCTGGCGGCGGGCGCACGCCTTGCAGCATGCGCCCGCAGCGTTCCAGCTTACAGGCAGACCGGGGAGGTCATCGCGATGTGCGCGCAGTGCGTCATCGCCATGGCGGCACCCGTGGACGCCACGCTCAGGTGGTACATGCGACACGCGAGCGAATCACCCGAGGTCGCGGCAGCGTTGTACGGCACCATGTCCGTACCCTTGAAGTTGCCGCAGGCCGTCATGCAGGCGGCTTTGTCGGTGTAGGGGGGGCTCGCTTGGCTGCCGCACACGGCGACGGCTTCGGTGCAGAAGTTCTCGCAATCCGTGCCGCAGTGACCCCCACCGAGCGGTCCGGCGTGCGGGCAGTGCGTTGCAGGATCAGACTTCGCGGGTGCGCCACCGTGATAGATGTGGCAGCCCAGGGTCGCGCCGCTGGTGTCGGCTGCAGTTCCTGGTGCGAATGTGGCGCAGATGCCGTTGCACGCGTCGGTGCTGCCGTACTGTTGGTTATTGCCGGTGCAGTTGGCTTGGACCTCGGTGCAGTACGCAGCACACGAGGGTGCAGCTGCCGTACCCGAGTCAGCCGTCGAGCCCGTGCCTGCGCTCGACGTCCCTGCCGAGCCTGTGCCAGCTGCGCCACTGTCGACGCTGCCTGTGCCCGCCGCAGCGCCTGTGCCTGCACCGCTGCCGGACGCGCCACCCGTCTTCTTATCGCTCTTGCAAGCAGCGCCCGCCACGACCAGCAACCCGAGAACCAAAGCCGTCGTAAGTCTCGACATGTGTTTCCTCCTGGAAAGTGGCGGCAGGGTGTCACATAACGTCAGCTAGAACCAGAAAGCGACCACGCCGCCAGTGCTGCGATTCGCTGCGTCGCCTGAGCGTCGCGTCACCAACACGAGACTCTTGTGGGTTAGCCCACGCGTTCGTTCACGAGCTCACGCAGCCGCTTGTTGTCGAACGGCTTAAGTGTTGGGCACGTGGTCGAGAACCTCGCGCGCTCGCGGCGTAAACGCGCCACCCGTCAGGGCGGTAGCCAGCACAAACGCCATCCAGTCTGCCAGCCGCGCCGCGTCACCCGCCTGAGCAGCTACCCTGCCGCTACCCCTGGCGGCGGGCGTTTCGACACGATCTCACCGGCGCGACGCTGACCGGTGAGCACGACTATCGCTGGCAGGACGTCGCACACTACGCGCTCGCGGTAGGTGCGGGTCCGGATGAGCTTGCATTCGTCTACGAGAAGCTCGGGCCACGCGTGCTGCCGACGTTCGCCGTGGTGCCAACGTTCCCGATCGTCGTAGCTCTCAATCAGCGCTTGATGGGCGATCCGCTCGGTGCCTTGCATTTGCGGCAGCGTGTCACGCTCGAGCGTGCAATTCCGCCGAGCGGTCGACTCGTCACGCGCGGTGTGATCACCGGCGTGTATGACGCGGGAACGATGGCGATCTCGGTGGTCACCACGGACACATGGGACTCCGAGACCGCGACCTCGTGCCGGTGAGCGCGGCCTGCGACGTGTTGGCCGTGAGTCGCGCGACGCTCCACCGCTCTCGCCAGCCGCGTTTCATTGGGCCGTTGCTGGCGCGAGTGTGTGCCCCGAGTCCGCGTCGCCTCGACCCCGTCGTTGCCGAACCTCACGACCGTCGGTCGCGATCTCGATGTGTCCCGCAATGCCGCGCTCGCGAGCCTTAGCTTGCCCGCGCTCACCAGCGTTGGCGCGACCGCGATGCCGCCGATCTACGGCTTCCTCCAGATCGACCACAACGAGGTTCGCACGGTTCACACGGCAACACTCCCTGCGACGAGCCGCGCCGTGGCGCAATGGACTCACTCGGCCGTGACGTTGAAGCGCGTGGTGTCGGCAGTTGTGATGGATGATCAGTGTTGCCTCTGGATCGCGCTCGATCAGCCCAGCTCTACACCTGCTTCCTCGCGCGCACCATGCGCCGCACGGCTTCGGCCAGCTCCCGTTCGTCGTGCCCTGCGTAGCCAAGGCGCAGATACGGCAGCGCGCGGTCGCCATAGTCGAAGAAGCGCCCGGGTTGAAACACCACGCCCTCGCGCTCGCAGGCGGCGAGCCAGCGCTCCACATTCAATGCGCGTGGCACCTTGATCCACAGCGCCATGCCACCCGGCGGCACGGCAAAGCTCAGCTCGTCGCCGAACGCACGGGTCAACAGCTCTACGCAGGCGTCGCGCCGCGCACGGTACACGCGCCGGGCGCGTCGCACGTGCCGTTGCACCTCACCGTCTTCCAGCAACTCGGCCACGGCGGCTTCGGTCGCCTGATCGCCTTGCCGATCGATGTAGTAGCGCTCGGCGACCAGCGCCTGCAGCAGCTGGGGCGGCGCAACCACGTAACCGATGCGCACACCCGGCGCGAGCACCTTCGACAACGTTCCGATGTAGACCACTGCGCCGGCCGTGTCTTCGCTGGCGAGCGGCAGCACCGGGCGGCCCTCGTAGTGGAACTCGTGATCGTAGTCGTCTTCGAGAATGGCGAAGCGCTTGCGGCGGGCGAGCTCGAGCAGCTGCAAGCGCCGCGGCCCGGAGAGCGAAACCGTGGTGGGATACTGGTGATGCGGCGTGAGGTACACCGCGCGCACCGGCTGGCGCTCGCACAGCGCAGCCAGCGCGTCCACCGACATGCCATGTGCGTCGACAGGCACCGAGAGCAGCTGCGCACCCGCGGCCCGCAGCGCCTGCCAGGCCGGGCGATAACCGTAGTGCTCCACGACCACCACGTCGCCCGGCGAAAGCAGCACGCGTGCGCACAGCGCCAGTGCCATCTGCGAGCCACGTGTCACCACCAGCTGCGTCTCGTCCACTGCCAGACCGCGCGCGCTACGCAACATGCCGGCAAGCTCGCGACGCAAGCCCAGATGCCCGGCTGGGTCGCCGTAGCTGAGCGTGGCGCTGTCGGCGAGTGCGCGCCGATACGCACGCGCGAGCGCGAGCTTGGGCAAAAGGCGCACGTCCGAGACGCCACCATAGAGCGCGAGCGTGCCCTTGGGCACGGGCTTGTACGGCATGACCGGTGCCACGTGGGGCAGCGCGAACACCGGTGCGCGTGCCACACCCGGCCGCAGCTGCCTGCTCGCCGAGCGCTTCGGCTGGGCCTCCGGCAAGCTCGCTGCCACGAAGGTGCCACGACCCGCGCGACTCTCCAGGTAGCCTTCGGCCAGCAGCTCGCGATACGCGGCGATCACCGTGTTGCGGTGCACGTCGAGCACCGCAGCCAGCTGGCGCGTCCCCGGAACGCGTGTGCCGGCAGGTAAGCGCCCTTGCTTCACGGCCTGCTCGATGCCGCGCGCGATGCGCACGAACAGCGGCTGCTGCCCGCCCGCGTCGCTGCGCGCGCCGAGCGGCAGCACCAGATCCCACTGGGCAAGTGGTCTAGGCATATTTTCTGATCCGGTACTTTCTCATGGACCACCCATCGCACAGCCTTAGCGCATGGACGAGCTACGATCCACTCCCACCCTTCCCATGACCGATCGCACCAGGCTCAAGCGCCACGCCGAGCGCGGCAACCACGAGCGCGCGACCATCGAAGCCATCATCGACGAGGCCCTGCTCTGCCACGTGGGCTTCGTGCACGAGGGCGCGCCCTGCGTGCTGCCCATGGCGCACGCGCGCATCGGCGATCGCCTCTACCTGCACGGCGCGCAGGCCAACCGCATGTTGCGCGCGCTGCTCGCAGGCCGCTGCGCCGTCACCTTCAGCTTGCTAGACGGCCTCGTGCTGGCGCGCTCGGCCATGCATCACTCGGTGAACTTCCGCTCGGTCGCGCTCTTCGCGCAGGCGAGCGAGGTGAGCGACGAGCAGGAGAAGCTCGCCGCACTCGCGGCGCTGCTCGAGCACATGGCCCCCGGGCGCTCGACCGAAGCGCGCCCGCCCAACGCCGAAGAGCTGCGCGCCACGCTGGTGCTGCAGCTGCCCATCCACGATGCCTCCGCCAAGCTGCGCAGCGGCCCACCGCTCGACGCGGCAGCAGACCTGGGCCGCGACTGCTGGGCCGGCGTGCTACCGCTGCGCCTGCAAGCCGGCGATTGCGAACGTGACCCGCAGCTGACGGCGGCGCAAGCCATGGCGCCTTCCGTGCACGCGCGCGCAGCCGACTGGGGCAACCGCGAGGTCGTGCCTCACGAGTGGCGCCGCGCCGAGCTCTTGGTGAGCACCGAGCGCGCGCGCCTGGACCTCGCGCTCGTGCACGAGTTCCTCGCGAAGGAGTCGTACTGGGCGCAGGACACCACGCGTGCGCGCGTGGAGCGTGGCGGTGCGGCCTCGCTGTGCTTCGGTTTGTATCGCGGCGCGACGCAGCTCGGCTTCGCGCGGGTCGTCACCGACTACACGCGCGCCGCTTACCTGGTCGACGTGTTCGTGGTCGCCGCCGAGCGCGGCATGGGCCTCGGCAGCTGGCTCATCGAGTGCGTGCTGTCCCATCCGGAGCTGACGAGCGTGGAGCGCTGGCTGCTGGGCACACGCGACGCCCACACTTTCTACGAGCGCTTCGGCTTCCGCCGCGACGATGCCGGCCGGTTGATGGTGCGCATCGGCGACCGCTAAACAGGAGCGCATGGACCGCGATCCACGTCGCGATCCGCCTTCGCTTTCTCCGGTGCGTGCTCACCTACAGGAGTAGGCTCCGCGGGGAACGGCGCGTGCGCGCTCCTGGATCCGCAGCGCACCGACCTCGAGCAGCCTGATCCGTGTGATCCTGCGGCTTTCCGTCCATTCCTGACCAGGGTTGTGCAAGGCGCTTCGCGGCTGGGATGCGAGCTGCGATTCGCGCGCCACACGGATGTTTCCGGGCTCCGCATGCGCTAAGGTGTGCGAGCGATACGCTTGGTAGCGGTGCCAAGCGCGGGTGGGGCTGGTCGGGGAGCGCGGAGCAGAGCGTGATGCGCGGACAGGGCAGCAGCATCGGCAACACGCGCCCGGACCTGGTGTCGGGCCGGCTTCCGCCAATCTCGCTGGTCAGCCTCCTGCCGGCTCTGCTGGTGTCGAGCCTGGTCTCGGGCATGGTCTCGACGGCGGTCGTGGGTGGCGCATCGGGCTGCTCGCTCGATCGACGTCCGACCATCGCGACCACCACCGGCAGCAAAGCGCTCGGCCAAAACGGCGGCGCCTCGGGCGTGAGCGCATCCGGCGCAGGTGGCAGCGTCGGAAACCCGATGGCGGGTACCAACAGCATCGGCAACGCAGGCGCGTCAGGCTTCGGCAGCGCAGGCTTCGCTGGCGCTGGCAACGGTGCAGGCGCAGGCGGCGGCGCTGCGGGCGCATCCGGTGCAGGCGGCGCTGCAGGCACCGGTCCATTGCCGGTCGTGTGCGCGACGAACGCCTCGAAGATCGGTCAATGCAAGGCCACCGCCGCCGGCGTGTACGCGCTCAAGAACGAGCTCGACGTGTGGTGGATGGACGAGGTCAACCCGATGCAGCCCCTCATCGATCCGGGGCGCGACGTCATGACCATTTACTTCGTGGCCACGATCGACCGCCTGTGCCCCGACGGCTCGGCGGGCGAGACCGTGCTTCGTGCCTGTGGTGCGCGCTTGCCACCGTTCTTCGTCGACTCCGTGTGCAAGGTCATCCAGATCGAGTTCCCCGACGAGATCTGGGATCGCCCCAGCATGCCCACCTACCGCACCAAGAGCAGCGTGAGCGGTTTCAACCCCGGCGACTTCCTGTCGGTGGAGAAGGTCACGGGCCTCTTGGGCATCGAGCTGCCCGCACTCGAAGGCACCTGGCCGACGGCCCAGCAAACCGCGGGCTTCGCCTGCCCCTCGGGCACCGGTCAGCAGTGCTTCCCCGACCAAGATGCCGATGGTCACTGGGGCGTGACGGTGCACATGAACCCGGGCGGTGTGGTGACGAACGCGCCCTACGCGTGCGGCTCGGGCGCTGCGTGGAAGAAGGCCGCATCGCCGCTGGGTCTCGGCCAGGCCGCATTCAACTTGCCCGGCGCCCAGACGGCCTACATCGGTGTGCGCTGGGGCCTTGGCGGCAAGGGCAAGCTCGGCGCGGGCTGCGTCGGCGGCGCCGGACCGGGCCAATCCAGCCTGACCATTCCGTCGCGCGTCATCGATTGCGTGGTCGAGAACGGGCAGCCCTGCAGCCCGACCGACGCGAACTTCGTCGACCAGAACGTGCCCAACTATCACCTGCTGCAACTGGGCGAGGCCCCGCCAGCTGCACCGACCTGGCAGCACCCGCGCGAGAACTCCTCGAACCCGCTCATCCCGAAGGTCACGCTCAATCGCTCAGCCAGCTTGGGGCCGCGCACCAGCGTGGTGCGACTGGGCGACCTCGGCACCAGCGTCACCTGCGACATGGCGCGCAACGCCGCCTTCCCGGCGTTCGAGTAGGCGGTAGTCGCCGCTGGCTGCGCCACTTTCGACCCCGCGCCCGGACCCATATGGACAAGCCCGCAATCGTGCGCGCGCTGGTGGCGCTGATCGACGACGAGATCCTGCGTGCGACCGAAGCCGCCAACCGCACGCGCCAGGGCGCGATCCACGAAGAGGCACGACCGGAGAACGACAAGGACACACGCGCCCTGGAGGCGAGCTACCTGGCGCGCGGTCAAGCCCAGCGTGTGGTGGACCTGCAAGCCGACAGGCAGCGCGTCGCGTTCATGGATCTGCGGCGCTTCGGGCCTGACGACGCCATCGATCTTTCGGCGCTCGTGCTGCTCGAAGGCGACGGCCCCGAGCGTTGGTACTTCGTCGCGCCGGCAGGCGGCGGCAGGCAGTTGCAGCACGCTGGCGCGAGCATCCATGTGGTGACACCGGAAGCGCCGCTCGGACGCGCACTGCTCGGACACTTCGTGGGCGACGAGTTGCAGCTGCCAGCGGGCGCGCGCACGCGCGAGGTCAGCATCGCGGACCTGCGTTGAGGCTACCGAGCGTGTCCAGCTGCGTACAGGCCCCTCCCGCGCCGCCGTGTCGGGCACGTTGACCTCTTTGTGCCACGAAAACGCAGTGCGGGCAGACACAATTATCAGGCAACGTTCAGCGCGCCTGACACTTCGGACAGTAGTGTGTCGAACGTTGCCCGAGCACTCGGCGTTTGATCACCGAGCCGCAGCGTACACACGCTTGGCCCGTGCGTGAGTACACCTGGCGTTCGTCTTGGTAGCTGCCACGCTCGCCGTCTGGACGCACGTAGTCGCTGATGCTCGAGCCGCCGGTCTCGATCGAGCGCAGCATCACGCGCTGCGTGGCGGCGACGATCGCGTCGCAGGCTTCGGGTTTCAGGCGGTTGGCGCGGCGTACGGGGCTCACGCCGGCGATGAACAGCGCTTCGTCGGCGTAGATGTTGCCGACGCCTGCGAGCACCGACTGGTCGAGCAGCAGTGTCTTGGTGGCGACGCTGCGGCCGCGCGATGCAGCGTACAGGTCGCTGCCCTTGGCGAGCAGCGCGTCGATGCCGAGCTTGTCGAGGCGCGGCGACGACTGTTGCGGCGCGAGCAACTCGACCTTGCCGAACTTTCGTACGTCGCGGAAATACAAGCTCTGGCCGGCATCGGCAAACGACAACACCAGGTGGGTGTGGGCGTCGGGGGTGAAGCCGGTCTCTTGGCGTTCGGGTGCAAGCGTCACGCCGCGCAGCGCTTGCAAGAGACGCACGCTCGGATCACCCGAGAAGAAGAGCTGCCCGGTCATGCCCAGGTGCAAGAGCAGGCGCGCGCCATCGTCGAGCTCGAGCAAGAGGTACTTGCCGAAGCGCGTAAGCTGCGTCGGTGTGCGACCCAGAAGCTCGCGGCGCAGGCGGGCGGGCGGCGTGATGAAGAAGTAGCTCTTGCGTGTGGTGCTGACCTCCGCGATGCGTCGGCCCAGCAGCTTGGGCAACAGCTCGCGACGGGTGACTTCGACTTCGGGCAGCTCAGGCACGTGGATGCCCACACTTTCGCACCCAAACCCTGGCCGGGAAAGCTGCATCGCAGCGCTCCGCACATTGGTCGCGCTGGCGTTTGCACCGCGGGCTACCGTACTCTTTGGGCCTGCCGCGCGCCCCAAGAGGGGGAGCGCGCCGCGGGTGGAGAGACTGAGATGCTTCGCGCGGCGCTGGGATGTCTGCTCGTGCTGTGCGCAAGCTGCGGCGCGAGCCAGTCCGCGTCGCAGAGCACACTGGTCGCGCCCGATCACTTGAGGGAAGAGCAGTACGCGCCGGCCGTCACGCGCTATCAGAAGGCCTGCGAGGCGGGCAACGCGCAGGCCTGCGGCTACCTCGGCTTCATGTACGACAACGGTCGTGGTGTTCCGCAGGATCTGGGGCTCGCCGTTTCGCTGTGCGAGCGCAGCTGCGGCGAAGGCGGCGCCTACGGCTGCGCGTACCTCGGCTACCTGTACCAGACCGGTCGCGGCGTCAGCTCCGACGCGCTGCACGCGGCCGCGCTGTTCCGCAAGGCGTGCGAAGGCGAAGACTCGTCGGGCTGCTTGCTGCTCGGCATCATGTACAAGACCGGTTCCGGCGTGCCACGCGATCCGGAATACGCGGTGCAGCTGTTTCGCAAGGCCTGCGACGACGGTGAAGGGCTCGCCTGCGCCAGCCTCGGTTACATGTATGCCAACGGCGAAGGCGTCGATACCGATCTGGACCACGCGCGCGAGCTGTTCCAGATGGCCTGCAAAGGTGGCGACGAGATCGGCTGCCAAGCCGAAACACAGCTCGCCAAGGGCCAGACCTCGCCCTGAGCACCCGGCCCGCGTGCGTGCGCACGCGCGTGCTTGCTATTTGTCGCGCTAGCTGCCCAAGCTGACGCGTGGTGCCTTCACCACAGGAGGCAGCCATGGGCGACAAATCACCGAAGTCGAAGCAACGCAATCAGAGCCAGAAGGACGCGACCAAGAAGCAGGACGCGAGCAACGCGAAGAACAAGCAGGCTTCGCAGAGCGCACAGACCGTGGTGAAGGGCAAGAAGTAGCAGCCCGGCAGATCCGAGAGAGTGCGCACGGGAGCGCGCGGGATCGCGCCCGCGCTGGAGTTGCGCTACGGTTATCGCGATGCTGTTGTCGCGACAGGAAATGAGCTTCGACTTCGGCGGAGCGAAGCTCGATCCAGCCAAGGACCGCGAGGTTCTGCGCTGGATGTTCAGCCAATTCCTGTACGGCGAGATCACCGGCATCCAGGTGGGGCACTGGATCTACGCCGCGCCCGATCTCGAAGCCGCGCGCTTTTTGGCGAAGCAGGCTGTCGAGGAGCTGCAACACGTGGGGAACTTCCTGCGCATGATGCAGATGTTGCAGCTTACGCCGCAGCCGGCGCACCCGGTGCTCCGCTTCTTGGCCACCGGCATGATGGGCGACGACTGGGACGAACATGTGGCCATGGAGATGGCCACCGGCGAAGGCTTCGTGCTGCAAGCGTTCTACGCCACCATTGCCACGCTCGACCACCCCGAGGCCGTGGCCATCCTGGAGCGCGCGGTGCGCCAGGAAGAAAGTCACGTCGACTTCGGCGAGCGGCAGACCATGAAGGCCATCGCGGCGCACCCTGCCCTGCGCCGCCGCTTGCTCGGCGCGAATCTGGTGTGGATGTGGGGCGTGCGCCGGCTCGCGGGCTACGTGGGCAAGCGCTTGCCGGCAGACCAACCCGTGTTGAGACAGCTGCAACCATTTCTAGTGCATGCGCTGTCGTGCGCCCAGCTGCGTCTCTTGCGCGTGGGGCTCATCGACCGGCCGCTGGGCGAGCTATCTGCCACCTACAAGCTGGCGGTGGTGCTCGAGCTCGCTGCCAGCAAGCTGCTACATGCGGTTGGCAAGCTCTTGCTCGTGCCGCTTTCACTCCTACCCTTTGTGCCCGCACGCGGACCCAGGCGCTTGACCGACACTTACCTGAGCGACCCCACCGTGCAAGCGCTGCTGCAGCCCGCGACGAGCACCGCCGCGCACGAAGCCGAGTGAGGGCGTGGGATGCTGGGTGTGCAGCTAACGGCTGCTCGCAGCCCGGGCGTGGCGCTCGCGATAGCCGCTGGTGCGCACGTGGCGACAGAACAGCGTGGCCAGTGCGCCACAGTCGCCCGTGACGATGCCGTCGGCGCCGAGATCGAGCAGGCGCTCGGCCAACGCGAGATCGTCCACCACCCAGTAGTCCACGCGCAGGCCGAGCGCGTGGGCGCGTTCGATGCGAGCGCGCGTGCTGAGATCGAGCGGCCCGAAGCTCGTGGGGATCTGCAAACGTGCACCAGGCGCGCCGAGCCACTGCGTGAGGCGCCTGGGCCCCAGCAACACCCGCACGGCATCGAGCTGACTGACGCCGACTGGTCCCGCGTAGCCCAGCCGCTTCACGCGCCACAGCGTGCGCGCCGAGAAGCTCGTCAGTAGCACCCGCGCCGTTGCGCCATGTCGCGTGAGCAGCGCGAGCAGCGCAGGCACCATGTCCGGATGCTCTTGCTTGATGTCGATGTTGAGCGGCGCGGCTGGAAAGCGTTCGAGCAGCTCTTGCAGCGTGGCGAGCGTACCGGTGGCGTTGCCTGCACCGGCGGGTTGCTGCAAGCACCAACGCTGCAATTCGGCGAGCGGCGTCGTGCGAATCGTGTTGGCACAGCCGGCCAAGCGCGCTCCGTCTGCGTCGTGCGAGACAACCACCTGTCCGTCGGCGCTCATGTGCACGTCGAGCTCGAGCACGTCGGCGCCGAGCTGCAGCGCTTCTTCGAACGCAAGCAGCGTGTTCTCCACGTGCTGCCGGGCGCTGCCGCGATGCGCGAACAAGAGCGGGCCGTGGAATGCAAAGCCGATCATCGGCCGCAGCATACCCGAGACCTGAGCGCGATCAGCGCGCGGTCCCGTCAAGCGCGATCGGCGCATCGTCGCCGTCACCCTGGCCCAGGCGTCCGCTCGCGGTGTTGCGTTTGCCTTCCGCGGGCAGCGCTGCTGATTCAGCTTCCACCACTTGTTCAGGCGGGCGCCGATCAGGAACACCACGAACTCTCGATCGGGGCCCCGCTGACAAGCGCACGACCTTGCGCTATGTCAGCGCCATGGCCGGCATCGATCAGAGCAGAGCGTTTCTCGCCGTCAACATCGCCGTCTTGACGGTCTCCGACACCCGCGACGAAGAAAGCGACCGCTCGGGCGCGGCGCTCTTGGAACGCGCGCAGGCTGCGGGGCACAACGTGGTCGGCCGCCGCATCGTGCGCGACGACCAGGCGGAGATCGAGGCCGCGCTGCGCGGCTTCATCGCCGACCCGATGGTCGACGTGGTCATCGCCACCGGTGGCACCGGCATCACCGGCCGCGACGTCACACCCGAGGCGTTCCACGCCGTATACGACAAAGAGATCGTCGGCTTCGGCGAGCTGTTCCGCTTTCTCAGCTACGCGTCGATCGGCACCTCCACGATTCAGTCGCGCGCCACGGCGGGCGTCGCCGGCGGCACCTACCTGTTCGCGGTGCCGGGCTCACCGGGCGCTTGCCGCGACGCCTGGGACCACATCCTCGTCCAGCAGCTCGACAACCGCTATCGTCCCTGCAACTTCGTCGAGCTGATGCCGCGGCTGCGCGAGCACTGACACGGCCACGCTCGGTCCTACGCGACAACACATCAAAACCCCTCGGTCAGACCACTAGCGAAAGCGCGCCAATGCGCTATTAACGCCGCCGTGAGTCTGGCAGTCCTCGAACACGTCGCGCTCGGCTTCGGCAAGAAGACCATCGTCGAGGACCTCGATCTGCGCATCGCTGCGGGCGATCGCATCGGCCTGATAGGCCCCAACGGCTCCGGCAAGACCTCGCTCTTGCGCCTTCTGGCCGGCGAGCAGGCCGCCGACTACGGCAGCATCACCATCACGCGTGGCACGCGCCTGGGCTACCTGCCGCAGGACATCGCCATCCGCGAAGACAAGCCGCTCTTGCGCTTTGTGATGGAGAGCGTGCAGGGCCGCCAAGCGCTCGACCGCGAGATCTCCGAGCGCGAAGCCGACCTCGCCGAAGCCGAAAAAGACCCGGGCGACGGCGAAGTGCTGATGTCGCTCGCCGAGAAGCTCTCGGACTTGCACGAGCGCGTCGCGCACTACGACATGCACTACACCGAGCACGAGGCCATGCGCATCTTGAACGGTCTCGGCTTCAAGACTGAAGAGCGCGAGCGCCTGCTCTCGGAGCTGAGCGGCGGCTGGAAGATGCGCGCGGTGCTGGCCTCGCTGCTGTTTCAGAAGCCCGATCTGCTTCTGCTCGACGAGCCCACCAACCACCTGGACATGCCCTCGGTCACCTGGCTGTCTGACTTTCTCAAGGCCTACGACCGCGCGTTCATCTTGATCTGCCACGATCGCGACTTCTTGAACGAGCAGATCGCGCGCGTCGTGAGCTTCGAGACCGAAGGCGTGCGTTCGTATGCGGGCAACTACGAGCGCTACCTGAAGCTGCGCGAGGAAGAAGAGATCATCCTCGAGAACAAGGCCAAGAACATCGCGCGCGAGCGCGAGCAGACCGAGCGCTTCATCAACCGCTTCCGCGCCCAGGCCAACAAAGCGCGCGCGGTGCAGAGTCGCGTCAAGGCGCTCGACCGCATGGAAGACGTGGAGACCTACCAGAAGCGCAAGGTCATGCGCATCAAGTTCCCGCCGACCGAGCGCGCCGTAAACGAGCCGGTGCGGCTAGAAGGCCTCGGCAAGCGCTACGGCGCGGTTAGTGACATACCCACGAAGCAGCCTGCGGCTCTTCGCGTGGTACTGCACGACGTCAACCTGAAGGTGCAGCGCGGCGAACGCATCGGCATCATCGGCGTCAACGGCGCCGGCAAGACCACGCTCTTGCGTATGATCGCCGGCGAGATCGAGCCGAGCGAAGGCAAGATCGTGCTCGGCAACAACATCCAGATGGGCTACTACGCCCAGCACCACGCCGAGTCGCTGCACCGCGAAGCCAGCATCTACCAGGAGCTGTCGCAGATCGATCCCAGCGTGAGCGTGACGCGCGTGCGCAGCATCGCCGGCGCGTTTCTGTTCAGCGACGACGACGTCGAGAAGAAGATCGCCGTGCTCTCCGGCGGCGAACGCGCACGCGTGGCGCTCGCCCGGTTGCTCATCAAGCCCGGCAATTTCTTGCTGATGGACGAGCCGACCAACCACCTGGACTTGGCGTCGGCTGAAGCGCTCGCCGAGTCGCTGATGGGTTACGACGGCACGCTGATGTTCGTAAGCCACAACCGCGCCTTCGTGCGCCGGCTGGCCACGCGCATCTGGAACGTGGAGAACGGGACCGTCGAGACCTACCCCGGCACGCTCGACGAATATATGGACAGCTGTCGCAAGCGCCAGGAGCAAGCGCAGCTGACAGCTGCGGACACGCGCGCGCAGGCCAAAGCTGCCGCGAGCGCAGCAGCTGCCAAGCCGGCGACCAAGCCACCGCCCGCGAAGGCCGAGCGCGAGGCCGAGCAAGACCGCAAGCGCTCGCAAGAAGCACAGCGCGGCTCGAAGAACCGCGCGCAGAAGCTCGAGCGCGACATCACCGAGCTGGAGAAGCGCATCGGCGAGCTCGAGACCGCGCAAAAAGGCCGCAGCGAGCTGCTCGCCGACCCCGACGTCTACGCCGACAAGACACGCAGCAGCCAGCTCATCGCGGAGTTCAAAGACGCGCAAGCGGAGCTCGACAAGGCAGCAGCGCGCTGGGAGCAAGCCCAAGGCGAGCTGGAAGCGCTGCGCTGAGTCGCGCGCTCGGGGCGACGGCGCCGAAAGCCACCTGCCGACCCCAAGCGCCCCGGCAAGTTGCAAGGAGTCTCGGGCGCCCGCGCCGCACGCACTATCACTCCACGGCCGGCTTACGCACGCGCCGACCATCCAGCGTGATCTCCCAAGCCAGGCCGCGCCGACGCAGCTCGGCCATGTACACCGAGTCACCGCGCAAGCGTCGCGACACCAGCATGGCGATGGCCGTCGCCAACATCAACGGCACCACGATGGCGTAGTCGCCCGACAGCTCGAAGACCAACACCGCCGCCATCAACGGCGCGTGCGTGGTGGCCGCCGTCAACGCCGCCATACCCACCAGCGCGTAGCCGCCCATCGGGCCAATGGCGTGCGGCCCGAACAGCGCCGCGAGCAGCTGCGACAGACCAGCACCCAAGAGCGCGCCCAAGAGCAGCGTGGGCGTGAACACGCCGCCCGGGCTGCCGGACGCCACCGAAGCCGTGGTGCCGCAAGCCTTGGCGACAAACAGCCACAAGAACAGCGACGCCGGCAGCGCGCCATTGAGCAGCGTGTTGATCGGCTCGAACCCGTTGCCGGTGACCTCGGGCAGCGCGCAGGCCAAGAGACCCACGAGGGCTCCGCCGAAGGTCGCAGCAAAGGGCTGCGGTAGCCCGGACTTGGCAAAGGCCGTCTCACCGAGCGAGAGCAGGCGCATGAAGCACTGCGCCGCCAGGGCGGCGAGCAGGCCGAGCAGCGCGTGCGCAGCGAGCTCGAGCGGCGAGGCGAGCGAGAAAGTGCGTGCTCCGTAGATCGGTCCGCCGCCGACAGCGGCACGCGTCAACGTGGTGGACAGCGCCGCGGCCACCACCGTGGGCAACACGGCGTCGAGCGCGACGATGCCCGTCACCACCTCGAGCACGAACAAGACGGCTGCCAACGGCGTGTTGTAGGCCGCCGCGAAGCCTGCCGCCGTGCCCGCCGCGATCAGCGCACGACCGCGCCGCCCGTCGATGCCGAAGAGCGCGCCGAGCCGTTGCCCGAGGTTGCCGCCGAACTGGATGATCGGACCTTCGCGCCCGATCGACCCGCCGAACGCGATCGCCAGCCACGATCCCAGCGACTTGCGCAGCGTCACCAGCATCGACAGGTGCACCTCGCCGAAGACCACCGCTTCCATCACGTCACCCACGCCCTGTGCGCGCTTGGGGTGTGCCGAGGTGCGGGTGAGCACGCCTGCCAAGAACCCACCGCACGCCGGCAAGCACAGCCGCGCCCAGACTGGCAGCTCGCGGAACGCGCTGACCACGTCCGGCACCCCGTAGGCCACGCGCATCGCCGCCGCCAGTGCGAAGCGGAACACGATGGCGAAGGCTGCTGCGCCCAGCGCCACCAGCGTGAGCGCCACTGCGAAACGCACGGAGCCGCCCGGCGTGGGCGCGAGCGACCTGAGCGTCGCGCGGGGCTGCTCGGCGGCGGGCTCGTGCATGGCGTTACGGTACCAGTGCACGCGCCCACAGGCAGGATTTCCAGGCGCGCGAACCGTTCCAGTCCCTGCCCGGCTCCCACCAACAGGCGGATCGGCGCGTATTTACACGGTACCGACCCCGGCCCGGAGGTTGACGATGGACATTCGAATCTCGTTTCCTGGCGGCAGGCGCGTGGATGCGCAGCTCGGCGAGCACGTCATCCGCACGGATCAATCCGTGGAGCACGGTGGCGGCGGCTCGGCGCCCGAACCTTTCGAGCTCTTCCTGTCGTCGCTGGCAACCTGCGCGGGGATCTACGTGCTGGTGTTCTGCCAGTCGCGGAACATCCCCACCGAGGGCATCGAGCTGGTGCAAAAGCACCTGTACTCGGAAGACGGCAAGCAGCTCGAGCGCGTGGAGCTGCAGCTCAGCCTGCCTCCGACCTTTCCTGAGAAATACCGCAGCGCAGTGGTCAACGCCGCCAGCGGCTGCAAAGTGAAGAAGCTGCTCGCGGCGCCGCCGGAGATCGAGGTGGTGTTGCAGGACACGGCCGTGGTGGCCGATCGGCTGGCCAGCTGAGCTTACAACACTGACAGGGAGCCATGACGCCGCTGCGCTCGTTCGAGCTGCAGCGGCGTTTGTCGCTTGAGCGAGCGCAAAACGGCCCGGTCGGTCTGCCGTGCAGACCGCCGGACCGCCAAGACCTTCACGTCGTTCAACGTCCGCCGAAGAGCCGAGACAAGAGTGAGCTATCGCCCTGAGCTCCACTGGCCTTGCGCTGCTCGTTGCACCGACAACGCTTCTCGACTGGTACGTCTCCAAGCACCTGGTCGACGTGCCGACCGCAACCGCTGAAAGTTGGTTTGCCACAATCCGAACACGTGATTCGCTGGCACATCAGAGGCTCCTTTTCGACCGTCAACCTGACATAAGAGCCAACGACCGGCACCGAGGGTTCGCGGCTCAGCCAGGCCGCCGTGGCCCGTGCACCACGAGCACGTCACGGTGCGCCAGATTGACGACTTTGTCGGCCGTGGTGCCCAGGAGCCGGTCCCAGCCCCCATAGCCGTGACTGCCGATGACGATGAGCTCGACCGCCAGCTCGTCGGCGACCGCGAGGATGGTGCGCCACGGATCCCCCACACGAACAATCGCGGTCGCACACGCGTCGGGCACCTCGGCCAGCAGCTCGCTGAGCTCATCGAACGCCGCCTGGCGCAGGCGAGCGTCGAGGTCGTCTGCGTAGACGAACGCCGCCGCAGGCGGGAACTCGTGGGTGCCCGCGACCACCCGCAACACACTGAGCCCCGTCCCGTAACGTACGGCGAGATCACGCGCCGTGGCCAGCACGCCGGCCGCTCGCTCGGAACCATCGACGGCAGCCAGGATGCTCTTGGGTGCGAACGCCATGCTGGTCACGCGTGCCCCGGCGCAAGCGGCGGTGCAGCAGCATGGTCGTGCTCCGTTTCCGGCACCGCGCGCCGCGCGATCAACATGAACATCACGGGCACCAGGAACAGAGACAGCACCGTCGACGAGATCAACCCACCGACCACCGCCAGCGCGAGCGGTTGGTTCGCCTCGGTGCCCTTCTCCAGCGCCAGCGCCGTCGGCAAGAGGCCGATCACTGTCGCGAGACTGGTCATCGCGATAGGCACCAGGCGCGAGCGGGCGGCAGCCACCACGGCATCGAGCTTCTCAGCCCCGTCATTCCAGCGCTTCGCCGCGGCGTCGACCAGCAAGATGCCGTTGGCGACGGCGATGCCCACCACCATGAGCACGCCCATCAGCGCCGTGATGGAGAAGCCCTGGCCCGCGCACACCAGCGCGGTGACGATGCCCACGAGCGTGGCGGGAATCGTGAACAGCATGATGAACGGCAGACGCAGCGACTTGAATTGCGACGCCATGATCATGAACACCACCATCACCGCGAGGCCGATGGCTGTGCCGAGACCGCCGAAGGTGGTGCGCATGAGCTGTACTTGACCGACGTAGTCGAACTGCACGTGGCGCGTGCGCGGATCGCTTTTCAGCTTGTTCTCGAGCTCGAGCGCCGCGCTGCCGATGTCGCGCCGCTCGGTCTGCATCAGCACGTGCGCCGCACGCTGCAGCTGGTTGCGCTCGATGGAGATCGGGCCGAGCGAGCGCCGCAGCCGGCCATACGCTCCGAGCGTCACGGCCTTGCCGGTGTCACTGACACGAACGGGAATCTGCGCGAGCGAGCTCGGGTCGCTCACCGCGCGGCCGTCGTATTGCGTGACCACGTAGTACGACTGGCCATTGGCCGGGTCGACCCACACGCTGGGCGAGTTGATATTGCCCAAGGTCGCGTCGAGCGTGGTCTGTGCCGCGGCGCGCGCGCTCACACCGACCAAACCGGCCTCGTCGCGGCGCGTCTCGACGCGCACCTCCGGATATTGCGTCTCGAGCGACACGCGCACGTCGCGAATGCCGGGCACGCTGCGCGCGACCTGGGCGACCGCAGCGGCTTGCGCGGCGAGCTGCCCGAGGTCGTTGCCGCGCACTTCCACCACCAGCGGCGCGATGTAGCCGTTCGAGAAGACGCTCGCTACGAGGCCTCCTGGCCACTGCAAGAACTCCACCCCCGGATAGTGCTTGGTCAAGATCGCGCGCATCTGGTCGGCGATCTGCTGTTGCGAGAGCGTGCGCTTGTCGGCGTCGGTCAGCGCCAGACGGATGAAGCCCATGTGCGGGCCGTTGTTGGGGCTGGTCATCGCGCTGCGCGCGTTGTTGGGCGAGCCCACGTTGGTCAGCACCAGCTCGACGTTGCGCTTGGGCAATTCGGCGGCGAGCAACTTACCCATCGCCGCGATCTTGGTCGCGGCCTGCGTCAGCGACGTGCCGGGTGACAAGCGCACGTACACGCGCTCCATGGACTCGTCGATGTCGGGGAAGAAGGTGCTCGGCAGTCTTCCGGCGACCCAAGCGGCGCCGGCGGTGAGCGCGACGCACGCAGCGATGATGGTGAAGCGGTACCGCAAGGCACCGCGCAAGATCAACGCATAGCGATCGGCCGTGCGGTCGATCACGGCAGCCACGGCGCTGCCCAACCGTCCTGGCTTGGCGTGGCCCAGCAAGTAGCGACAGGCCACCGGCGTCACGCACATGCTCACCAGGTACGAGGCCGTCATGGCCGTCGCGACGGTCAGTGCGAGCGGTGCGAACAACTTCTTCGCGAGTCCTGCGAGCAGCAGCACCGGCAACAGCACCGCCATGGTGGTGAGCACGGCGGCCAGCACCGGGAGCGCCACCGCGTTGGTCCCCTCCAGCACGGCGCGCGGCGTCGACAAGCCCATGCGCTGATGCCGATGGATCGATTCGAGCACCACCACGGCAGTGTCGACGAGCGGTCCCATCGCCAGCGTGAGCCCGCCCAGCGTGAAGGCGTTGAGCGTCTGCCCGGTGGCATACAGCACGATCAACGTGATGGCGAACGACAGCGGAATAGCCAGTGACACGATCAACGTGCCGCGTACGCTCTGCAAGAACAGCAGGATCACGATCGAGATCAGAAACAGCGCCTGGACGACCTCTTGCTTGAGCCCGTGGTAGGTGGTGCGCACGAAGGTCGACTGATCGAACACCGCCTTGACCTCCACGCCGGCCGGCAGGTCTTTCAGGTCGGCGACTGCGTGCTTCACCGCATCCACGATCTCGAGCGTGTTGCCGCCGGGAATGCGCAGCACGTTCAGGTACACGGCATCGTGACCGTCCACTGACACCGCTTGCGTCTCGGGGCTGCCGCCATCTTCCACGCTCGCCACATCGCGGATCAGCACCGGCTTGCCGTGCACCAACTTCACGTTGGCGTCACCGATGGTCTTGACGCGTTCCGGCACGGCATTGGTGTAGACGTTGGAATCGAAGCGCGGCGACAGGAACACGCCCGACGGCAAGAGCGCATTGGACTGGGCCACGGCAGCGCCCACGTCCGAGGCCGTGATGCCGCGCGCCTGTGCCGCGACGGGATCGACGATCACGTTGATCTGCCGCTGACGACCACCGTTGATCGACGCGCTCGCGACGCCCGGAATGCCTTCCAGGATCGGCTCGATGTTGTTGAGCGCGTAGTCGTAGAGCTGCGGCCCCGACAGACCACGCCCCGACACGGCTACCTGCACCACGGGCGCGTTCGACGGGTCGTACTGCAGCACGAACGGCGGCAGCACTCCGAGTGACTTCGGCACGGCCGACATCGCGAACGCGACTTGCTGCTGCACGAGCGTCTGGGCCGAGCTCAAGTCGGTGCCCCACTTGAACCACACGTACACGATGCTGAGGTTGTTGCGCGACACACTCTCCACGTGATCCACGCCGGGCGTGGCGCTCACGTACTTCTCGATGCGCCAGGTCAGCGTCTTCTCCACGTCTTTGGGCCCCAGCCCTTGCGCGAGCGTGCCCACCACCAGCACCGGCGGCGTGAGTTCCGGAAAGGTGTCCACGACCATGCGCGGGGTCACGACCGCGGCGAACACGAGCAAGCCGAGCGACAACATCAAGATCGCGATCGGGTTGCTGAGCGATAGGCGGGTCATGTCTCAGCCCCCCGCCGCGGCTGAGGGTGGAGCACCGGGTGCAGCCGTCAGCGGCGACGCGGGCGCTTGTTCCGCGACGGCGTCGACCTTGTCGCCGTCTTGCAGGAGCGCGCGTCCCTCGCCGACCACCAAGCTGCCCGCAGCGAGCTTGGGCTCCAGATAGAGCTGACCGGCGATTTCGCCCAGCACCATCAGGGTGCGCAGGTGCGCCAGGCCGGCGTCGACGTAGAACAGGCTGGCCTTGTCGCCACGTACCGCGGCGGCCGACAGCGGAATCTGCAGCGCCGGAGCCGCACTGCCCACCTCGATGCGCAGCTCCGCCGTCGTGCCCACCGGAATGCTCCGGTCGCGATCCGGCACGTCGAGCTCGAAGTGCACGGTGCGGGTGGCCTCGTCGGCCGCCGGCGCGCGCCGCGAGATCCGCGCTTCGAGCTCAGCTCGCGTCGACAGCACGTGTACTTGCACGGGCGTGCCGGGCCCCACCACTTCGAAGTCCACCTCCGGCACGTCCGCGGTGATGCGCAGCGTCCTGCGGTCGATCAAGCTGACGATCGCCATGCCTGGCCGCACGAAGGCGCCGGGATCCGCGCTGCGCGTCGCCACCTCGCCATCGAATGGGGCCCGCAGCACGCAGTCGTCGACCTCGAGCGTGCTGCCGAGCAGCTTGGCCTGGGTTGCGAGCAACTCGGCTTGCTGCGCCGTGCTCTGCGCGTTCTTCTGCTCGGCTTCGTTCGGCGAGACGAAGCCGCCGTGCAAGAGGCCCTGCACGCGCTCGGCCTCGTGGGCCAGCGCCGCTTGCTGCGCTTCGATCGCGCGCGCCTGCATGGAGACGGCCTTGCTGGTCGCGCTCGCATTGCGGCAATCGAGGATCGCGAGCACGTCGCCACGCTTCACCGTGGCGCCCGGCCGTACGAGGACCGTGTCGACATACGCCGACACGCGCTGAGGTCCGACCTTGGCTTCGACCCACGGCTCGATGGTGCCGACGTAGTTGCGCGACGCGCGGAACATCGCCGCGCGCGCAGCCAACACCGTCACGGGCTTGGGCGCGTCGCTGAGTGCGACCTTGTTCACCTTCGACGCCGCGCCCTGCACGATCGCGCTACCGATGACCATCAGCACGGCCACGCCGGCAAAGATCGCTGCAGGCACGATCCATCGGGCACCGCCTGTCGCAGGCGCCTTCGCACCGAGCTGCTCGCTATTGTGGATGTCAGTCACGTCAGAGTCCCTCCGCGATCGCCCGACCGAACACCGCGCGGGTGCGCGCGAGCTCGAACTGACCCATCGCCAATTGCACCTCGGCCTGCTGGCGCAGCGCTTCGGCGTCGGCCAGCTCGACACTGGTGCCCAGGCCGGCGCGAAAGCGCGCGTCCGCCTGGGCGTGGTTCGCATGCGCGGCCTCCACGCCGCCCTGCAAGAGCGGCAACGCGGCGCGCGCGGTCTGCACTTGCAGATACGCCAAACGAATCGCGGCCACTTGCTCGTGACGGGCCAGTGTCAGCTCGCTGCGCGCCACCTCGCCGCGCGCCTTGGCGGCGTCGCTGCGCGCATTCACCGTGGCGTCGAACAGCGGCCAAGTGAACACGACGCCCACGTCCCAGTTCACCACCTCTGGCAGCCAGCCGTCGGCACCCGCCGGCTGACCATTGCCCGAGGGCTTGCCGCCGCCGGCCCGGCTCGACACCGCCGCCGTCAGCGACAGGTCGGGCCGCAACTCCGCCGACACTGCCCGCGCATGCAACTCTTGCGCGCGCAGCTCGCTGAGCAGCGCCAGCAGATGCGGGTCGCGCTCGGACGCCTGGCGCATCGCGTCGGCCAGCACCGGCAGATCCGCAGCCGTCTTCGGTTGACCTGCGGCATCGAGCGCCGCGTCCTCGACTCCGGTCGCGGCCGCGAACACTGCTTGCGCCAGCGCGAGTCCACCGCTCGCGCGTGCTTGTGCCAGCTCCGACCTGGCGAGCTCCGCTTGCGCGCGCGTCAACTCGATGGGTGAACGCAACCCGGCGTCGACGCCGGCCTTGGCCAGATCACGGTAGGCTGCCGCGCGCGTATAGGCGCTCGCGGCCACGTTGACGATGGCGTGGGCAGCCAGCACGCCGAAGTAACTCTCTTCGACCGCAAAGCTCACATCCAGCAGCACGGCCTGCGCGGCCGTGCGCTCGCCCTCGAGCTGCGCGTCTTCCACTGCAGCCTGCGCCGCGATCCGCCCGAAGTCGAACAGCTCTTGATTGCCGCCGACGGCGACCAGCGTCGACGCGTACGGTCGCAAGCTGCCCGCAGACAACACACGCGTACCGCCGATTCTCGGCAGGTCGACCACGCCCGTGGACAGGTAGCTGGCCGTGGTGTTGTTCGCCGTGGCACCGAACAGCTGGCCCGTCACGCCGAAGCTCGGCAACCAGTGCGAGCGCACCACGGCGCTCTGCGCCCGCTGCGCGTCGATGCGCTGGAGCGCGGACAGCAACTGCGGGTGATGCTGCCGCGCGTAGGCGAGTGCATCCTCGAGGGTCATCGTACGCGGCGTTGCGCCGCTTGCGTCAGCGATGGCTTGGGCATCGCCAAGCTGCGCGCAGACCGACGCCGCCGTGCTCAGGCACGACAGACACGCGAGCAGCAGCCGGCTGCAGTGCAAACGCCGAAGCATGGCCCGGCTGCTGAGCACGAGCCGTGCCGTTTGCAAAGCGCGGAGAATCGGCCGCAAGCCAGCGGCGGCGAGCCTGGCAGTCGGAGAAACTCCGACTACCCGCGGGAGAATCTCCGCCGAAACGAGCCTCGCACGCGCGCAGATGGCACAATCTGCTGCGAAAAGCCCGTCGGCTCAGCTCTTGCTGGAGAGCTCACTCAATGTTCGCGTCCAGCCGACCGGCGGTCTTCCTGATGAGGTCCGCGCCCGTGCAACCCACCCGCTCCCTGCGACCGCAAGCGCTCAGCGTCGGGATGGCCGTGTGCATCGCGCTGGTGGCGGCGCTCGCCTACTGGGACGAAGAACGCGAATCCAACGCGGCCCTGGCCGATCTCGCGCGCGAACAAGCCACGCTCGCCCACGGCCTTGCGCTGTTACTGAGCGTCGGCGCGCAAAACACGCCGCCGACACAGCTCGTGACGCAGCTGCGTGCGCTGGTGGCGCACCAAGGCCTGCGCGTCTTCGTTGCAGGTGCCGGGCAGGGCCTCGTCGGCCCTCGGGGTCAGCTGGTGCGCAGCGCGAGCCTCGAGCAGGCTGCGGCCGCACACGCTCACACCGCCCGCCTGGGGCGCGACGAAGCTGCCGCGCTCGGACTTCCTCGGCGCGTCGCGATGGCGGGCGTGTGGTCCCTCGATGGCGCAGGCTCGGGGCTGAGTGTCGTGGTGGTCGCCACGGCGCAGAACGAGCGCGACCGCGAACGACGCGCGCGCTATCGCTTGCTCTTGAGCGTCGCGCTGGCGTCGGGCTTGGTGTTGCTTTTCGGCGGCCTCGCGGCGCGCAGACAGCGCAAGCAACTGGAGCTGTCGCGTGAGCTCGCCATCGCGGCACTGGTGCAACAGCGCGACGAGCAGCTGGTGCGCGCAGACAAGCTCGCCACGCTGGGTGCGCTCGCAACCGGCATCGCGCACGAGGTCTCCACGCCGCTGGGCGTCATCATCGGCCGTGCCGAACAAGTGCTACCCAAGCTGGCTGGCGACGAGCGCGGCCGCCGTGCGGTGGAAGCGATCATCGAGCAAGGCAACCGCATCAACCAGGTGATCCGTGGCTTCCTCGGCCTGGCACGCGGCGCACGTCCGCGCACCGAGCACGTGCGACCAAGCGACCTCGCCGACGCCTGCCGCACACTGGTCGAGCATCGCTTCGCCAAGGCGGCGGTGCAGTTGGAGGTGCTCGCCGACGCAGAGCTGCCCGAAATTGCGTGCGACCCGCGGCTGTTCGAACAAGCGTTGATCAACCTGTTGCTCAACGCCTGCGACGCCTGCGACGCGGGCGGGCACGTCGAGCTGCGGGTGCAGGCCAACGACGGTCGCGTGAGCTTCGTGGTCACCGACGACGGCTCCGGCATCGCACCCGAGGTCGCGGCACGTGCGATCGAGCCGTTCTTCACCACCAAGCCCGAAGGCTTGGGCACGGGCCTCGGTCTGGCGATCGCCAACGAGATCGTCAAGCACCATCAGGGCTCGCTCAGCATTTCGCCCAGGCACGCCGCCAGCCTCAGCGCTGCGGGTTTCGTGCGCGGCACGCGCGCCTGTGTCGACCTACCCGGCCTCCGGAGTGTGACATGAGCACGGCAACCCGCCGCACCCCAGCTGCGACCAGCAAGCGCCGAATCCTGATCGTGGACGACGAGCTGCCCATGGCCGAGATGCTGACCGACGCTCTCGCCGAGCGCGGCTACGACGCCGTCCCCATGGGTTCCAGCTTACAGGCGGCAAAGCTCCTGGAGTCCGAGCCCTTCGATGCGCTCGTCACCGACTTGCGCATGCCCCAGCTCGACGGCCTGGAGCTGCTCGCGCTGTCGCGGCGTGTTACGCCCGATCGTCCAGTCATCATCATGACGGCGTTCAGCGCCGTCGACAGCGCGGTCGAGTCGATCCGACGTGGCGCTTTCCACTACCTCACCAAGCCGTTCAAGATCGAGGAGCTGGCGCTCTTCCTCGAGCGTGCGTTCGAAGACGCCACGCTGCGTCGCGAGAGTCGCTCGCTCAAGCGTGCCATCAAAGACCGCTGGTCGCTCGACAAGCTGGTGGGCCAGAGCGAGAGCATGCGCCGCACCTATGAGCTCGCCGAGCGCGTGGCGGCAAGCAACGCACCCGTGTTGATCACCGGCGAGACCGGCACTGGCAAGGGAGTGTTGGCGCGAGCGATTCACGCCGAGAGCGCACGGGCGGCTGGCCCTTTCGTCACCGTCAACTGTGCGGCGCTGCCGGAGAACCTGTTGGAGAGTGAGCTGTTCGGACACGTCAAGGGCGCGTTCACCGGCGCCAGCTCGCACCGTGTCGGCCTGTTCGAGGAAGCCGAGCACGGCACCTGTTTCTTGGACGAGATCGGCGAGCTGAGCCTGCCGCTGCAGGCCAAGCTGCTGGGTGTGCTCGAACATGGCGTGGTGCGCGCTGTGGGTTCCAACCGCGAGCGCGAGATCGACGTGCGCGTCATCGCGGCCACCCATCGCGATCTGCGCGCGCGTGTCACCGCCGGCGCGTTTCGCGAAGATCTGATGTATCGGCTCGAAGTGGTCACCATCGAGCTGCCCGCGCTGCGCCAGCGACGCCAGGACATCCCCGTGTTGCTCGAGCACTTCCTGGCCGCTGCCAAGTCCCGTCACCCGGACTCGCCCGTGCAGCGCTTCGGCGACGACGCGATCAAGCGCTTGCTCGAGCACAGCTGGCCGGGCAACGTGCGCGAGCTCGAACACTTGGTCGAGCGCGCGGTGTTGCTCGGACGCGCTGCCGAGGTCGCACTCGCGGAGCTGCCGGTGTCGCTCGAACACAAGCCCGACACCGGCATTCAGTTCGGCAACACCGTGTTGCCGCTGCGCGAGATGCAGCGCCGCTACGTGGCGTGGGCCTTCGCTCAGCTGGGCGAGCGCAAGCTGCTCACCGCCGAGAAGCTCGGCATCGACGACAAGACCTTCGCCAAGTGGCTGGCGCGCACGCCCGACCACGGCTGACAAACGCCAGCCGTGCGCCGCTGACCCACCAAGCCTCAGCGCCGTGTCCGACGCTGGTACCGCCCGCAGACTGCCGGCAGATGCCACGGAAAATCCGTGACAGGTGCGGAGGCGTTTCGCGGCTGGGCGTAAATGCTGGTATATACGGGCACTTTCGCCGCGGGCTGGCCTGGCACGGATGCTGCTCTAAGCGGCCGCGAACACGCCATCGCGCGAGGAGCTTGCTTCATGTCTCGACGTCTTTCCTTTCACGCGCTGCTCGGCTTGCAGCTCATGGCGGCACTCGCCGCGCCGCACCTACTCGGAGCACAGGCCGTGCCGAGCACTGGGACGGGAGCACCCGCGCCTGCGACGCCGCCGTCAGCAGCGACCGGGTCGACCCCGCCAGCGCCGTCTGCGGCCGCGCAAGCCGACGCCCCGGCCGGTAGCAGCGCCGACGCCAGCTCACCCGGCACCCCATCGGCCGCGACTGCAACGCCGCTGACGGCGGCGGAACCCGCAACGGCTGGGCAACCAACCACGACGCCCGCTGCCGCGCCGAGCCCCGCTGCCGCTGCAGCCAGCGCGACGCCAACCGCGACCGACGCCACCAGCGACGCCGCGCGCCTCGACGCCGTCGAGCAGCGCGTCGACGCACTCTCGCGCCTGAAGTTCTCCGGTTACGTACAGGCTCAGTACGTGCACAACGACACTTCGCACGACGGACTCGACAGCACCAGCAAGCCGCTCAACAAGGATCTCTTCGAGGTGCGGCGCGCACGCTTGCGCGCGACCTACACGCAGGGCCCCGCCGAGTTCCTCTTGAACATCGACGCCATCCCCGCGGGCGTTACCGTGAAAGAAGCCGAGCTGAGCGTGTACGTGCCGTGGTCGAACAGCGTGAAGACCAAGGTCACCGCAGGGCTCTTCTACATTCCCTTCGGCTACGAGGTGCAGGAGTCGGACTCGGTGTTGCCCTTCGTCGAGCGCACCATGGGCGCCAACCGCTTCTTCCCGGGCTCACGCGACGTAGGTGTGCGCGTGCAAGGCGACTTGTTCGACCAACACCTCGTCTACCAACTCGTCGCAGTCAACGGCAATCCGATCAGCGACGCGGTGTTCCCCGGTACCGATCCCAACGCCAGCAAAGACTTCGTCGGCCGCATCGGCCTGCACTTCGGTGGCCTGCGCTTCGGTATCTCGGGCTTGATCGGCCAGGGCTACCTGCCGCCAGCCATCGACGACGCCAAGACCACCGCCGTGGACGAAACCCACGGCTACGCGAACTTCGAGCACCGTGCGGCGGCGTTCGATCTGACCTTCACGACCGACTTGCCCGTGCTCGGCGAGCTGGCGCTCTACGCCGAGGGCGTGGTCGCGCAGAACCTCGACCGCAGCAAGCTGAGCGACTATCCGAAGCTCGCGCTCGTCAAGAAGGGCACGCTGCAGGTCGCCACCGGCAACCTCGTCGATGCCAACCAGAGCTCGGGCTACCTGGGCTTCACGCAGCACCTCGGCAAGCTCGTGGCCCTGGGCGCACGCGGCGAGCTCTTCGACCCGAACACCAGCAAGAGCAACAACTTGTTGTCGGCCGCCACCTTCGTGGGGCACGTGTTTCCGGTGGACGTGCTGCGCTTGACTGTGGCGTACCAGCTGAACCTCGAGCACCCGAGCATCGACAACAACGTGTTCTGGCTGCGCGGGCAAGTGAAGTTCTGAAGCGTGGCGCAGCAGGCCGCTGCACGGGCCCGCGCATCCAACCAGATGCCGTGGGCCCGTCTCGTTCGTGCGGCTGAGCGCTGGTCTCAGAACAGGTAAAAGCTCGACAGCTGCACACGCTCGTCGTGCGCCTTGGCGCCGTCTCCGTACTTCTGCTGGAACCAAGCCACCTCGAGACCGAAACGCACCTGCGGCGTGGCATCCCAGAACAGGTTGCCGTCGGCCCATTGCGACTTGTGGAACACCTTCTTGGGCGACATGGCCGTGCTGCTGGTGAACTCGAGCGCGTTGTCGGACTGCATCTGCGAGTAGTTCGCCGACAGCCACACATGGCCGTTGTCGATCGGCAGGTAGTACTGCAGGCCGACGATCACCGACTGCCAGCCCACCAAGCGCGCGTTGCCGTTGGCGTCGAACGACAGGAGGCCACTGTCGAGGCCCGGGTTGTAGGTGGGGGCGGGCGTCGCCATCGTGGGGTTGGGCGCCGACGGGTAGCCGATGCCGCCGGTCAAGCCGGTGAACAGGTCGGCGATACCATCGCCGCGGATGAACGAGCCCGTCAGGGTCAGCGCATTGCTGCGGTCCTCGGGCGTCGCCGAGATCACGGGCAAGAGCGCGTCGAGCGACACGCCCCAGCCGTTGCGATCGCTCGCCTTGGAAGGCGCGCCCGACAGCTCGGGCAAACGCAAGCGACGCGCGATACCCGAGACGCCGACAGCGGCGGAGTCCACCGCGGTGCCGGTGCTACCCGTGGTGCGCAGGCCCTTCCAGTGGTTGATGTACAGGCGCGCACCCGCTTGCCCGTCGGGCATGCCGACGTCGCGTTGCGCGGGGCGCACGGCCGCGGCCGCAAGCTCCACGTTCACTTCATCGGTCTTGAACACGTGCGACAGGCGGAGCTGCGGCGCGCGCGAGTAGATCTGACCGGGCACGCCCTGGATCTCCACCGTGTTGGGATGGAAATACGGCTGCCAGCCGAAGAGCTGCCAGGACTGACCGACGAGCACATCCACGTACGGGTTCTCGAGCTTGAGAGCCATGTGGCGGATGCGGAACAGCGGGCTGGTGAGCACCGACGATTCCGAGGTGCCGGCGGGCTGCTTGCCCAGGAAGTCCATCTCGAGCACCGCGCTGGCGTGCACGTCGTGGTAGTCGGGCGCGGCCAGCTTGAAGCCGATGCGCGAGTTGCGCGCACCGAAGGTGAAGCGTGAATTGTCGCCGGCGTAGGTGCCCTTGCGCGCGATGTTCGCGTTACCCGCGAGGTCGTCGAAGCTCTGCGTGGTGTCGTAGATCATGTCGGCTTCGACGAAGCCGTAGAACTTGGGCAACCAGGCGGAGTCTGTGGGCTTGTCCGCTGGCTTCTCGGCCGCCTTTTCCGCGGGCGCCGTCGGGATGACGACTCCGCCGCCATCGGCGGCAGTGAAGACGCTGGCCGCGGGCTGCGGAGCTGGCGTTGCAGGCGCGGGCTCGGCGGCAGGCGCGGCCGCAGGTGCAGCGCTGACCGCTGGCGTTGCAAGCGCGGGCGCGACAGCGACAGGCGCGGCGGCAGCGGGTGCGGGGCTGGTTGGCGCGGCAGCGGCGGGTGCGCTCGCGCTGGGCGCCGGCGCAGCAGCAGGCACAGCAACCACGGGCTTGGCTGCAGCGGCAGGTGCGGGCGTAGCCGGCTTGGTTGCAGTGGCAGCGGGCGCGGGCGCCTTCGTCGCGGTGGGTGCGGCCTGCGCGGCGACCGGTGAAGCCGGCGTGCCTAGCGCGAAGCCGAGGACCAAAGCGCCTGCGGTGGCCAGTGAAGTTGAGCTCGTTCTTCTCATGAAAACGCCGTCTCCGTGTTTGGTTCGTGGCGTTGATAGGCCGGGCAAGGTGCGAAACGATGGCACACAAGTGACAACGCGGTGACATCGTCATTAGTGAGGCGTTTGCGCAGCGACAAGGCGACGCTGCTGTGACGCGGACCGCTACAGCGCCACCTGCAACTGCAGGCGCAGGCGGTTGTCGTCGCTGCCGGCGATCGTGTGCAGCCACAGGTGCGCATAGTCGGCCTGCAGCTTCAGCGCGTGCCCTTGCAGGTAGTAGTTGAGACCGAACACCAGCTCGTTCGCCGCATCGAGGTCGCTGGCGGCGCCGCTCCTGCGCAGCTGCGAGTACATGCCGACCACCTCGAGCGGCCAACGCTCGTCCAGCAAGTAGCCCGCCTGCACGCTCAGCCCGACGCCGTCGCGCGCACCACCTGGCAGGCCGCTGGGGGCCGCCTTGCGGTAGTGCACGCTGCCCAAGACCGACAGGCCCTGCACCCGCAAGAGCGCATCGGCCGTGAAGTTGTGGGTGTTGAAGTCCACCATGGGCACGGTCGCGAGCGGCCCGAGCGTGTGGCCCAAGGCCTGTCGCGCATACGGGCCCGAGGCGTCGCTCTGCACGAAGGCGTACGCCACGCCCAAGCTCAGCTTCGGGTCGCGCGAGTTGCTGGACCCCGCGTCCAGCTCGCGCGGCGTGTTCGAGACGGCCCCGAGCGGCATGAGCTCCAGCCGACCGACGTACAAGAGACCCAGATCCCCCGCACCCAGTGACTGCAACGTGCTGTTACGCAGCTCCGCGCTGTAGACGCCCGCGTAGTAGCGCAGCCACGACAGGCCAAAGAGCTCGTCGGAGTGCAGGCCGATACCGATGTCGCGCGCAAAATCGAATTCGAGGCTGGCAAGCGAGCGCCGCACGTAGGAAAGCTCGCCGTCGGCGATCAACGTCTCGCGACCGAATGGAACCTTGGTCTGACCGACGCGCAGTTGGGCGTCGCGCAGCTGCGTCAGCTCCACGTAGAAATCGAGAATCGGCGACTGCGAGACCAGATCGCGGTCGCTGATGAACATGAAGGCCTTGCCGGAGCTGTCGACCAGCTGTTGGCCGTCGTCCGAGACCACGTTGGCGGGCTCGCTGCCCAGCTCGCTGCCCGAGAAGCCCAGCTCCAGGCGATAGCGAAAGTCTGGCGTGAAGAGGTTGCCCCAGAAGATGGCGCGCGCCATCGGGATGAGCAGGTAGTTGCGGTTGGCGGCCGAGCTGGCGTGCGGCAGGTGCAGTTCCTCGAGGAACTGGCCAAGCAAGCCCACGCTGAACGAGAACTTGCCGTCGTTCGACCGGGCCATGAGCCCGTGACCCGGCGAGAAGTGCCACACCACGGCGTCGGCAGCTGCCGGTTGCGCGGGCTCGGCGCGCGCCGGCACTGCAGCTGTCGGCGGCGCAACCTCAGCGCCCGTCGCGACTGGCGTTGCTGCTGACGGCGGCAGCGCGGGGGCCGGGGTGGGCGCGGGTGTGGGGAAGCCCTTTTCGGTGGGCCCGAGCACCGCAGGTTGAGCGAATGCAGCTGCGGGCGCGGGCGTTGGTGTTGGCGTGCCAGCGCTCGCTGCGGCGGGTGCCGCGGGCGCTGCAGCAGGTGCCGCGCTCGTGGCAGCAGCGCCGCTCGCCGCCGCATCCGGCGCTACAGTGGATGCCGCGCTCGGCTGAGCGTGCACGGGTTGGGCGGTCGCGTGTACCAGCAGGCCCAGCACGACGGCCGTCAAGCGTTTCACTCCGGTCATCGGCGACACTCCTACAGTGAAGCGGAAGTGCCGCGCCGCCGCCGCACCCACGGGGCTACGCCTGCACACCTGCCAGCCAGCGCACCCTATCGCGCCCGCCCCCGACTGCGCGCAAAAGCGTGCGGCAGCCGACCAAGCGCGCGGTGAGAAACGACGCAAGTCTATGTACAGGTTGAATAAATCTGCTGTTCATGTAGCCTGACCGAAGCCCTCCGAACCGCTGCCGACGAAGATGAAAGCGCAGGAGACCAGCGAGGACCGGGTCTTGAGCGAGCAGCCGCCAGCGCCACGACCAACAAGCTCGCGCAGTGCGGAGGTCGACCGATTGAACGTCGATCGCCCCGATGCCGAGGCCCACGACCCAGAAGCTGGCGGGGTGCCACCGCTGACCAAGTTGGTGTCGCGCATCCCGCCGCCGCCGCGCCTGCCGCGGGTCGACGGCATCAAGCTGGTCGCCGCCACCGTGCACGACGCAGCCGTCGAGAGCGGCCCGAGTGCTGCGCGCGAGCACAGCCGGCCACCGCACACGCGCAGCGCAGAGGCCGTGCAAGCTTGGGTCGCCGCGCTGGCCGCGCTGTGTGCCGGCGCAATCGTGGTGTGGTCTAGCTACGCGCCCGATCGTAGGGTGCTGGAGCTGCGCCCCGCGCTGACGCAGCTGACGGCGGCGGAAAGAACGTCGCCGGCGGCGTCCGCAGCCGCTGCGAGCCCACCGACCACCGAAGGCGTGGCGACTTGGCTCGACCAGGGTGATCGCCTGCAGGCGCAGCACCGCTACGCAGAGGCGGAGGCTCGCTACCTGCTAGCGCTCGAGCGCGACCCGGGTGCATCACGTGCGCTCTCGGGTTTGTGTCGCAACGAGCTGGCTCGCAAGGATGGCGCGCGCGCGCTGCTGTGGGCGGGGCGCTTATTGGTGGCGGCACCGGGCGTCGCCGACACGCACCTGTTGCTGGGCGACGCCCAGGCACTGCAAGGGCACATCTTGCAAGCGCGCTACGCATGGTATCGCGCACGCGAGCTCGGCAGCCTCGCTGCGATCGCCCGCCTCGACGCGAGCACCGCGACGATCAAACCGGCGGCCCCAGCACCCGCGCCTCAATAGCGGGGCGTCTGAGCAAGCCGGCTCTCCGATGAGAATCGGCCTGCTTTCAAGGCGCGCAATGAAGATCAAACTAGACTCAGGATTACGACCGGAGAGGCGGAGTCAACACCTATCGATACGCCGGCGCGGCCGCGTACACCTTGCCGAGCGCAGTCAGCGTCGCGTCGGAGTTGACCAGCCCGCAGTTCGTCGCCCACGGGTACCACGCGTAGCGCTGGACGCGTGGGTGTCTCGCAAAGACGGCTAGCGCGCCTTGGTAGAAGGCGACGACGGTGTTTTCGTCGGGCGCGCTTTGGTTGAGGCAGCCCCACTCGGTGAGCCAGATCGGGCGGTTGCCGGCGACGCCCTCTGCCCAGGCGATGTGGTTCTCGAGCCCGGCGGCCTTGGCATCGCACGAGCCGGCGTTCCAGCCGTACCAGTGGGTCGCAAGCACGTCGACGCGCAGGCCGTTCGTGCCCACCTGCGTCATGAAGTCTGCCGCCCACGGCCGTCCGTCCGACGCAGCCGCGGGGCTAACGAGCTTGATCGCCGCGTTGTCGAACGCGGGCCACAGGGTGATCGCAGCACTGACGCTCATGTTCGCTTGGTCGCTGTGGTCGGGCTCGTTGAACCCGAGGACGTGCGCGTAGCCCTTGCCGACGAAGCCTGTGATTGCGCTCTGGATCTTGGCGGCCGTTTGAGCGCCCCAAATCATCGGCACGAACTCGCCGCCAACTTGGGGAGAGGCGCAAGGCTCCGACTCGTCGGCGCCCCAGTTGTAGTACCAAGACACGCCGAGCGCAGTGCGTGCAGCGCACGGCGAGTTCGCCACACCTTTGAACGGTTGCATCGGCTCGACGGGCGCGCCCACGACGCACACGGCTTCCACGGCCAGGCGTTTGGCGACGCGATTGCATGGATCGGCGAAGGCGCCGTTCGTTGCGGGCACGCTGCAGCTTGCGCGACCGAGGCACAGCTGTTCGACGACCGATACCGACGTAGTCGCGTTGCACGTGCCGGTCGCGAAGGCTCCGCACGCACCGGTGGGTGCGCCGTAGCTCGCAAACACGATGCGATCGATGATCTGACCGCTCTTGCATGCCAGCGTGATCACCGCGCCTTCATCAGCCGTGCCACAGACAGACTCGCCCGCGGGTTCGTTGCCAGCGTCGAGGTCCATGCCGCTGTCCAAGGCCGTGCTCGAGGTGCCAGCACTCGATGTCGCTGCGTCGGTGGTGTCGTGGCTGCCTGCGGAACCTGCGCTCGCGGACGCGTCCGCCATGGCAGCATCGGCACCCGATCCCGCAGCCGCAGCGCCTCTCGGCGCGTCGTGCTTTGCACCGCTGCAGGCGAGCAGAGCGCAGACCACCAGGGTGCGCAGCGCGGTCTTCATCTTTTTCACGGCGGTGGTCGACATGGCGGTGAGCACCGACTCTGCCCGAGCGTTCGTGGTTCATGTACCGCAACAGGGAAGATTTGGCCAATTCGGCCAGGCGCACGCCGGATTCCAGCTCAGGACTTGTGGCCGGCGTACGCGAGCGCGGCCGGGATCTGTGCGTCGGGGAAACCCGCTCGCGCTCGGTGCCGGGTGTCGTCGGCCCGATCATCGACGGCACCGCGGCACCCAAGAACAGCGAGACAGTGTCGACAACTGCTCCGGCGCGCTGCTGGCACCACGCTTGGTCGTGACCGCAAAGCAGCCTCATGATCGGCGTCGGTCGCTGCGCGCACCGCAGAGCTGACAACCACTTCGCCACCGTCTACGCGCCGCGCCGGCCTGCTCTCAGGTCCGCGCGGCGCTCGTGCTCCGTCTGCG